>JBAWFB010000161.1:0-3114 GCA_049591495.1 Solirubrobacteraceae bacterium
CCGTCGCGGTAGATCGCCAGCGCCTTGACGCCGAGCCGCCACGCCTGCGTGTAGGCGTCGGCGATGTCCTCCACGGTGGCGCTCTGCGGCAGGTTCACGGTCTTTGAGATCGCGCCCGAGATGAACGGCTGCACGGCGCCCATCATCTTGATGTGGCCCATGTGGGAGATCGCGCGCTCGCCGACCGCCACGTCGAACACGGGCAGGTGCTCCGCGGCCAGCCCGGGCGCGCCGATGATCGTGCCGTGCTCGGCCAGGTGCGCCTCGATCTGCTCGACCTGCTGCTCTGTGTAGCCGAGCGTCGCCAGGGCCTGCGGCACGGTGCGGTTGACGATCGTCATCTGCCCGCCTCCCACCAGCTCCTTGAACTTCACGAGCGAGAAGTCGGGCTCGACGCCGGTGGTGTCGCAGTCCATCAGGAAGGAGATCGTTCCGGTGGGGGCCAGCACAGTGGCCTGGGCGTTGCGATAGCCGAAGCGCTCACCGAGCTCCACCGCCTCATCCCACGAGCGCCGGGCGGCTTCGAGCAGCTGCTCGTCGCCGCAGGTCGAGTCGGGGATCGCGTAGGACGCGTCGCGGTGCATGCGCATCACGTTGTTGTGGCCCTCGCGGTTTTCCTCATAGCGCTCATACGGCCCCAGCGCCGCGGCCACGCGTGCGGACTCGCGGTAGGCGCGACCGGTCATCAGCGCCGTGATCGCCGCCGCCGTGCCCCGCCCCGCGTCGGAGTCATAAGGCATGCCGTTGCTCATCAGGTACGCGCCGAGGTTCGCGTAGCCGAGCCCGAGCTGGCGAAACGCGCGCGCGTTCACGCCGATCTGCTCGGTGGGGTAGCTGGAGGGCCCCACCACGATCTCCTGGGCCAGCAGCACGATGTCGACGGTGTGCTCGAAGGACTCCACGTCCAGCGTGCCGTCGGGGCGGCGGAACTTCATCAGGTTCAGCGACGCCAGGTTGCAGGCGGAGTCGTCGACGTGCATGTACTCGCTGCACGGGTTCGACGCGTTGATGCGTCCGCTGTTGGGGGAGGTGTGCCACTGGTTGATGGTGGTGTCGTACTGCACCCCCGGGTCCGCGCAGCGCCACGCGGCCTCGGCGATCTCGCGCATCAGCTCGCGCGCGGGGATCGCCTCTCCAACGGGCTCGCCGGTGGCGCGGGCGACCAGTCGCCACTCGCGGTCCTCCTCGACGGCACGCATGAACTCGTCGGTGACCCGCACCGAGTTGTTGGCGTTCTGGTACTGGATCGACCTGAAGCCGTCGCCGTCGATCGACATGTCAAAGCCGGCGTCGCGCAGCGCGGCGGCCTTGTCCTCCTCCTTGGCCTTGCACCAGATGAACTCGCGGATGTCGGGGTGATCGACGTCGAGCACCACCATCTTCGCGGCGCGGCGCGTCTTGCCGCCGGACTTGATCGTGCCCGCCCACGAGTCGGCGCCGCGCATGAACGACACGGGGCCCGAGGCGGTGCCGCCCTTGGCCAGCGGCTCCATCGAGCCGCGGATGTTGGAGAGGTTGATGCCCGACCCGGAGCCGCCGCGGAAGATGTTGCCCTCCTTGGTGTTCCACGCGAGGATCGACTCCATCGTGTCCTCGACCGACAGGATGAAGCACGCCGAGCACTGTGGGCTCTCCTCGAAGCCAACGTTGAACCACACGGGCGAGTTGAACGCCGCCATCTGGTACAGCAGGATGTGGGTCAGCTCCGCCTCGAACGCCTCGGCGTCCTCCTCGCTGGCGAAGTATGCGCGCTCGCGACCCCAGCCGGCGATCGTGCCGGCGACGCGGCCGATCATCTGCCTGACAGAGCGCTCGCGCGCGGGATGGCCGATCTGCCCGCGGAAGTACTTCTGGGCGACGATGTTGGTTGCGTTTTGGCTCCAGCTCTTGGGAAACTCCACGTCGGTCTGCTCGAAGGCGACCCTGTCGCCGTGGCCGATACGCGCGTCGCGCAGCTCCCACTCAACCGAGTCAAACGGGTGGGTCTCAGGAGAGGTAAACAGGCGTTTGACGGCCAGCGCGGCACCGGCCGCGGTCTCCTGCTGGATGGTGGGGTGCGGGGTGAAATCCATCGGCCTTACCTCCTCTGCGCCGGCGCTGTGCGACGCCCACTCGACTCTGTTCACTTGGGCCGAGCATCGTCGCGCGAGGTTCGGACAGATCGCCAGAACCTCTTATTTTAGAGGGCTTTTGCTTACTTCCATGAGCGGCTGAGGGGCCCGCTGAGCAAGCTAGTCAAGGACGCACCGACCGTGGTGTGCTCTCAACGCACATGAGGGAGGGAGGACGCAGAATAGCGCCGCTCAGCGGGCCCCTCAGTGACCGAGGCGGACCCAGTCGGCAAACTCCGCCCACGTGGACGACGCGCGGTAGCTGGCCTCGCGCAGCGAGTGCATCAGCGACACCGTCCAGCGCGGTTCGAGCGCAAGCCAGCGGGTGAGCCCCCACAGCAGGCATCCGAGCACCAGCAGCGCGCCAAACACCACCAGCGCCAGCGCGCCGGCCGACAGGCGTGTGCCTTTGGTCTTGTGGGTCACGACGATCACGGTCGTGGAACCGGTGGTCGGTGTGTGGGTTGGTGTGGTGCCCGCCGGCGTGATGGTGGCCGGTGTGGTCGTGGTGCTCGCCGGCGCCACCGTGCCCGGCTGGGCACCGCTTGAGGGCGTGGTGGCCGCCGGTGTGCTCGTGGTCGGGCTGGTGCTCGCGGGTGTGCCAGCCGCGGCTGCGGTGGTCGCTGGCGCCTTCGAGGTGAAGGTGCCTTTGACGCGCGCCGACGCGGGCACCGGCAACCCGAGGATGCTCCTGGGAGTGCTGGTCTTCGCGGTGGCCGTCGCCGCCGCCGTCGCTGGAAAGCCGGTGGCGAGTGTGGCCAGCACGAGCGCGACCAGCGTCCACAACGCGGTCGCCCGCATGGTGTGCGGGCTGCGGGCGGGGAGGATCGTCATCGCGTGATCATGCTAACGATCGCGTCGAGCCCCAGGGGGAAGCGGGCGGTTGTCGCGAGAACGTGCCGCGCGCGCCAGCGCGCCATCCCACCACCCATTGCCGCTGTGTGCCGCGCTACGCCGCGAATGGGGGCAGCAGGTCCGTGAGCGCCGCCAGCGCCTGCTCCAG
>JBAWFB010000162.1:0-43672 GCA_049591495.1 Solirubrobacteraceae bacterium
GCGCAGGCGAAGATCAAGGTGCGCCAGCCGCTGGCCGAGGCGGTGGTGGTCGCAGACGGGCGCGAGCGTGCCGCAATCGAGCGACTGAGCGAGATCGTGCGCGAGGAGCTCAACGTGCGGCGCGTGCGCTTCGTGGAGGCCGCCGAGGAGTTGGGCTCCTACGAGGTGAAGGCCAACTACCGCACACTGGGACCGCTGTTCGGCAAAGACATGCCGCTCGCGGCCGACGCGATCGCCGCGCTCGACCCAGCCAAGCTGGCTGCCGCGATCAGAAACGGCGCCGGTATCGGGATCTCCGTGGGTGGGCGCGAGCACACACTCACCGCCGAGGACGTGCTGCTGAGCATGAAGGCGCCCGAGGGCTACAGCGTCGAGCGCGAGGGCGCCCACGCGGTTGCCCTGGACCTCACGATCGACGACAGCCTGCTGCGCGAGGGCCGCTCACGCGAGATCGTGCACGCGGTGCAAAACGCCCGCAAGGCCGCGGGCCTGGAGGTCGAGGACCGCATCGCGCTCGCGCTCGCCGGCGACGAGGCGCTGCTGGACGCAGCCCGCGAGCACGAGACCTACCTCAGCCGCGAGACGCTCGCGGTGACCCTCACGATCGGCAACGACAACGCCGAGGCGCTGGACTACCGCGAGCAGGCCGAAATCGAAGGACTCAACCTCCAGATCTCGCTAAGCAGATCGGATCAGGCCGGCGCCTGATCCGACCGTCTCGGCTAGGCGGCCGTTAGGGCTCCGTCCAACTCCGCCTCGATCTTCTTCTTGGGGTAAGCCCCCACGACCGTCTTGACGGCGTTGCCGCCCTTGAAGAGGATCATCGTTGGGATCGACAGCACCTGGAAGCTGGCGGCTGTCTGCTTGTTCTCATCGACGTTGAGCTTCACGATGCGCAGGTCCTCGCGCTCGGAGGCGATCTCCTCCAGCACGGGGCCGACCACGCGGCACGGTCCGCACCAGGGAGCCCAGAAGTCGACGAGCACCGGCTTGTCGGACTCGACAACCTCAGCCTGGAAGTTGGCGTCGGTTACTTCGCTGAGGGTGCCTGCCATGGGGTTCTCCTATCGGGTGGCTGTCGGCTCGCTGTGCCGCGTCTGGCTGCTGCTGGGTCCGGCGTCGCCGAACTTCTCTACTCACTATACAAAGTGAAGCAGCGTGTCGGGCGCTGCGCAGCATCAGCGGCCAACACGCACGATCTCCCCTTCCCACATCCGCACGATCGGCGGGTGGATGTGGGTCAGCGCAGCAAACAGATGGGGCGAGACATACACCTCGATCAGCGCCGCCACAACCAGCACCGGCAGGGCAATCGCCACCGTCACGACGGTGGCGGCGAGCAGCTGATCCCACTCTCCCCGGCGACTGGCGATGATCCACGCGGCCAGCGGCAGGAACAGCGCGATCAGCTCGGGGATCGCGTGCGGGAGCACGCCAAGCAGCAGCACAGCGGGCGACACCCTCAGGAAGTGGGCGAAGCCCGCGAGTGTGTTGCCGAGCACATAGGCCTGCGCCGACAGCGAGAAGGCCGTGGCACACACGACGAACGCGATCGCAAATCGCCCCCCGTGTTCGTGCACCCAGCGCGACACGCCGCGCTTGCCCTCCGCCTGCAACGGCAGCGAGCTGCCCGCGATGAAACCCGCCACGCACGCCATCGCGTGCAGTGCGAGCACCAGCAGGTTGTGCCAGAGCACTTCGGCGACATCCCCGAGATTGCCCACCGCGAACGGGGGGCCCAGCTGGACGACCTGGACACTGCCGGCCGACAGCGACGAGATCAGCAACACCGCCGCCAGCAGTCCGGCCGCCGCGAGCGCCGAGCCCGCGAGCCAGCCGCCGATCACCGGCAGCGGCCGGCGCTGCCACGCATCGAGAGTGGTGCGCGTTCGACGGACGCCGTGGTAGAACGCGTAGGAGGAGGCGTCCACCCCCTCTCTATCGACCGCTCAGGACATCCACGTGAGCGGCGGACCGGACTGCCGGCGGCATCGGCGGCTGGGGTCCAAAGCGCAGCCTTGGCACCAGCCACA
This sequence comes from Solirubrobacteraceae bacterium, assembly GCA_049591495.1. Taxonomy (GTDB): domain Bacteria; phylum Actinomycetota; class Thermoleophilia; order Solirubrobacterales; family Solirubrobacteraceae; genus Palsa-744. The sequence continues at coordinate 2,034 of JBAWFB010000162.1, forward strand.
TCGCCTCGGCGGCGATCCGCCACGACATCTTGCTCTGCCCGAGCTCGCGGTCTTTGAAGACGATCGGCACCTCCACGATGCGGAAGCCCGCGCGCGCGGCGCGGTAGGTGAGCTCGACCTGGAACGCGTAGCCCTGCGAGCGCACGCTGTCGAAGTGGATCGCTTCGAGCACCTCGCGTTTGAAGCACTTGAAGCCGCCTGTGAGATCGCGCACTTTCAAGCCCAGCACCCAACGCGCATAGGTGGAGCCGCCCTCGCTGATGACGCGCCGCAACAACCCCCAGTCGACCACTCCGCCGCCGGGCACATAGCGCGAGCCGAGCGCGAGATCGGCGCCCGCGCGCACAGCCGCCAGCAACCGTGCGAGGTCGGCGGGGTCGTGGGAGAAGTCGGAGTCCATCTCCATCACATACGCCGCGCCGTGGTCGAGCGCGTAGCGGAAACCCGCCAGATAAGCGGGACCGATCCCGTTCTTCTCGGTGCGGTGCAGTACCTCGACCTGCTCGCGCTCGCCCGCCAACCGGTCGGCGATCTCACCGGTGCCGTCAGGCGAACCGTCGTCGACGATCAGGATCTTGTAATCGCCATCGCTTGCGGTCGCAAGCACATCGCTCGCGGCGCCCACGATCGCCTCGATGTTCTCCGCCTCGTTGTAGGTTGGAAGGATCAGCCAGGGGGTTCCAGGCGTCGCGGGTGGATCGGCGTCGATCATGGACGCGTACCCTAAAGCGTGGCGGGGAGCGATGCGCACCTATGCCCGGACGCGAGGCAACACACCAGTGGACACACAGCCCAACAGGCTCACTCGCACCCGGACGACACGCTTTCGCGCCCGCTTCGCGCTGGCCGGCGCACTGGCAACGCTCACGGTGCTCGTGGGGCCGAGTGTCGCGTGGGGCACTGCCCAACAACCACTCCCCAGCGCCCCGCAATCGACATCGAGCGCCTCCCCGCCACCCCTCAGCGCAAGCCAGCTCGAAAGCTACCTGGCGCGTGTGGCGCGCGCGTGGGAGCCCTACACGACCGCGGACGGGCGGGTGTCCGACCCACTGAACCCAGCCGACACGGGCGACAATTACGGTGTGATCCTGCTCGCCGACGTGATGCTGAAGGAGGCCCGTAGCAGCGCCGACAGCGCCCTGGAAGCAGCGGGCGTGCGCATCCTGCAGTCGGCGCTCACGCTGCCGGCTCCCAACGATCCGTTCAACCTGTTTGCGATCGCGGCGGTCATTCACGACGGGCAGGCCGGGCTGTTCCCCACACACGCCTGGGCGCAGCTCGGGGGACCGCTGATGTTGCTGGCCGGGCAAATCGGACCCCCAACGGGAGTCAACTGCTTGACAGAACTCGGCTGCTACAGCAACTGGCAGCTGGTGTGGTCGGCCGGCGCGGCGCTGCTTCAGGCCGACAACGTCGCCGTCGAGCCGGGGTCGCTGGCCGGCGAAAGCACGTTCGTCAGGGCCCAGATCAACGCGGACCTCCAGCTGGCCGTGGCCCACGCGGGAACGCCGCTGCTCAGCTCGGTGGCGAGCGGTCTTGGGAGCGTGCCCGGCAAGCACGCCAGCAAAGCCCACAAGCAGAGCGCGAAGGAAGACGACGGCGCGCTCACGAGCTCGGGGCTCGGCGGAGGGGCACGCGAGCTGTCGGACCCCGGTGCGGAGCCGGCCGCCTACGAGCTGTTCTCGACCTTCATGCTCGAGCTGCTCGGCGAAGTCGACCCGGGGGCGATCACTCCAGCGGTCGCGCGGTTGCGTGGGGAGGCCGACCGCTACGCGCTCGACATGATGGCCCCCGACGGGCAGCTGTCGCTGTCGGGGCGCTCGCTCGACCAGTCGTGGGTGCAGGCCGCCGCGGCCGCGCTCGGCTCAAGGCAAGCGGCACTCAAACCAGCCGTTGCTCCCGTGTGGCGTGCGTTTGCCGACCGCGCCGTCTCCTACCTACAGGAGGCCTACCCACTTCAGCCGAATGGCCTGTTGCCGATCGTGCCCGGCCTGGATCTGGACTGGAGCCCGTCGATCATGGACGGCTACGCCGCGCTGAACCAATACGAGGGCCTCACGCTGTGGCTGCTGTCCGACGCGCTTGAACGCTGGCCCTCCCCGCAAGCGCCACGCGCGCCGCTACCGGCCGACGGCAAGAGCCTGCTCGCCGACGATCTCGCGTCCAGTGGCCTGGTGTGGGGCCGGGCCGGCCAGGTGTGGTGGGAGCTCAGCGGACGCTCCACCAGCGGCGACCCACGCGACGCGCAGGGACTTGTCGCGGTGAAGGTGGGTGGCGCGGGCGACTGGCGCGACCTGCTGGCGCTGCGTCCGATCCGTCGTGGGCAGCCGTCGAGCGTGTGGACGTTGGAACGCGCCCACAAGTGGAGCGCCACAGCGACGTTTGAGAAGGTGCGGGGCAGCGGGCGCAGCGTTGCTTTGAGCGGCAGCTACCGGCGGGCAAACGATCGCCTCGTCGCACGCGCCACATGGACGCTCAACACCACCGCCACCGGAGTCCGGGTGAACATGAGCGCGCCCGCAAAGGACGCGCTGCACACAACCGTGTGGCTTGCGGGTGGTAATCCACAGCTGTCTGCGCCTGGTGCGACGAAGACGCTGGGGCGCTGCATAGTCACCGCCTCGGGGCGAGCTTGCCCGGTGACGATCTACTGGCCCGCGCATCGCGCGGCGACGCTTGAAATCGCTGCGCCGCGGGAAGTTAGTGAAAGCCCGGTAGAACCCCAGTAGACGTCCGTCTTCATAGTCCGCCCGAGGGGACATAGACATCGCTGGCAAGGACCTTGTGCTGTTCTTGTGTAGCTACCCGATTACCAGCGTCCGCGCCCATCCAGTGTGTTGGACCATGTAGCTTACACCTGACGTTCGTGGCGTATCCATTACAATGGCGACATGAGAGTCATATTGGGTATCGCTTCTAGCATCGCATTTATAGGGCTCGTTGCTTTCATCACCGTTTTGCGGTGGGGCACCGCCTTCCCACGCTTTGGGCGTTGGCTGGATAGAAAGCTGGGAAGTAACTGGTTCGGTCCATCACGTTGATACCGATCACGTAGACAGAGCCCGCCCAATCAACATCCCGGACAGTCACACCAATCACACCCGTCTACTGGTTATGGTGGCGACAGTAGGCAACGGTTCCTGCATTTTGCCTAGCCCGGCCTCCATTGCCGACGACTCGTCCGCCTGGCATTTGCGACGGAGAACCACCTCGCGCTCCCCACAACTCACTAGCGGCCTCATCCCCTTCGAGGAGCACACGCCGCAGCTCAAGCGGGATGAGCCCTAAGTGTACGATCATTCACCCGCTTCTACTCCAGCATGCATCAGTTCGGGGCCTTCTGGTGCCCACGTATTCGATGCCCTAAACACGCCCACAGCTCGATACACGCGACAAATCTTTCCGCCGCACCTAGCCACCTCCTACATATCCATCCCCTCCTCACGTACGGCCCCGACCTCGCGGTGAACAGATTTGATCGTTTCGTTCGAGGGGAGATTATCAGCGTTATTCCTTTTCGCTCAGCAGCCTCTCAGCCCAGCGCCCTAGCCGGGGCGAGACTTGGCTGAGCTTCCTTTCAGCCCAACGCCCAAAACGAGGGAAACTCTGTCCCCATCGCAGGAGAAAGAGAGCGGCAAGAACAGGAGCGAGAACGATCCCCAGCAGAATAAAAACAATGCTCACAACGACATTCATGGATCTACCGTCCCAACTGATCGACCTTGTCTGGGATTAGACCTTACAGATGAACCGTAGCCCGCAGATGTTCGAGCAGGGTGAGACGCTGCGCCAGATCCTTACCCTGGGTGACGAGCAGCCAAGCACCGGGAATCCGACGTGCAAGCTCTCTACCCCCGGCACCCGCCCCGACGAAGGTTCCGGAATGCCCTGACAGCGGCAGTATCCCCGGCAATCGCGCCGGTGTCTCACCAGGATGCGCCGCATCGAGCAGCACGTCTGCTCCAATAAACCATTTCCGGGCGAGCCAGTAATCTAGACGTGCACAATTGACGAATTCTCTACCACGGACATCCCTGTGCGCCCGCACCGCAGTCATCACCATCCCTTGCTGGACCGACACATCCAGGCCACTTACACTGATACCGCAGACCCCTCGCTGTACACGCTGACCACGCGACCAGCTACGGCTCGGCACACCGAAAGTAAGCGCAGGCGCCTTTGCCATAGTCCCCGCGATCGGGTTGCCATCCCTGCTCCAAGCAATGATCTTGATGCTGTCGAGCATGCGGAGCGCCCGCAATGCCAATTCGCCTGTCTGCCCTTCGCCCATCCGTCCGCGCAGTTCTAGGACCGCCCCACGCATATGATCCGGCAGCAGCACGTCCGCGTGCGTCGCGACCCGCGCGTACCCTTCGAAGGAAACCGCCGCCACCTGCGAAGTGGCCAGCACGATCACTGTGCGAGCCGGCACTCCGCGACCCACCACAAAGATGTGAGACTGCGGTTTTTCCGCGACAATCGGCCCCCCAGAAGCAGCCGATTCGCCCGTCTTACAGCCGGTTTCGCCGCCTTCGCTCCCGCCAAGCGTAGTCAAACACCATCCTCCTACCCCTGCTTCACCAGAGGGCAACAGCACGACCCGTTCATGAATCGCGACCTCCCTCAAACGCGACCCGGCCTGCGAACTCCCACCTGTCATGGCAAAGGCGATAGCACCTCCCGCCACGAGCGTACCCATACACACACCCACAATTATGCTTCTTCGGGGCCACATCTCATACCTCACGAACGTCGTTTATTGCTGCTCAACCTCAGTGCACACCTATCACGCAATCCCATTGTGATATAGACATCGTCACTTCCACGAGCCGTTTGTTTTATCGTAGACATGCCTCCGCGCAGTACTGCATTCGCTCGCGCACTTGCCTTTGCCGGTCGGTGCCCGCGCCGTAAGGCTCGTGCCGTTCGATTCTTTTTCGCATGCGTACAGTGCGAGTATCACTCTAAAGGTGAACCGACGCGCGCAGGTGTTCAAGCAACGTGAGGCGCTGCCGGAGTCCGCTGCCCTCAGCAACAATCAACCATGCTCCAGCTATACGTCGAGCTAGTATTCGTCCTTGCGAGCCTAGCCCACCAAACGCACCGCCGACCGCCTGAAAGATGCCGGGGTGTCCCGCCAGCGGTTGCATCGCAGGCAACGGTCTAGGAGTAGAACCGGGATGGGTCGCGTCAAGTAGCACGCTTGCGAGCAGCAGAGAACCTTCAAACCGGTAAATGATGCTCACGCACGCAAGCAACGGCTGAGCGACAAGTCCTGTGTGGGGTTCAACATGGCTGACGACGACCCCTCCCTGCGGAATAAGTCCCTCAAGGTGTCTAGCCCCGATTTCACAGATACCTCGTGGTGGGTTGGCCGGACTTCTCCATCTTCGGCTCGGTATCGCGAACACAAGTGAACCGTTTGGTCGGGCCGACTTATGAATCGATGCTCCATTTGAATTCAGCGGCGTAAAGTTAAGAGAACGCGGGCCTACCCTGAACCCTGGCACATTCTCAAGCGGTCCGTCTCGAATTTCGACGACCGCAGCACGCAGGTGATCGGGCAAAGCCAACTCAGTACGAGTCGGGATTGGGGGACCACCGTCGACTGAGATTCCTGCCACATCACTCGTGACTAGTACAATGCCTACTTGCACAGGAGGAGGACCCTGACCACTGTTAACTTGAGCGACGATCGGACCTTGGAATGCCCGCGCCGCCGAGCATTCACCAGGTTTAGTCGCTATACACCATCCGCCAACACCGCCTTCGATCGGGGGCAACAAGAGGACCTTCTCATGACGAACAACTTGTGTAACGCTGTCGACATGACTTGTCCGACCATTAGCAGCATGTGAATATGAGCAGGCGGTTACTGTGAGCAGACTAACAACAACTCCAAGAACAGTTAGGCCGCAGTTTCTCCATTGAGTTTTGCGACCATAACACACAAGGTACTCACCAGTATATTTTTTATGCATCATGAAGTAATATATTCGAAGATTTCCGTAAATGCATCGGCACTTCCTTGACCAGTACACGTCAACGTTGGCGACTCCCTGCCGTGCGATTTAAGCACAAAATCCCCCCCATAGCCGTATCCCCACACCCATCCCCGGTAATGCTCACCGGTCGCACAGCTCGTTATCACATAAGCTTGATATGTGCTTGCGTTATTAAAAACCTGCCCTTGTCGGGCGCCTTCATGATTACACGGATCATCATCTATATTCGGAAACCCACCGGTCGCCGAATTTTCGATAAGAAGGCAAACCTCAAGCTGAAAATGCGGAACAGCTCGATTACATTTGAACTCAGCTACATCCCACAGTTCATTACCAGCAGGTTCGCCAAATCTTAGTTCAATTTTGCAGCTAATACTAGAACTAGCACATGCACCCGTACATTCCCCTATGAGTTCGTCGCTCGCACCCAACTCTCCATCCCCGCCCATCGCTTCTGCTCCACATCCTCCCTCCGCTTGGCACTGAGCAGTTTCGCTTCGCTTTCGCTCAGCAAGGCTGAGTCCGCAAAAACGGGGCAGACCAGCGTGTCTACCCAACCGGAGGAACTCCATTCAGACATTTCGTCAAACGTGCATCAAGCAGCTCCTCAACTCCATTATGCGTCGTTCAAACACAAGATTATATTCAGCCGCGCCTTTGAGCGCACGTTCCCCCATACACTCGCGTAGCATGGCGGGGGTAAGTTCTTTTGTGATACCACAACCCTTAGCGGTCGCGCGCCACTTTGCGCTTCTAATATTGATCCCATTAATAGTGATAACGGGCCCCGGTCCGGGAAAATTAGGTTGTGGTAGCGAGTATCCGTTCCTCACAAGACATGCCCATAGTCCTCTTATTTTTTCTTGCAATACTCGGCTCGTTACGGGTACCGGCGCCACACGCAAACGTCCACCGGCACACTTGTTGACAGCCGTTTGAAACTTAGCTCGTGTCACACCCACGGGTACACGCATCCCACGGATATCTAGCAGAGAAGGTATGGCTAGTTCTGCTTCAGAAGGTTTAGGGAGCTGCGCAGGATCTGGCACACCGTTCTTCTTAAGGCACACATTTAGTCCCGACACGACAACCACAGGGTTCAGATCGCCGCATGCTAGCAGCGATGTCATTGAAGCCAAACATATAATCATACACAGAGTCCCGCGTACTATGCGTGATATCATTACAAATACTCCAATTTTGGTCGAGAACCCGCCGTACGTGTACCACATATGTAAGTCAGCATTTGCTATGTTGCGTAGCAATTGCTGCTCCCATGGGGACAATATTGGACTACAGATTCGTCAGCAAAGTTCGGAATGGTAACCGTAAATCCAACAAACCCTAGCGGTGTTGATATTCCTACATGGTCCCTCGAGGTAGGGATCTCTACCCAACAATGTGGGTTGTACGGTTTCATATATCCATACGCTGCGTCAGCTACACATTCCACTAGATTAGTCGCCAGTCCAAGTGCCCAATGTTCCACTTCCGACTGGGAGAACCCAAACAACGATCTCTCAATTAGCTCTTCGGCTTGCGCTATAAAATCAATCCCTAGGGTACCCTTGATTACTGCTCCTATTTTGGTGACATCCAGATAACCCTGTGCTGAATAAATCTCGCTCGCGAGTTGATTAGCAGTTGCAACGCTAATCTTCGAGACCCAGTACGGGTCTTCTTCGTCAAATTCAGATACGTATTCGCCCGTCGCTGCTCCGCATCCTCCCTCTGCTTGGCATTGCCGTAGTTGTTCTTCTTCTTCTTTTTGCTTTGCCGCTTGGCGTTCTGAGTCGGCTTTTTCGAAAGTTTCTTTTGCTTTTTCAGCAGCCGCTGCCGCTGCTCCTGCGGAGATGGTCGGTACGTATTGCGTGCCTGGCTGGCCGTTGGGGAACGCTCCGGGCGGGATGACCCCCGCAGTTTGCAGGGAGCGTGCGATCTGCGGAACATAAGAAGCACCACCCTGGGTGACCGTCCCCGATCCCTGCGTTGGTTCGCTGCTCACACCTACGGCACCAAGCCACGCGTACTTCGGTGGCGTCATGCCGGGCTGTGGAACACCGAACGCGGTGCTGTTATAGACGCTGAGCAGTTTCGTTTCGCTTTCGCTCAGCGACGCCGTGGCGACGATGTCGCCCTCAAGGTCATGCAGTTGCAAGACCGTCGCGCCACCGCTGGTCTCGATCGCGCTGAGCGACCCGTCTATACCCGGAATGCTCCGAGTCCATTTTTCGGTTCCTTCGCTCGTCCACGTGACCGCACTACCAGGACCCGCGTAGTGGGAGACGGTCGTCGTCTTTGCTTTGGTTTCGGTGTTTTCCGAGCTTGTCTGCATCGTGCGTCCGAGAGGATCATAAACGTAGCTGTCGAGGATCTTGTGCTGTTCCTGGGTAGCTACCTGACTGTCCACATAGTAGGTGCTCGTGATCGCGTGTTCGCCAGCATCTGCCGCCGGCAGCTTTGTCGTGTTACCGAACGCTTCGTATTCGACTCCTTCATCGGTGAGTCGATTGGCTTCATCGTAAGAGTGTCTCTGTGTGGTACCGCCTTCGCTCGCGCACTTGCCTTCGCCTGTCGGTGTTCGCGTCGTGAGGCTCGTGCGGTTCGATTCTTCTTCGTAGGCGTAGACACTGATCGTGCAGCCGTGTTCAGCCGGGGTTTCCTGGACTTCGGTTAGCCGCCCGGCCTTGTCGTAGGCGTAGTTCTCCTTGGAGAGTGTGCTGGCCTGTTCAAGGGTTTCGCCGTGGACGGACGGGACGACGCTGTCGCTGAACCAAACCGGCGGTCTACTTTCCGAGCAGTTGCGCGTCTTTATGTATTCGAGGCTCACCGCCTGACCTATGGCATTATAGATCGTGTTGGCGCACATCCCGTTCGGATAGATCTCACTCGTCATCTGCCCTTCGATATTGTAGGAAGCAGTGAAGGTGCCCGCTGCCGAGTCGATGAGCTTCGTCATGAAACCTGTCGTCGGGTCATAGGAGTAGGTCTGGTCGCTCTTGGCTTCTTCGCCCTTGCCTTCGCTGATCTCCTCGAGTCGCCCGTCGCTTCCTTCTTCGTATGAGTATTTCGCAACATTGCCTTCGGCGTCCGCGTATTCGACGAGCTGGCCGAGCGTGTTGTCCTTTGTGGTGGTCGTCTTGGTTTCGCCTTTGATCGTCGCGCTCTGCTTTTCAAGCGAACCAGTTTCAATGTTGTATTCGTTTGAGACCGTCGGCAGCGGTGTGTCGATTGTCGAGGCCTCTTCGCTGGTCACGGCACGACCCGCCGGATCATAGGTCTCCTTCTTTGTTCGGGTCACCGATTCTGGCGTTTCGCCGAACTTTTCGGTCGCCGTTTCGACCTCGTCCCAGATGTTGTATGTCATTGTCGTAATAGGGAGTTCGAGTTGCCCTTTGCTGGCGTCGGCGGGCTGCGCCGCGGGTTCTATACGGCACGGGAGGTTGGCCCATTCGGGGTGACCCTGGCAAGCGGCGACGCGCGCTTCTTTTTCGGAGGTGTAGTAGACCGTCTTGGTGTCATGAGCAAACCGGTGTTCCGGTGTCCAGACTTGCACCCGATTGTTGCCGGTGTCCGCCGCTACGATTTTTCCCGAACTATTGGTAGCTATCCCTTCTGGCTTGTTGAACTGGCCGCTTTCCCTGCCTGCGGTGCCGACTTGGCTCAGGTATGATCCTTCCGCGGTAAAGCGCTGCACCCGATCGTTGCCGGTGTCAGCCACCCACAAATCGCCTTCCGCGTCGAATGCCATTCCGCTTGGCTTATTGAACTGGCCATTGCCCGTGCCTTCAACACCAAACGCCCGAACGAATTCCCCGGTCGAGCGAAACTCCTGCACCCTGTTGTTCCCGGTGTCCGCTACCCAAACGTCGCCTTTGGAGTCAACCGCGATACCGTCCGGTTCCCTGAACTCTCCGTCTTCTTTGCCTTCGGAGCCGAATTCCCGGATAAACGCACCTTCGGAGCTGAACTCTTGCACACGCGACTTGAAAATGCCTGCGTAGCCCGCTTCAACCGTCCACACATGACCTTCACCATCGACCGCTACGCCACGCACCTTATAGAATTCGCCATTACCTGAACCTTCTTTGCCGAACGCACGAACGAATTCTCCTTTAGAGTTAAACTCCTGCACACGATTATTCCCACTATCAGCAACATACACACCGCCAGCCGAACTCACCGCAATCCCACGCGGACTGGAAAACTCGCCAGCTTCTTTGCCTTCCGCCCCAAACTCACGTACAAATTCACCTTTAGAATTGAACTCCTGCACCCGATCATGACCAGTATCAGCCACCCACACATTCCCAGAAGAATCAACAGCCACACCACCCGGCTTTTCCAACTGGCCAGCACCAGAACCGCCGAACGCGGAAAACGATTTCAGCAAAGACGCTGGTTCGGCATGAGCAGCAGGCGTTTGCGTTTCCACCACTTGACCAGTGTTTTCGTCATAGGTTGTGGAGTTCGTCAGATCCAGCCCCTTGGGATCTACTGTCGTCGACGTTGGCTTGCGCAGCTTCCAGCCCAGATCGTCCTGTCCACTGTAGGAGGTTTCTGTCGTGCGTACGTCTTCTTCTTTGCCGTTAGATAGCAACGCGCCGGTGGTGCTCTTCGTTGGTAGATTGTATTTTTCTTTGTTCTTTTCTTCGGCTTCTTTGGCGTCGGCGTCGTAGTAGTTGTGCGTGACCGCGCGAGCGTCGACTTCCGTCCCGCTCGACAGCTTGACTTTGTGTTCGGGACCGGTCACCTTAACGATTTCGCTGCCTTCGGGACCATATTCGGTCTGCGTGTCGAGTTTTTCTGAGACTTCCGCTGATCTGCATTCTTTTTTCGGTACCGATATGCATCCTTCATTGAGCGCCGTTAGTCGATTGGATGGACTGAGACTCCTCACGACCTCGTTGAGTTCGTTGTATTCGTTCGTAGATATGCCGCCAGTCGGCGTCGCTGTGTTGACCGTCAGACCCTTATCGTTGATGTAGTCGATCGTGGCGCGCGTGTAATCCGATGCCGGCCAACCCTGCGGTTCGTCTGGAGGGAAAAGGGCAGTCGCTTCGGCCGGATCGTTGTCTTCCCTTTCACTTGTGTCCTTCTGACCCCACTTTTCGACTTCTTCGTTGCTCAGTTTGTAGGGAGCACCGGAGCCCGAGACGGGCACGCGGTACTCGATCGTGGACCCCGGTTCCGGTGAGCGGCCTTCGCCTTGCGACGCTTTGCCAGATGGGGCGAGAGCTGTGACTTCGCCTGTCGTGTCGACGGTCGCGCACAGCGATGCAGATGCGCATGAAATGCTTGTCAGATCCTCACTCAACGAATACTGTTTGACCCATGTTTCCCCACTGTTTTCCGATACGAACACGTTGCCCGCGCTGTCGGCAGCCACACATGTGGAGGCCCAGCAGCTGACGCCGCTGAAGCTGTTCGATCCGTCGATGTCGTGCTTTGAAGCGGTTGCCGCTCCGCTCGATTCGATCGCGAGATTCAAGATGTCGCCCACGCCGTCGACGGCAATGCACGAGCTTGTCGAAGTGCAAGCGATCCCGTTCAACGAAGTCGTACCGTCGACATCGGTTTCCTTCCAGGAGGAGGATTTGATCTGGGTTGTGCTGGTCGCCACGTGTACATCACCTTTGCTGTCGGCGATCGCGCAGAAGGAGCTTGAGAGGCAGGTGACGCTCTTCATCGCCGCGGATCCCTGATTCTGACCTATCCATGAGGTCGATGGCGGGTTAGTCGAGTAGCGGAAGCTGCCGCTGCCGTCCTGGCCATCCACGCAGAAGCTAGCCGACGGGCACGAGATCGCATCCACACCACGAGTAGGACTGTAGGCCTCGCTCCATGAGCCCCCCAGCGAGGTCGCGTAGTAGAGGTTGCCGCCGCTGCCTTCGTCGCTACCCGCGGCGAGCAGGCACAACGAACTCGTCTCACAGTCCACCGCCTCGCTAGGGCTCGCCCCAGGACCGCTCCATGAGTTCCAGCTAGCGGCCGCCGAGGAGCTCACATTCGTCGCGTAGAACGCTCTGCCCTGGCTGTCACTCACGACGCAGTCGGTGGTGGAGGGGATGCAGGAGATCGCGTTCAGGCTGTAGCCGCTGTCGATCGTCTGGGTGTAGGAGCCAGCTTTGGAGACGACCACGGCGCTGGCTAGACTCGAAACGATGGTCGAGCCACCACCGTTGATCGCCGTAACCTGCGCGAGAAGGGTGTGGCCTACATCGCTGCTCGTGGGCGTGTAGTTGGCGTCCGTAGCGCCAAGGATCGTCGTGCACGATTTGCCTTCGGAGTTGCAGTCCTCCCATTGATAGCCGTACACGACCGGCCCGTTCCTCCACAAACCGCTTGACACCGCCATCCGCACCCCGACCGCCGGCGTGCCGGAGAGTTCGGGGGTTTTGGTGTGTTCCGGCGCTTCGCCATTCCACAGAGGCGCCGAGGCGGGCGAACGCGTGACCTTCAACAGACGGCCAGTGTTCGAGTCGCCGCCGATCGTCCCGTACACAAACGCCCAGCTCTCCTGACCGGGAGCGGTGAGCGCTGTGAGGTGTCCTTCTGAATCATAGCCGTAGGTCGTCTTCAGCGCCGAGCACGTTTTTCCGCAGTCCGTGCTCGATTCCATGCGCGGGTCCCACTCGGCACGTAGAAGGCCTTTCGCGTCGTACGCGTATTGCGCGACGGCCTTTTCTTCCATCGTTTTGCTCGACGGATTATACCCGTGGAAGGTGACCCTGCTCAGACGGCCCTTGTATTCACCCCATTCGCTGCGCTTTTCGCCAATACTTTCCTTGGTTTTTTTGGCGTATTCAAAGGTAAGCGCACGACAGCCCATTTTCAATTCTTCCGATTTGCTCCCACAGGAGACCCCGCTCGGTGGTGGGGAAAGCACCTCGTATGGATACATCGACGTTTCGCCCGTGCTGTTTTCAACAGGTGTGTATACGTAGGTGGTATGGTTCGCAAGCGCCCCCTTGACGCTCGTGGGCCACCATGTCGAGCGCAGCCACTCGACTACCCGTGAGTGTTCGTAATCGGTAACGTAGATGCCGCCCGTCGAGCCGACCACCACCCCCATCGGCAAGGCCAATTGTTCGGAACTTGAGCCTCCCGAGCCGAACTTTGTCACGGTTGCTCCTGCCGTCGTGATCTCCTGTACTCGATTGTTGCCCATTTCGGTCACATACAGGTTGCCGCTCACCGGGTCTATCGCTAGCCCGCGTGGACGGTTGAACTGACCGTTCCCTGCGCCCGCGATGCCTGCCCTGCAACTGCTGGTGCACGTCTGCGCTTCTTCTTTGCCGTTGCTCACACCCCAGCCCATAGTCTTGATGAAGCTCCCGGCCGTGGAGAACTCGTCAATTCGATTGTTGTTTTCCTCGGTGATGTACATATCACCGCCAGCGAAGGCGACGTTCATCGGGCCGTTGAACTGTCCAGCGCCGCTTCCCGTGGACCCAAACTGCCCAAGATATTTACCGGCTTCGTTGAACTCCTGAATACGGTTGTTGCCGTAGTCCACCACCCAAATATTGCCGCTGGAATCCACCGAGACGCCCTCCAGCATGCTGAACTGACCGTTGCCCGACCCCGAGAGCCCTGACCTGCAGTTACTCGTGCATGTCTCGTATTCGGCATTGCCGTTGTTGACACCCCACCCCATAGCCTCCACAAACGCGCCGGAAGAGGAAAACTCATCGATACGATCGTTGCCGAAATCGGTGACATAGATATCACCCGTTTTCTGGTTGATCGCGATACCCCATGGCTCGCTCATCTCACCAGATTCCGATCCGTATGACCCGTAGGCTTTGAGCAAGACTCCCTCTGCTGAGTACTCCACGATGCGATCATTACTCCAGTCAGCCACCCACACGTTCCCTCGCGTGTCAATGGCAGCACTAACAGGATGATTCAACTGGTCCAGTTCCGAGCCAAACTGATTGCCATATGCGGGGGCTGTCGATTCTGTGCCTTTTGGCTGTTCGAAGACGGTTTCTGCGCCCGCGGTGGTGTCGCTCAATACATACTTGTGTTCTGTCGCTCTGTATTCCATCTTGAGGTTTTCATCACCCTTTGGCGACTGGAACTCGCCTTCGGAGCTCAACGAGTACGTAGTCTGGCCGCCACTACTTGATAGCACCACCACACTTCCAGTCGGTAGGACCTTCAACGACTCCCCGCCGCCCTCGTTGATCGTCCACTGCGACCCCAACGGACCCCCAACGCCCGCCGTGAGATTGCGCGATTGATAGGTCCGCGATACTCCACCGGTGCCCGCCAACGCAACGTCGGTCGCGCCCAACGTGAGATTACCCGTGATTGGGTCCACATCGCCCGGACCTACCGCGACCGGCGAAGCGTGACGTACGTCGAACAAGAATTCCTTCGACGCGGGGACCCCAGAGTTGCTGACCGCAGAGACAACAAGCCGGTGCACGCCTTCAGAGAGTTCTTCGGCATTCAGCGCATATGTGCCGCTCGCCGTGCATTCGCCTTCGGGACAGCTCGCTCCAGACACAACCGTTTCTTTGCCCCCATCGATCGAAACCGCAATCGACCGCACGCCAGAGCTCGGCGTCGGTTTTTTCCCATCGGTTGCATGTACCGTCAACTGGCGCGGAGACGCACTAATTTCAGCGCCCTCTTCTGACATCCCCGTGAAACCGAGGTTATACGGTTGCGAGTTGTCTACCTTGATCGTAGCAAGCGAATACCCGTGCAGCCCTGCTGCGTCTTCCGCAAACCACTCGATCTGATCGTCACCGTTAGCCATTTTTTCGTTGTACGTCATTGGCGTGCTGTATTCCTGGACGCACTGGATACCCGCACACTTACCTTCATCGTCGCGAATAAACCTCTCCGCAGACATGCCCGCACCACTGACCGCAGCAAAACTCACGCCGACCCCGGGATCGCGCGCAGTCACTTCATAAGCACCCTGATACGGGCTCAACCAGCTTCCCGAACCGTATAGAGCATTGGTCCGGCTACCAGCCGACGTTACGATCGTCGCGCTCGATTTATTAAAACCGCATTCAGGGCACGCGGATGTCGATTCCGTTTCCGGGTGCTCACTTTCTTCCTGAGCAACATACACCCGAGCATCCCAGATCCAGGTCCAGAAACCGTAAGACGACTCGTGCTGAGCCGTTTCATCCAAGATCTTTACGTCGTTGCCACGGGGTGTTTCCAAGGGATTGTGAAAATAGCCCGAGGTCATCGAAAGCGGTTCGTATTTGTAGCGTTCCTGTTTCATGCCTTCAGAAAGCACGACATGATTATTCCGACCTTTATTTTCGGGTCCATACCTGTATTCGACTTCCGTCTTTGTCTGACTGGGTTCGTTTTCGCCCTCAACCCACATTTCGAGATCGTAAATCGTGGATTCACCCTGCGTTTTATATTCCAAGCCAACGTATTCGCTGCCGTTGTATTCCCGTGTCGGTTCGATGTACCACGACTGGTCACACCACTCCCAGTCTTCAGGGCCACAGCTATAGCTCTCTTTGTATGTCGTCGCTTCACTGAAAGCGCCAGTAAATATCGGCTTCCAGTTGGTACCACCCTTGTACTCTTCGACCGGAAAGACACCACCGGTCAGACTGCGATCTTCGCCCGTGTAATATTCAGGATCGACATCCAGCGGATATTGGTCTTGCGTCGCGGCGCCTTCCACGGAGACGCTCAACAGATCGCCCTGAACACGCATCGAGACAGGCACCGACGCCCCGCTCGCGTCGACCGCGTCGGGAGGGCGTACCGCGCCGATCAATCGCCCACCCGATAAGACCCCCACCGGTCCTCCCGGCCGAGCCTGAACCAGACTCCCTCCCGCTGGCAGACCGACTCGATACAGCAGCCGGCGCGGGCTGCTGATCGAACGCAAGATCGCGCTCAACTCAAAGCCCATGCTGGTCGGCTTCGCGACAGTGTCGGTGGCCGTCTGTGTATTTGCGTATACGACGCCCGCGCCGTCCAGGGCTCCTTCGCCGCCCGCAAGCGGCCGACCCGCCGGATCGACGGGGGTCAGCGAGACGCCGTCTGCGGGCGTGCGAACACCTTCAGACAGCCGCTTGGGGATCTGCACCGAGACACCGGTGGAAACTGGCACATACGAATGCCCAACGGCCTCGAGCGACAAGTCGATCGGCGCGAGACGACCAGATGTCGTGCGCCTGGACATCGGAGTGAGCGATTCAACAACCGCGCGCTTCCCACCGCGCAAAGCGAGCTGAGCGATATTCGACGCCGTGTAGCGCAGGAGCCGCTCACCGGCAGGAAGCCTCGGCGGTCCTCCGTCCCTCTGATCGATCAATGCCGGAAAAGTGCTGCCGATCACACGCTCAGCGGCCGTACCACCCAGATGCGAGAACTCCGTAAACGAGCGCTCTCTGGAAAAGAATGCCTGCGGACTCGCATGCAACGACCGCTCGGCATCGACTTGCTGTTCTGAGCCATCTATCACCCGCATGCCGGGAACAACGAGGCTGTTCAGCGGCAACGAGCTCCCCGGCTGCGACCGGCGAGCGGCGACAGTGGATCGCACACGGCCCACCGGCCTGCTGTCCGCTGGCCACAGGAGCCAAACCAGTACACCCACAGCGGTCGCGCAACACATCGCCATGGCTGCCGTCAGCCACCTCACTAACCGCGTTGCCAACGCTCCTCCAATTGTCGACATGTTTGCCAGCTCAGCTCGAGACCGTGGACGAACCCTCCACCGAGGAGGCTTCTTCAGCGGAGGCACCCGCCGAGAGCCAGCACGAGACCAAAACGCACCCTAAAGCGCAGACCATCACCGACCGCGAAGCAGCTCGCATGTCCGATCCCCCTATTTCATTGATCTCCGGCGACCCCCAAGCAGGATGCCTGAGCCCGGAGTGCGCGAGCACTGTACACCACCCAGCGACGGAAATCCATGTAAATCGAGCAAATTCGCATAATGGAAAACCGTTGTAATGTTGGATAGTTGACTTTAGGCCATATACGGTGTTTAGTCCCAAGCGCGAGCGACTGCTAAACCCTGGCTTTCTACTGGCCTTTTGAACTAAGACGGAACACCAAGGAGCACCGCCTAATGTCAAGCTCGCGCCATCCTACAACCCAGTCAGTCAACCGGCCGAGCAGACCGCGCAGACCACCGACCACCTGCTCAGAAGATCGCTGGGATCGCTCTCTGAAGGTGACGATGTAGTTCTTTGGCCACAACCAGCAGCGCTGGGCGAGCGGCGCCGTTGGAGCTCACCAGGCCGGCGTCCCAGGTGGCCTTCTTTGCGCTCTTGGGTGTTCCTGGCGAGCGCCAGTGGTAGTAGTAGATCCGGGTGATCCGGGGACTCATTTTTGCGAATGTGAAGATGTTCTTGGCGACTCTCGCCGCGTACTCCACGCCATGGTCGATCAGCTTGCCTTTGAAGCGCCACCACACGACTCCGCCGACCTCGCTGAACCAGACCTGCCCGCGCGTCGCGGAGAGGAAGTTTTCGATCAAACGCGGGTTATCGGTGCTGACACTCGCGTACGGATTGAACGCCCAGATCTTGGGGTAAGGGTGCGCCTTTTCCAGGAACTCCGCCACCCACGCCTCGACGTCTCCATCCGAGTCGAGAATGTCGGGCGCGGTGACCTCGCATCCACGGCAGTGCGCAGCCAGCACGTTGTAATATTCCGCCGCCAGCCACGGACGGTGCTCGGTGGGCTGCGTCGCATGGGTGGCCTCGTCCCACGGGACGAACTCGTTTACCCACGGAAACAGCTTGCGGAAGCGCAGGAAGGCGGCCAGGAACTGTGCGGGGCTCGGCGCGCGGTCGTTGTTGGAAGCGTGTTGGAAGGTTATGAGCGGGGTGATGTGGTAGGCGTGCTTGACCGCATCCAGCCATTCTCTGACGTTCGCCAGTTCGCGCGGTACGAGCGCCACGTTCCACGGCACCACGTCTCGCGCGAGATACACACCGAGCTCCCTGACGCGCGGATCGGAGAACGTGCGCGCTTCGTAGTCCGCCAGTCCAAAGCGCAGCGTGGAGCTTGCTGTGGAAGCCTTCATCTTCCTGTGCCCGGCGGCCAGGCTCGTGGCAGCAATGCCCATTGTGGCAAGCACACCCGCGAACGCAAGGCAAACGAGTAGCGGCGCGACGAGGCGTCGTGGGGCGCGTGTCGGCGGCATTCGCCCAGATATCATAGGCAGCAATGAGACGGTGGCGCGCCGCTTTGCTGGCCGGACTGCTGGCCGGGGGGCTTCAGAGCGCCGCGGCACTGCCCGAAGACGCCTCCGCCGCAATCGTCTCCCGCTCACCGTTTGGGCTGTCGTTCGAGTACCCGCTGATGAAGAAGGCGCTCGGGGCGGGACCGTGCCCGAGCACCGCACTGGTGGCGACGCTCAAGCAGCTCGGCTCACCGTCGTTGCGGATCGGGGGCGATTCGCAGGATCTGGCCGGCCCGAGCGCCGCCTACCGCTATTTCATCCCCACCTCGTTCTGGACGACGCTCGGCTGCCTGGCACGCGAGAGCGGCGTGCAGGTCACGGTCGGGTTGAACTTCGCCACGAGCCCACCCGCTGACGATCTGACGACGATCGCAGAGGCCGAGCAGGCGATCCCGGCGGCGCAGTTGAGCTTCTCGCTCGGCAACGAGCCAGACCTCTATGGGATCAGCCACATCTTCCCCGACGAACCTGGAGTCACGATCCCGGCCTTTCGGCCCTTGCCGTGGACGGCCGACCAGTACACAAGCGAATGGGAGACCCGCCGCGCGCTGCTCGGTCCGATCAGGATCGAGGGTCCCGACCTCGCCGGGATCGGCTGGCGCGGAGCGATCTCAGAAATGCTCATGCGCGACCCACCCGACGTGATGGACGTGCACGCCTATCCCACCTCCGCGTGCGGGCCGCCGGATGAGATGACGACCGCGGCGCGCCTGCTCTCAAAGCACGCGAGCGTGGGGCTCGTCGAAAAGTACGACTGGCTGCTGGCCGTCGCGCGCTCCGCGCACAGGCCGGCGATCGTCTCGGAGAGCAACAGCGCCTCCTGCGGCGGGCGCCCGGGCGTGTCGAACACGCCGGTTGCGGGCGTGTGGGCGACGCGCTACGTGGTGGCGGCGCTGCTCGCCGGTTTTGCGCAAGTGCGCTTCCACTCCGCCGGCGGCAGCTATGACCCGCTGTCCTTCGAAGCCAATGGGACAATAAGGATGAACCCACTCGGCCAGGCGCTGCTATTCCTGCACCGCTGGATCCCACTCGGCAGCCGGATCTCCTCCAGCTCCAACAACCCGAAGCTCCTCGCCGCGAGGATCTCAGACGGTGCCCACACGAGCACGATCGTGAGCTCTTTCTCCTCAAAGCCACTGCCCTTCACGATCGAGGTGCCGGGGACGCAGAGGAGCCTGCGTACCGCCACGCTGACGACGGCGAGCTCGATCGAAGCGCGCGGATCGGTTGTGGTCACCGTTCACCGTGCGCGGCTGCTGCTCGCGCCGGACACGGTCGTCGCGGTCAGGACGGGCTGAGCATGGCCGCGGAGCTGCCCAACTCGGCGATCGCCGACGCGCTGGAGGAGCTCGGGGACCTGTATGAGCTCGACGGGGCGATCGTGCACCGCGTGCTCGCCTATCGCTCCGCGGCGCGCTCGGTGCGCGAGGCTTCGGTGTCGGTGGCTGGGCTGGCGCGTGCGGGGCGCGCCAGCGAGCTGCCGGGCATCGGGGCGACGTTGCAGGAGAAGATCCTCGCCCTGATCGAAACGGGCACGATCCCGGCGACGGAGAAGCTGCGCGCAAAGATCCCCTCGGGCCTGATCGCGATCACACGGCTGCCGGGACTGGGTCCCAAGCGCGCGCGGCTGCTGCACTCACAGCTTCAAATCGACTCGCTGGATGCGCTGCGCGAAGCGGCACTGGCGGGTCGGCTGCGAACTGTGAAGGGGCTCGGCCCGAAGTTCGAGGCGAGCGTGCTGGATTCGCTCGCCAAGGGCATCGCCGAGCGCCCGCCGGCGAGACTGCTGCTGCCGAAGGCGCTGGCACTGGGAGAGGCGCTGACCGAGGGGCTGACCGAGCGCGGCGGCGCCGGCACCGACGTGCGGGTCGCGGGTTCCGCGCGGCGGATGGCCGACAGCGTGAAGGACGTCGACCTGATCGCGGTGACGCGCAAACCCGTGACCCTCGCCAAGAGCCTCGCGTCGCTGCCGGAGATCGAGAGTGTCGCCTCGGCCGGACGCGCGGGCGCAAAGGCACGCAGCCACTCCGGTGTGAACGTGGATCTGAGGATCGCCAAGCCGAGCCAGCTCGGCAACCTGCTGCAGCACTTCACCGGCTCGGGCAAGCACAACGCGGCGCTGCGCGAAGCGGCGGTGCGACGTGGTCTGCATGTGTCGGAGTACGGCGTGCACGACGACGCCACCGACACCACCACGACTTGCGCGAGCGAGCAGGAGGTGTATGCACTGCTGGGTCTCGCCCACATCGAGCCGGAGCTGCGCGAGGACCGCGGCGAGCTCGCGGCGGCGGCACCCGGCGGGGCCACGACCCTTCCCGAGCTGATCGGCCTGTCGGACATCAGGGGCGATCTGCACTGCCACACGGTGGCCTCCGACGGGCACAACACGATCGAGCAGATGGCGCTCGCGGCGCGCGAGCGGGGCTACGAGTATGTGGCGATCACCGACCACTCCGCCTCGCACGGCTTCGGCGACGACGTGTCCCCGGAGCAGCTGCGCCAGCAGATCGAGCGCATACGTGAGGTCGACGAGAGCACGGAGGGCATCCGGGTGCTGACGGGCAGCGAGGTCAACATCCTGCCCGATGGATCGCTGGACTACGAGGACGAGCTGCTCGGCGAGCTGGACTGGGTGATCGCAAGCGTGCACACCGCGTTCGGGATGAGCGAGCAGGCGATGACCGAGCGCATGATCACCGCTGTCGAGCACCCGCTGGTGGACGCGATCGGACACCCCACGGGACGCTTGATCGAGCGGCGCGACCCCTACGCGCTCGACATGCAGGCGTTGATCCACGCGGCAGTGCGAACCGGGACGATGCTTGAGATCAACGCGAACCCCGACCGTCGCGATCTGAACGAAATCCACGCACGCGCGGCTTCGTGTGCGGGAGCGCTCGTCCTGATCGACTCCGATGCACACAGCGTGGAGCGCTTCGACGTGATGCGCTGGGGCGTGGCCACCGCGCGGCGCGCGTGGCTGAGCGCCGGGGACGTCGCGAACACTCGCCCGTGGGCGGAATTCGCGAAGTTGCGCAAGCGCGAGCGCGCGGCCTTCGGGCGACCGGAGCGGCCTACCTGACCAGATCCCTCCGAGGAGGGCGAAAGGGACCGGAGCCCATTCCACCCTCCTCGCGATCAACCTCCACCTACCTTGGAGCCTGTGACTCTTATTTGATGTTCACACCCGTCGGAGTGATATTACCCGAGTAGTACAGGAAACCACTTGCTTCGAATTCTGGGCAGTTTACCGATGTGTACGGAATTCCACCTACCGCTTCCTTGCCCAGTTCGACTTCCATTTTAAGGTTATTGCCTTCATTTTTGAGTCCTACAGCCCAGAGGCCTTCAGTACCGCGATTCAAATCGCTTCCCCGCCCTATGTTTTTGATCGTCGCTTTACATGCCCCCTGTTCTATCTTTATTTCACAGGCGGGGACGCCGGCTTTTATGATGTCGCCGAGGGCAAAGCCCCCCCTGGCCGGGTTAGGCCGTTTGAATCGCAACTGACAGTTGCTTCCTTCATTATTCACTGTCGCTGCGGCGCCTTTGAATTCACATTCTGTGAATGTTGGAGTAACGATAAAATTTTCTGACGGACCCTGTTCGACCCATTTGTATGTCCCTTTTTTGCATGAAACGACCGCGAGTGTCCCGCCATTTTTCAAGACGAAGCTCTGGGTCGTAGTGCTGGTCACTTCACTGGCAGCTATTTTTTTGCCTCCGGCGAACCCCTCATACATGTATACTCTAACAGGCTGGAATTCTTCTTTGCTCACCAGTTCAACCGTCGCTTCGCCCGACACGTTTGCTTCCGCTTCTTTGTAGACGGCTTCATTGACTTTGACTTCTTCGCCCTTGGCATTGAAGACATTCGTGGGGTTGGTTTTGCTGAAGGTAAAGGTATGGGTGGTTTGTTCTTCTTCTGGAGACACCGCCATCAGCATCCCACCTTCACCTTCCTTGGTGCCCGCGGACTTCGTTTCTATCTGAACTTTTCCAGGGCACAGAGATCCAGTCAGTTCAAATTCAGCGAGTATTTTTTTACCGCCCGCTCCATTTGCTTTTTCGGGCAATATGGCATCGTATAGAGGAGTATTGTTCAATTCCTTTTGGACCAGCACCGACTTGCCATCTTCTTTAGGTGGCATCTTTATTATTTCTTTCGTTTCTTTTTTTTCTTCAACTTTGCACGAGAAGGTGCTTTCGAGTTTGCATTTTCCAAATTCGATTTGACCTTCACCTTCGCCCCCACCTTCGCCTTCAAGTAGATCGAAGATTGCTGGTTTATCGATGAGTTTGAGGCTAGGGCATTTGACCGTACCTTTTACCCCGCCGAATGAGCCTTCCATTGCCCATTCTTTGGCTCCAGTCTTGGTTTCTGCCTTGATTTCATCTTTCACTTCGGGTAGAATCTGTTCGCCTTTCACGGTCCATAGGCCGGTTGCCATGGTCACGGATGCCGTAACGGCGCTCGCCATGATCGCCACGATCAGGCAGAGTCCAAATGTAATGCTGATGCGTTTCATCGTCAGATCCTTTGTGCTCGAGGGTTGATTGACACATGAGCCACCACCAGTGGTTAGGGCATCCATCAGCTACGACCCACATGCGCCGCAGCTCGGCGTCCAGCCATCGGCGCCTGGTGCTCCGGTTGCGATCCAATAGTACAGTCCTGAATATTGGAAGACAATCGACCTCCCCCCACCCTGGGATCACGCAAGGCGAAGCCGTTTTGGCCGGCGCCGCAGACAGCTACGGGCGGGATACGGCGAGCAGCCGCGGCAGCAGCTGCTCGCCGACAAGCCGGTCGACCTCCGCGCGGCGGTAGGGCGCAAGCGCGCGCAGCGCGCGCTCGGCGTAGCCGGGCGCAGGGTCCTCAAGCGCGAGGCGCAGCTGGCCTGCGAGATCCTCGCCGACGAGCCGTTCGTCGAGCTCGCGCGCGATCGGCAGCGCGACGTATGGACCTGGAGATGGTGTCGTCACGAGCATGCACCCATCGACCAGCGCCTCCAGCTGGGCAATCCCGTAGTCCTCGCGACGGGCCGCACACACAAACACGCGCGCGCGGCGCAACAGCGCACGGTAGTCCTCTACAGGGAGCGTCCCCACCACACGCACGCCGTCCGCGGGCACGGCGTAACCGAGTCCGCGCAGCTCCTGCTCGGAGATGCCTGCAACGACCAACTCCTCGCCCGGCTTGCGCGCCGTGCGCCACGTTTCGAGAATCCTGTCGAGGCCCTTCTTGGCGGGGTTGGCGGCGTAGGTGATCGCGGCGATGTCGCGCCCGACCGGAGATGCCCCGGTCGGCTCGACGGGCATCGGCAACACGAGCGCATCCGTCCGTCCGATCCGCGCTGGGAGCTCGCGCAATGCGCCTTCGCTCTGCGGCAGCCATAGGGGGGCCTGACGTAGGCGACGGCGCTCGAGCGGCCGCTGCCACAGCCCGTGACGCCCACGCCGGTTGCCAGCGGCGGGAGCATCGAAACGGATCGCGCCCGCGCGCGGCCACAACAGAGCCGCGGTCGTCGTCGAGTAGATCAGAGCACGAGGGCGCGTGCGCCTCAGCTCGGCCACAACGGCACGGCGGGTGGCTCGCGCCCAGCGCAGGTCGGTGAGCATCAACGTGCGCACCGGCCGCGGCGGGTCGGGGGCGACGATCGCAGCGCTTGCTCCCGCGCGGCGCACCGAGGCGAGCAGCTCCTGGTCGACGGCGCGCAGCCCGCCGGTCGAGCCGAGCGAGACGATCAAGACATCAAGCCTCAAGTCGTGGCGCCGCCCACGCGTTCGGGACGCAGCGTCTTGAACCCTGGTGTGCGCGTCAGCGCGATCGCGCGCAACGGGGAGCTGCGCAGCACGTGAAACTGCGCTCCGTC
The DNA here is from genome assembly GCA_049591495.1 of Solirubrobacteraceae bacterium. Lineage (GTDB taxonomy): Bacteria > Actinomycetota > Thermoleophilia > Solirubrobacterales > Solirubrobacteraceae > Palsa-744. The sequence goes on from JBAWFB010000162.1 coordinate 26,114, forward strand.
ACGCTCCTCGATCGCCGCCACGGCCGCATCCTGGCGACGCCACCACAACGCGAGCGCGATCGCGAAGCCCGCCCCGATGCCGGGGATCTGCGGAGCGAAGTACGCCAGCCCGCCGGCGAGAATGGTGAAGACCAGCAGTGGCCACAGCCGGTTCAGCAGGGTGGCGCCCGGCCGGTACTCGGGCAGCGCACTGCTCGTGCGGGCCTCGCGCAGCAGACGCGCAATCGGTGGGTGGACCTCGGCGCGGCGGCCGAGCCATAGCCCGATGGCGGCCGCGATCGCCCACCAACCTACGGATACTGGCACGATCGTCGTGTCAGAAGACGGCGCGGCGGAGAGAACGGTGACGATCACAAGCGCCGTGGCGGCGGCGGCGCTGAGCAGAACGCTCGCCCTGAGGAAGTCGACGAAGTGCACGCCTCGGCTAGAGCAGCGCCTCGAGCAGCCCGCGCACGCCGCTCTGCCCGTCGATTACCAGGTCTGCCTGCTCGAGCAGCTCCGGCGGGGTCTCCTCTGAGCTGACCGCCGCACACAGGACAAACGTGAGCCCACCGCTGTCCCGTAGCGTGCGCAGTGCGCGAAAGGCGTCCATGTCGGTGCTGTCATCGCCCACGTACACCGCGTTTGTGATCGCGGAGCCGTTTTCACCATCCTCTGCGCCCGCCAGCAGCGCGTTCACACCGAGACCCTTGTCGAGCGTCACAGGTGGGCGCACCTCGAGCACCTTGCGGCCCCAATGGACGACAAACCCCTCCTGCTCGGCGCGATCGGCGATCTCACGCACGAGCGCCGCGGCGGCGTCTTCGTCTGGCGCCCCGCGCCAGTGGAAAGCCGCGATCGCGTCCTTGTCCTCGCCGCGCACGCGCATGCGCTGATGCTCGGGCGTGTATGCACGCCTGGCGAACTCACGCACCCGCTCAGACCAGGCCGTCAGCTCGGGGTCGAGCTCGGGACGGGTGGCGCCGGGACGCAGCAGCTCGCCACCGTGGTTGCCGCTGTAGGCAATGCTGCCGATCGCGACGATCTGGCGCGCGGTGGCGGCACGACGACCGCTGACACACCCCACCAGCCGGTAGCGCTTGGATATCTCGATCAGCAGCGTGCGTGTGGCCTCCGGCACGTGCGCGTCGTCGGCATGGCGGACGATCGGCGCGAGCGTGCCGTCGATGTCGAGCAGCACGGCGCCATGAGCTGGGTCGGAGCGCAGAGGTTCAAGCGTCTCCACAAGCGTGGCAGCGGGGGACACGACCTCTAGTATGGCGCTCCGTGGTGGCTGACCGGTCGCATCCCTCTCGTGAGCATTGACCGATCCTCCAAGCTGACCGTCGACAGAGCGCTGAAGTTGGCGGTGATCGGGACCCTCGCCGGCGTGTTCAGTGGTCTATTTGGCGTGGGTGGGGGCAGTGTGATCGTGCCATTGCTGGTGCTGTGGCTCGGGTACGGGCCACGTGCGGCGACCGGCACCTCGCTCGCGGCGATCGTGTTCGTAGCGGCCTTCGCGGCCGCTACTCAGGGTGCGTATGGCAATGTGCACGTGCTCGACGCGATCCTGATGGGGGTGCCCGCGGTTGGCGGCGTGCTGATTGGGACACGGCTGCAGCAGCGCCTGCCAACACGCACGATCTCGCTGTTGTTCGCGGTGGTGCTGGTGGCCAGCGCAGCTGAGCTGCTGGCGCAATGATGGGGGCCTTCCAATGACGGGGGCCTTCGCAACCGGGGCGTGCGCCATCACAATCGGGCGTGCGATGAGAGAGCGGTGAGGTCGTGATCGGCGCGATCCTGATCGGGTTGTGTGGGGGCGTGGTTGCCGGCCTGCTGGGCGTCGGGGGCGGGGTGCTGTTTGTGCCCGGCCTGGTGATCTTTCTCGGGCTCGGCCAACACCAGGCGGAGGCGACCTCGTTGCTTGCGATCGTTCCGGTGGCTGCCGTGGGCACGTTCAAGCAGGACGGCTATGGCAATGTGCACCGCAGCGACGCGCTGCTGATAGGGCTGCTGTCGATCGCAGGCGCAGCCGCGGGCGTGGCGCTCGCAAACGCGCTTTCAGGGGCAGTCCTTCGAGTTGGTTTTGCGCTGCTGATGGTGCTCGTGGCGATCCAGCTGGTACGCAGGGCGATGAGCCCAGCGGATGACGGGGATTCTCCGCAAACAGAGTTTTAAGCTCGAAATGACCCCAACGTCGGCGAATAGCGCCTAGACTGAGTGTTGATGGGACTCGATAACCCAATTCACCTTGCTCTGCTGGTGGTGGTTCTGCTGTTGCTGTTCGGCGCGAAGCGCATTCCCGAGATCGGGCGCTCGCTCGGCGGGGGGCTGCGCGAGTTCAAGCAATCCATCAACGGCGACAGCCCAACCCAGAGCCACGATCAACAGCAGCCCACGCTGCACGCTGGAGCGCCACCGCCACCGGCACCGGCACAAACGCCGGAGCAGGCACAGTCCCCCTTCGCACAGCGCGACCCTGCCGCAACCGATCAGCGCTGAGAAGCCCCGCTGGCAGGACTTCAGCTGACGGGCCGCTTACCGCTTCGCCTCGTCATCGCGCCGGAAGCCAAGCCGTGCAGATATGCGGTCGGCGGTGGCGACCAGATGCGGCAACAGCTGACCCAGCATCTCCTCCAGGGAAAGCATAGAAGTGTGCGCTGCCATGTTGAGGGCCGCGACGACGCTCCTGTCCTCTTGATGAACCGGCACCGCCATCGCTATGAGTCCGGGCGCCAGCTCCTGGTCGTTGACGGCCATCCCCTCCTCGAGCACGTAGTCGAGCTCTTTTTGCAACATCTTCTTGCTGGTGATCGAGTTCGGGCCGCGACGCTCGAAGGTCATGTCGCCGATCAGATCGCGCTGCTCAGCCTTAGGCAGATTGGCGAGCAGAACCTTACCCATCGAGGTGCAATAGGCGGGCAGGCTTGAGCCGACGCGTAGATCCAGATCGATCTCGCGCTGTTCACGACGGAAGCTGCGAGCACGATCCACATAGAGGATCTCCGGACCGTCGAGCACCGCCAAGCTGACCGTGTAGGAGGTCCGCTGGCGCAACTCCTCCAGGTAAGGGTGGGCGTGTTCGCGCAGACCGGTCGAGTTCAGGGCGGACATGCCAAGGGCGGTGACGCGCAGTCCGAGACGGTACTTGCGCGATGCGCCCTGCTCGAGGAAGCCGAGCGCGACGAGCGTGATCACATAGCGATGCGTGGTGGAACGGCTCATCCCGAGGTCATCGGCGATGTCGGCGATCCCGAGCACCGGACGTTGCGGCGTGAAGCAACCAAGGATCGCGAGCCCCCGCTCAAGCGACTGGGAAAACCGCTGCTCACGCAGGTCGGGGATGCTCCAACGCTCCTCATCGCGCGAGCGATTTCCCACTCGCGGACTCATGCGCTTGCCCTCACCACGACGCACCCAACCAGCATGCACGCAGGAATTTGGCTGTCACACAAGGAGCGCATCTAGAAGCCATGGACCTTTGCCCATGCCACGACCTGAGCAGGATTCCTCGCACCGTCAACCGGATAGAACACCTTTCCGATCCGTCCGCCGTGCGCGATGATCGTCAAGCGGCGATACCGCCGCGCTCCGTTGGTGAACGTGGGCAGCCCGAGCTCATCCGCGAGCGACAGGCCGGGATCGCTCAGCAGCGCGTGACGAATGTGGTTTGCGAGGGCGCTGTCGATCTGCTCGTCTTGTGAGTGGGTGCTGATGCCCACCACGGGAAGACCCAGAGCCGACATGTCGGGTTCAAGGGCAGCGAACCCGCGCTGTTGGGCGCTGTCCACCATCGGGCTGTCCTCCCCACCGTCAGGGCTGCTGTTGGCCCCCGGATACAGGTAGATCGCCACCGACCTGCGTGCGTAGCGCTCCAGGTCCACCGTGTTCCCGTGAGAGGAGCTCAGAAGCAGAGACGGGATCGCTCGACCAACCAGCCGGTCGGCCAGCCGCCGCGTCTCCTCGCGTGCGCGAATCAGACTGCCGAGGTCCGCGGTCAGATCGCCAATGTCCCCGGCCGGCCTGCGCAGCTCGCCCAGCCGCGCGGAACGAGCACGGAGCACACGAGGAGCCTCCAGTGACAGAGTTCGCAGCTCTAAGCTCGGCATGCCCAGCTGTCTCGATTCGCACGGCTAGTGATGGCGCATCGGCGGGTCGAGTGTCCAGTCCCACGGGACCGGAGGATGGTCGACCCGCCGCGGAACTCCATCGCAGCGGCCCCGGAACGTCGCGGGCGGTGCTGGCTGTTGTCAGCCATTCGTCGCAAGCGCGAGCCCCCACTGCGCTTGCATTCGCCCCGGGATATGCTCAACTGGGGTTCGTTCCCATGCGCCATCGGAAACATCATGAGGCGCTCGGCATGCCTTGGATAGGCATGCTTTGAGGGTTCTAAATCTTGAGTAGCCGACTGGGAACGCTGATAAGACATTTCTATTGGGGACCAAACTCCAGTAGGCTGGATCGTTCATGAGTGAGCGCGCGGCGAGAAAGACGGCCGTCAGGCCGATGAAGTCCCCGGTCCACTGGGCGCTGCTGGGTCTCGTGATCGACCGTTCGAGCTATGGGTTGGAGCTCGCCAAGCGCTTCGAGCGCGTGTACGGGGAGGTCCTGCCGGTCAGCGGCGAGTCGCACGTGTATTACGCACTCGACACGCTGCAGGCACGCGGAATGATCGAGATGATCCCTGGAACGGAGGTTGGGCGCCAGCCCAAGCCGCACTACCGGCCCACGGCTGTCGGGATCCGCAGCTACGAAGACTGGCTTGTGGCACAGGTGGACGCCGAGCGTCTGCGCCAGGAGCTGTGGGTGCGGCAACTGGCTGTTTTCGTGCACGATCCCGATGCCGCGCTCAATGTGATCGGCCGTTTCGAGCGCGCATATTTGAAGGGGGCCTCGCACGCCGGACGATCGCAAGGAGCTTCGGCTGCGGACTCGCGCGACAGCTTGATCGACGGGCTGGTCTCCGAGCATCGCCGCCTTGCGGTGGGAGGCATGCTTTCGTGGCTTCGCTACGCACACGACAGCTTTGAAGCGCTGGCTCGGAAACCGCCTGTCGATGACCCTTCTTGAACTCGAACACGTAGGCAAGCGTCGCGAATCGCACGTCGTGCTCGATGACGTGTCGCTGGTGATCGAAGCGGGTGAGATGGTCGTGGTCTGGGGCGAACGGCGATCTGGGCGCTCGACTCTGTTGCGCATTGCGGCTGGAATAGAGACACCGGACACGGGTGTGGTGCGTTTCACCGGACGCGACTCGGCCGAGCGAGGAAGCCAGACACTTGGTGGCGAGATCGGCTATTGCCGCAAGGCGTTCCGCCCCTCCACGGGACACACCATCCTGGAACACCTGATGGCGGGACAGTACGCCCGCAGGGCGCCGCGGGCTACAGCGCTGTCCAGCGCTTGGAACGCGCTTGCGCGCGTAAACGCTGAGCAGTACGCAAGCTTCCGAGCGACCGACCTGAACCCAGCCGAGGCTGTGCGTGTGGCGATCGCGCGTGCGCTCACCGCCAAACCGCGCCTGCTCATGATCGATGAGCCGACGATCGGTGTCGATCTGCTCGAGCGCGACGCGATCCTCGCGCTGCTGCGCTCACTCGCCGACGAGGGCATCTCGGTGCTGAGCAGCACCGGCGAGGGCACCGGGGTGCTGGGGGCCGACCGCATCCTGTCGCTCGGCAAAGGCAAGCTGCACGGCGAACTAACACCCGATCTCGCGCCGGTGACCGACCTCAACCACCGGCGACGGGCGAGCTGACCGTCGCCGGGCGAGGGGGAGCAGCGTTGCTCGAGCTCGAAGGGGTCGTAAAGCATTACCACGGTGGCGGAGAGCAAGTACGCGCCGTCGACGGCGTGAGCCTCACAGTCGCACCTGGCGAGATGGTGGCGCTGTTTGGGCCCAGCGGCTCGGGCAAGACAACCCTGCTGCTGCTGATCGCGGCTCTGCTCAAACCCGACCAGGGGGTTATCCTCTATGGGGGACACGAGGTGTCTGCGATGTCTGAGAGCCAGGCAAGCGAGTACCTGCTGCGCGAGGTCGGGTTCGTCTTCCAAGGCTTTCACCTGATGCCACGAGTCACCGCCGTGGAGAACGCCGCGCGCAAGCTGATTGTCGGCGGCGTCGGGGTGCGAGAGGCTCGAGCCCTCGCCATTCCATGGCTCGAGCGGGTCGGTCTTGGCGACCGCCTCAATCGCACACCCGAGAAGCTCTCTGGAGGCGAGCGCCAGCGTGTCGCGATCGCGCGCGCGCTCGCTGGGGAGCCGGGCCTGATCCTCGCCGACGAGCCGACCGGGAACCTCGATAGCACGCGAAGCAGGGAAATCGTCGAGCTGCTGCGTTCGATCGCCCGTGAGCGCGGAGCGTGTGTGGTACTTGTCACCCACGATCAGGAGACGGCCGCTATCGCCGACCACCGCTGCACACTGCGAGACGGAAAGCTCATCGAGGGCAATCTGAATGACGATGCGCACAACCCTGTTCACGCGCACACGTCCTCCGCAACCGCGCGGGGCTGAGAAGCCTTGCCGCGCTCCGAGCACGGGGCTTTGGAGAGGAATCTTTGAAGACGCACGATCTCATGGGGATACGCGCTCTCCTTTACTTCTACAGCAGGCGGCTGCGGGTACACGCCGTCCAGGAACTACTCGCTGGCGTTGGAGTCGCCGTTGCGGTGGCGCTTGTTTTCGCCACAACCGTCGCCAACGGCAGCATCGCGGGCTCAGCTGAAGAAGTTGTTCATGCCGTTGTCGGCCCCGCGGACCTGCAGCTTCAGACTCGTGGCCCGGACGGCTTTGACGAACGTCTGCTCGCGCGCGTGGAACGGCTCCCCGGAGTCAAGCAGGCGGCTCCGCTACTCGAACAGACCGCTACGGTTGTCGGCCCGAGCGGGCACCGCGCCATCGTCAACGTCGCGGGAACGGATATCGGCCTCGCCACACTCGATGGCCTGGCGCACACCCTTCCGATCGGGGCCCTCTCCCCAGGCGGGATCGGCCTTAGCAAGACAAGCGCCGGCGAACTTGGGATCACGACGTACAACCCGCAGACAAAGCCGGTCGAGGTCTCGCTGAAGGTACGCGGACGAGCCGTCCCATTGAAGGTGTCGGCGGTTCTCGGACACGAAACGGCGGGGGCTCTTGCCCAGGCACGAATCGCGGTCATGCCCTTGGAACGCCTGCAGCAGCTCGCCGGCCTCAGGGGCCAGGTAACACGCATCCTCGTCGAGAGCGAGCCCGGACACCACGCAGCTGTGCAGGCTGAGCTGCAGACACTCGCCGCGGGGCGCCTCACCGTCGCCGCGGCCGACCAGGATGTTTCGTTGCTGGCCCAAGCGCTGCGGCCCAGCAATCAGGCAAGCGACCTGTTCGCCGGACTGAGCGCGCTGCTTGGTTTCCTGTTCGCGTTCAACGCGATGCTGCTCACCGTGCCCGAGCGACGAGAAGCGATCGCCGATCTTCGGCTCGACGGCGCCAAGCGCGTCGCAATCGTGCAGATGGTCATCTTCCAAGCCCTGTGCCTGGGGGTGGGCGCCTCGATCGTCGGGCTGCTGGGCGGCTATGCCTTGTCGATGGGGTTCTTCCACCAGTCTCCGGGCTATCTCACGAAGGCCTTCACGCTGGGAACAAGCACAGTGATCGGGGCCCGACCGATCCTGCTTGCCCTCGGTGGCGGGATCCTGGCAACATGCCTGGCCTCACTGGTACCGCTGCAGGACCTGCGCCGTGGACTCATGGTGGACGCGGCGCTCTCAGAGGGTGACGCCGCTAGCAATACGTCGAGCAGAAGCGGCGGGCGATGGCTGGCGGGCGCTACGGGCGCTCTGCTCGTGCTCGCGAGCGCCCTGTTCGCCTTCGCACCCGCGGCGGCGATCCTGGCATGCGTGGTGCTGGCGCTCGCGACGATGCTGGCCGTTCCTCTGGTGCTCGGCCTCGTCCTACGCGCTGCCGAGATGCTTGCGCAGAGCAGGCAGAGCCTCACCGTCCTGCCGTTGGCCCTCCCGCCGCTGAGGGCGACGACCCTACGCTCGCTGGCACTTGCGGCGACCGGCGCGGTTGCTCTGTTTGGCAGCGTCGCATTGGGAAGCTCCCGCAACGATCTCCTGCGCGGCATCGACGGATATACCGCCAACTACGTGGGTGGCGCCGACATATGGCTCGTCAACCCCCAAGACAACCAGGCAATCGACGATTTCTCCTCCGGCTACTCGGCGCGCATTGCCCGCCTTCCGGGCGTGGCAAGCGTGCACTCAGTGCAGGGGAGCTTCCTTGACTTTGCCAACCGCCGAGTCTGGGTTATCGCGTGGCCGACCGATACTCCTCCGAGCTTGCTCGACGGTCAGATCATCAAGGGCAATCAAGCAAGCGCGGCAGCGGGGCTACGCGAAGGCGGTGCGATCGCCATCTCCGATCAGATCGCCGCCGAACATCACGTTGGGGTCGCGGACACGCTGACGCTGCCCACCCCCACCGGCGAAGTTCGCTTCAGGATCGCGGCAACGACCACAAACTTTGGATGGAGCCCGGGGGCGATCCTGATGAGCACCAGCGACTACACGCGGGCGTGGGGATCTTCCGCGCCATCCGCGCTGGGCGTGCAGCTGGCAAGTGGCGCCAACGCAGAAACGGTGCGGAAGGCGATCGTGAGCGAGCTGGGTCCCACGAGCGGCCTTGAAGTATTGACAGCCAAGACGCGTGAAGCCGCAATCGACAAGTCCGCGAGCGAAGGGCTCGAGCAGCTGGGAGAGATATCCACCCTGCTTGTGATCGCCGCGATCGTGGCGATGGCGGCGGCACTCGGCTCGAGCATCTGGCAGCGGCGAGTCTCGCTGGCGGAACTGCGACTGGAAGGCGCCCCACAGCGCCAGCTCCGGCTTGTGCTATTGGTGGAATCCGCGATCATGCTCAGCGCCGGATGCCTGACCGGTGCGATAGCAGGCGTCTACGGCCAGTTGGTGATCGACGGCTACCTCAAGCACGTAACGGGATTCCCGGTTGCGAGCGTGGCCACCGGGCAACGGCCAATTGAGATATTCGCGCTTGTGATCGCAGCGGTGCTGGCGATCGTGTCACTCCCCGGGTGGTTTGCCTCACGTGTGCCCGCGACGCTCGCGCTCAATGAATAGAGACCACACACTCACTCTGGGTGGTGTGAGCGTCGCTCGCGTAGGAGCGCTAGACCGGGCAGAGTGTGTCTGCGTTCGATGATCGCCGACTCGTCCTGCGAGCCGGCTTGTCTCTGGCGCTGGCGAACATTCGCTTCTGGCCGAGCGTGGCGCCGCTCGTCGGCACGCAGCTTCAGAGGTGGGAGCGCCGTGCACATGCGATCGCCGACCCCGCGCTGCAAGCGCTGGCGCTCCAGAAGCTGAGCGAGGAGCGGTTCAACTCCGAGGTTGCGGCGACGCTCGCGACGCTCGCTCCACGACACGCTCGCGCAGGTGTCGTTGAAGCGATCGTGGCCTACGAGGTCATGTACGACTACCTGGACGGGCTCACCGAGCAACCGGCAGTCGACCCCTTGCGCAGTGGTCATGAGCTCTACCGGGCGTTCACAGACGCCGTCACCCTTCACACGACCCCCGCTGGGAGCTACTACGCGCACACCCAGCAATCGGACGATGGGGGCTATCTCGAAGAGCTCGTCGGAGTCGTCCGCGGCGCGTTGCTGGGATTGCCTTCCGCGACGGCTGTCTCCTCGGTCTGCGAGCGCGCCGCCAAACGCTGCGCGGAGGCACAGATTCGGGCTCACGCCGCTTCAAGCCTGGGGGGCGCGCAGCTCGAGCAGTGGGCGACCGATGAAGCCGATGGGACCCCGCTTGGATGGCGGGAGTTCATGGCCGGCTCGGCGTCCTCCGTGCTGGCTGTGCACGCGCTGATCGGCGCCGCTGCCGACAGTCGCACCACGCCCGAGCAGGCGGTCGAGATCGACACCGTCTACATGTCGATTTGCGCATTGAGCACGATGCTCGACAGCCTCGTCGACCGTCAGCGCGACGTGCAGGAAGGCCAGCTCGGATATGTGCACTATTACGAGAGCTACGACGATCTCGCGCAAGACCTTGCGCTGGCGGCGCGGCGCGCGGTGAGGCACGCCGCGCCGTTGCCGAACGGCGCACACCACGTCATGACGCTGGTGGGCGTCGCCGCCTACTACATGTCTGCGCCGGGCGCAAGCAGCGAATTGGCCCAGCCCGTGACGCAACGGATCGGCAGAGAGCTGCAACCGCTGATCACGCCGACGCTCGCCGTGATGGGCGCTTGGAGGTACGCAAAGCGCGCTCGCGCCTCGATCGCGAGCCTGAGCGAGCACCGATGAGCATCAATACGGCGGAGGATTGTGGAGCTGCGCGAACCGCGCGTTATGTCGCGATCATCACCGACGGCAACGGCCGTTGGGCGCAATCCCGTGGATTGCCGGTAAACGACGGTCACCAGGCGGGAGCCGACACGCTGAGGGCACGTCTGCGCGATGCCGTGGAACTCGGCATCGAGGAGCTAACGGTCTACTCGTTCTCGACCGAGAACTGGGCGCGTCCCGCCGATGAGGTGCGGGGCCTGGTCTCGATGCTCGCACAACGCATCGCCCGGGAAACCCCGAGCTTGCACCGGGCGGGAGTCCGCATGCGCTTCATCGGACGCCGGGAACGAGCGCCTCGCGAGCTGGCTGAGCAGATGCATCGCTCAGAGACGCTCACCGCCGGCAACAGGCTTCTCAGCCTGTTCATCGCCTTCAACTACGGCGGACGGGCCGAGATCCTGGACGCGGCCAGGCACTTTCGCGGCAGCACCGAGGAGGAGTTCCGCCACTGTCTATACGCACCTGACATGCACGACCCGGAGGTGATCATCAGGACTGGCGGGGAGCGGCGACTGTCGAACTACCTGCCGTGGCAAGCCGCCTATTCGGAGCTGGTGTTCCGCGACGAGCTCTGGCCCGACTTCACCCGCGAGGACTTGGCGGCATCCCTGGCCGAGTTCAACGGGCGTGCCCACCGCTTGAGCCTCGGCACTCGGATGATGGTCACCCGGCCTCGAGGCTGGAGGCGCGATGGTCGCCCGGCTAGTGCCACAAGGACAAACCACCCGGTATAATTCTGCGGAGCACAGCGGTTCGATTCTGCTGATGCGAAAGGGCTAAGGGTGCTCGATGAGTGGATCATCTCGGTGGCGCTGATGCGGAACCATGGACATAGGGCGCAAAGGCAATCTCGGTTAGAGAGCCGCCGTGGGTGCGCGGCAAACGACGGTGGGATCGCGGTAGCCAGACGAACCGCAGCGTTTACGGCCGCCACAGGCCTGCTGGTGCTTGCGAGCTTCGGCGGCGCAACCCCGGCAGGGGCAACCTCTTCGATCGGGGGCGGCCAGCACAGCCGCACCGGCACGGCGCGCTCCGCTCGCGCGCTTGATGCCACCGACACGGGCAGGCTCCACTACGTCAAGAGCTCGGGATCGCTCCTGCTCGAGGAAGGCACGGCGCAGGGAACGCTACCTGGGAGCATGCGAGCCTCGTGCGATCTCAGCGCCACGGTGAGCGCCAGCTTTACGATCTACACGCATGGCGGGACCATCAAAGGGCACGGGACAGCCACACCGCACGGCTCTGGCATCTACGAAAGCTTTGCCGGCACGTTGACGATCACGGGCGGCACCGGCCGCTACGCTCATGCTCGCGGCCACGCGGGGCTCTACGGCACCTTCGACCGCCGCACCTACGCCCTCACCCTGCAGACAACCGGCTCGCTCTCCTACTGACCGGTCACGCTGTGAGCGGAGATCGCGCTGTGCGCCGGACCCTCGGCCTCCTGGCGACCGTCGCAGTCTGCGTCTGTCTGCCGGCCACCGCCTGGGCCCAACGGCCGGTCACCCTTCACGCGACTCTCACCCCGGAGCGACTCGGCCAGGGCACCACCATCGGTTTTGGCTTCCAGATAGCCACCCAGCCCAACCAGACTCCCTCGCCTCTGACCGAAGTCGACGTGCGCTATCCGGTGGACCTCGGGTTCGCGCTGAGCGAACTCGGACTCGCGACATGCTCGGTGGTGGTACTCGAAATCTTCGGGCCGCAGGGATGCCCAGCCAACTCGCAAATGGGCTACGGCACCGCACTCGCAGAGATCCCGGTCGGCCCGGCGATCGTCTCTGAGACGGCGCGAATCACGATCGTGAGGACCGCCGAGCAGAACGGCTACCTCGCGCTTCTCTTTTACGCCGAAGGTGGAACTCCCGTCGATGCGCAGATCGTGTTCGCCGGCACACTTTTGCCTGCACCGCCGCCATTCGGCGGTCTCCTGCACATGAGCGTCCCACTTGTGCCGAGCCTCCCGGGAGCGCCCGACGTCGCAATCGTCCAACTGCGGGCGACGTTGGGCCCAGAGCATCTCACCTACAGCGAACGCGTTCGCGGACGAGTGGTCTACTACCAACCGAAGGGCATCCCTCTGCCCGACAGCTGCCCGCATGGAGGCTTCCCGTTTGCCGCTCAGTTCAGCTTCCAGAACGGCAACCACGCCGCCGCCACCAGCTCTGTCCTGTGCCCACACGCCACGCACAAGTCAAAAGGCAGCCAATGAGACTCTGGCGGGCGCCGGTGGATCAGGCGGATGGCGTGTGCGACGCGATGCCCTGCGATACCGCGGCCGGGCGCGACTCCTGCAGCAGCGCTGCGCCACAGTGCCAGCAGTAGGCCGCGCCACGACTGTGGACTGCCCCGCATGAGCGGCACTGCCCGTGGACGCCGGCCTCGGCGGCGCCAAGCAGCCGTTCGACCTCGCCCAGCTCGGCGTCAGCCTGCTGCAGCTCAGCGGCACGGCGGGAGAGAACCTCGAGGCGATAGTGGTCGCGGATCGCCATCTCATAGGTGAGCCCACCGAGGTCCCAAGTCAGGCCGGCGACGCGTTCGGCCAGCGCCAGACGGCGACTGCGCAGTTCGGCGAGCGAGCCACTCGGCACTTGAGCGGAGGCTGCCATCAGCCGCCTGTTTCGATTGGTTTGTCGCCCGCGGTGAGCTTTTCGATTTCCTGCTGGTGGGCCTTGCCATTCGAGCTGTCGAGTTTCTTGAGCGTGGAGGAGCTCGTTTTGACGGGCGCCTTCGGCTTCGCCTTGGGCGTTTCGGCTTCTTTGACTTCCTTGACTTCTTGCGCTTCGGCGGCGGCAGCGCTCTTGGCCGTGGCCGCTTTGCTTGTCGATGAGGAAACGGAGGACGCTGGGGTGCTGGCCGTTGGGCTTGTGGCGGTCGCGGCCGGCAGCACCCCGCCTTCGATCTTCACCACCTGCGGTCCTGCGGCGGCTTTCGACGGAGCCAGCCAATGGCCGACGAGCAAGCCGATCAGACCGCACATCAGCAGCACCGTGAGCAGGCCGAACAGGCCGGAGTAGCGGCCCAGCCGGGCCAGCCCGCTCTCATCGCGGGGCAGCGGCGGCAGATAACCAGCAGGCGATGAGGCGATCGTGGCGGGGGCGCGCAGCTCGCTCTCGGTCTGCAGCACGTCCAGGAAAGCGAGCCGCGTGGGCGAGCAGGGCTGGCCGCAGCTGAGACAGTAGCGCTGGTCGGCCGCAACCGCGGCCGCGCAGTTGGGGCACTTGGCACTGTCCCCTTCGGACGGCGTCTGGATCGGGAAGACGTTCACGGGCACCTCATCTGGCCTAGTCGCGTGCGCGGATCATCCAAATGCGCCGCGCACGTAGTCGCGCGTGCGCTCGGCGCGCGGCTGCTCGAACACCTGCGCAGCGGTGCCGTACTCGATCAGGTCGCCCAGGTACATGAACGCAACCTTGTCGGCCACACGCTGGGCTTGGGCGAGATTGTGAGTGACGATCACCACCGCCAGGTCGCGGCGCAGCTCTCCGATCAGCTCCTCGATCACGCTCGTGGAGATCGGATCGAGCGCGCTGCAGGGCTCGTCCATCAGCAGCACCTCTGGGCGCATCGCGATTGCGCGCGCGATGCACAGCCGCTGCTGCTGGCCGCCCGAGAGCCGCAGCGCGGGCCGGTCGAGGTCGTCGGCCACCTCGTCATAGAGACCAGCTCGACGCAGCGCGTCGATCACCAGCGGCTCCAGCTCGCGCCGGCGCGGGCGCTTGCGCGACTGTTCGCGCAACGCAAACGCGACGTTGTCGAAGATCGACATCGGGAAGGGGTTGGGCTGCTGGAAGACCATCGCCACGCGCGAGCGCAGCGTCGTGTCTTGCAACGTGTGCACATCCTGGCCATCGAGCACGATCGACCCGGAGCGCGCCGCGCTGGGGGTGAGCTCGGTGAGGCGGTTGAGCGTGCGCAGCAGGCTAGTCTTGCCGCAGCCGGATGGTCCGATCAGCGCGAGCACCTCACCCTGGTGGATCGACAGCGACACTGAGTTGACCGCGCGCTTGGCGCCGTAGTAGATGCTGACGTCCTGCAGGCGCAGCCGCTCGGGACCGGCGCCGGCGAGATCGCGGATCGCGGTGCGCTCGTGCGTGGGCGCCACCTGCGTGGGTGGGCGGTCGAGCACGATCGTGCGCACCGGCGGTACGACGTCGTCGGGCGTGCCGATCGGAGCAGCCGGCGAGGCGACCGGGCCAGCGTGGGCAACCGGATCGGCATCGAGGCTCATACGCACGCGCGGCACGGTCTGCTCGTCGCTCGTGAGCGGCCAGGGATCGAACAGCGCCTGCTCGGGGGTTATTTGCTCGGGAGTCATAGCCACCTTGTCCATCGAACCGATGAGGTTAGTAGGGAATCGCCTCTTTGTAAAGCCCCCGCGTGCATTCCCATCCAAATCCAGACCGCTCACAGCCGCCCACCTCCCACCTCAAAGCCACTGGAGCGCGCCTGCGCGCGGCTGACACGACCGACGATCCAGTTGAGAGCGACGATGAACAGCAGCAGCACGAACGCTGCCGCGTAGGCCTTGTCGGGCGACTTGCCTTCGCCGGCCGGCGAGTTGTCGTACACAAAGCTTGTCAGCGTCGAGCCGGTGCCACGCAGAAAGCCCAGCGCGGGCACCGAGTTGGCTGGTTCGTTGCGGGAGGTCTCGGCGAGCAGCAGCAGCACTATTGCCGTGTCTCCGACTATGCGGCTGACCCCGAGCGTCACACCGGTGGCGATGTTGGAGCGCACGCTGGGGATCAGCACGCGGCGAATCGTGGCGATGCGCGTCTTACCGAGCGCAAACGCCGCCTCGCGGATGTGCGCGGGCACCGCCTGCAGCCCGTCGCGAGTGGCCGCGTACAGCGGTGGCAGCGCGATCAGCGACATCATGGCGCCAGCGGCGATGAACGAGCGGCCGATCACCACGCCGCTCGGGGACTTGCTCGAGAAGAGACCCATGAAGCTCAGCTCGAAGATCGCCAGTCCGAAGATCGCGATCACGACGTCGGGCGTGCCGGCGACGATCTCGATCGCCGACTCGACCGTGCGCGCGAGTGCTTGACGAGCCCGCCCACCCTGCCCGTACTCGACGATCCACACTGCCGCGCACACGCCCAGCGGCAGCGCGATCGCCAGCCCGATCGCGGTCAGCACCACCGTACCGATCAGCGGGTCCAGGAACCCGCCGGCGCCTTCCTGGCTGGCGCCTTCCTGTGGGCGGGTGATCAGCAGCTCGGGGCGCAGGTACTGCAGGCCGCGCACGCCCATATAGATGACGATCGCGCCGGTGATCAGGCACAGGCTGAGCCCTGCCCCCCAGGCGGCGATGAAGATCAACCGATCCAGCAGCCTCCAGCTACGCATCGAGGAGCCGCGGCCACGAGTGGGCCGTGGCGCGTCGGGCTGCTCCAACTGGAATGGGGAGGCGAACGAGCTCACGATCACCTCGTCTGGTACTTGCGCAGCGGACGCTTGATGAGATAAGAGCCGAGCGACAGCGTGATAGCGGCGAGCAGCAACAGCAGCGCAAACGCGTACAGCGTGGAGCTCTGCGCGGGCGCCCCGCCGAAGAAGCCTTCGCGGTTGTCGACGATCGCGCTCCCGAGCGTGCGGAGCGGCTCGTACAGGAACACCAGCGGCCCATGGGTCAGGTTGGGCGCGAACGTGCGCGACCCCGACACCATCGAGATCATCACCACCTCGCCAAGGGCGCGAGCGCAGGCGAGCGCCGTGGCGGCGACGATCGCCGGGCGGATCGCCTTCAGGCTGACCGCGAGCGTGGCGCGCAGCTTGTGCACGCCGAGCGCCATTGCCCCCTCACGCCAGGAGGCGGGCACATCCGCCAGTGCTTGGCTGATCAGCGCGACCATGATCGGGGTGATCATCACCGCGAGCACGACCGCCGTGACGAGCAGACCCGCGCCTGTCAACTCGACTTCGTTCTGAACAGCCGTCTTCTCGGGGAGGGTGATCAGGTGGTTGCCGACGAATGGCACCAGCACGAGAATCCCGATCAACCCATAGATCACAGACGGCACCGACGCCAGCAGGCGCACGATCGGAACGATTACACGACGCAGCGGCGCGGGTGCGAACTCGACGATGAAGATCGAGGACAGCAATGCCAGCGGGAGCGCCAGGGCAAGCGCGATCACGGTCGTCAGCAACGTGCCGTAGATCAGCGGCCACGCGCGCACGTGATACGCAGACGCGGGCGGGTGCACGCTCGTGCCGACCATGCCTTCAAGCTGGCGGTCGAGGTCGCCGCCGGACCCCAGCCAGCTCACACCGTTGTTGTGCTCGATCGTGGGCCAAGCGTGGACCGCGACGAACACCACCATCGCAACGACGGCGACGCACACCAGCAACGACGCCGCGCCGAGCGTGAGCTCGGCGCGGCGGTCCGGCCAGGGTTGGCGCAATCGCGCCAGTGGCGTTGTTACTTGAGTGAGATCCACTGCGTGGAGATGATCTTCTGCGCCGCGGCGCTGTCCTCGATCCAACCGATGAACGCCGAGGCTGCGCCTGTCGCTTTGCCCTTCGTCACCTCATAGAAACGCGCGACACCGGCGTAGCTTCCAGCCGTGGCGTTTGCCAGCGTGCAGGCCTCACCGTTGAACGCGACGTCATTGACGCCCTGACTGGCGAAGTAGCCCGACAGGAAGCCGATCGAGTTGGGGTCTTTTTCGATCGCTGAGCGCTGCAGTCCCTCAGAGGCCTCTTCGCTTGCGAGCGTTGACACTTTCTTGCCGCCCATCAGCAGCGTCGTGAAGTTGCTGAGCGTGCCGGCCGTCGAGTTGCGGCTGATCAGGTCGATCGGGCCGCTGGCGGTGGCTCCGGGAACCTTGCTCCATTCGCGCGTCTTGCCGGTGAAGATCGCTTCGACCTGTGCCTGGGTGAGGTTGGAGAGCGTGTTTGCCTTGTTGGTGACCACGCACAGGTAGTACTTGGCAATCGGGTAGAAGACGAGCCCGGTGGGATCGGTGGACAGCGGGTCGCGCGAGACGTCGGCGATCGAGACGCGACCGGCGGCGACGTCGTTGATGCCGACCTGGGTGCCGCCCTGGGAAATTTTGACCTTGACCTTCTTGTTGAGCTTCTCGTACTTCTGCACAAGCAGCGAGACGAGCGGGAACGACGCGGTGGCTCCGCTGATCGTGATGGTGCTCGTGCCCGTTGCGAAGGCGATCGCAGGAACCACGATCGAGAGCGTGAACGTCGCCGCGAGGAGGGCGGCG
>JBAWFB010000163.1:0-21278 GCA_049591495.1 Solirubrobacteraceae bacterium
GACCGACCCAAACCCGACCTTATGTTTCCTGACAGCCGACCGGCTGACCGGACGGATCTATCTTATACACAATACTCTCCTGATGTCAAGAGGAATCGTTTCCGTCTCTGTTTGTTGAGAACGGTAAGCCGACCCAGCCTATCTGTCCACGGGTCGAGGGAGGATCACTCGGGTCGAGAAGTTGACCGATCAATGTGGCCACGCACGTTGAGAGCCAGCCGCTGGCTCGCGACGTAGCGCGTGGCGGGTCCTCTTCCTTGCCGACTGATCAATCCGGCGTCGAGGAGGCGCCGTAGGTCGCTGCTCGCCGTTGGTCCCGAAACGTTGGCCTCGGCGACGTAGGCAGCTCGATCAGTGCCCTGGAAGAGGCTCTGCTCCAAGGCGATGACGAGACGATCTGACCAGTCGCGCTGCTCCACGAGCTTCTCGAGGTATGTCCATCGCGCACCAGCCTCAGCGAGTTGCCTTAGCCGGCGGCGGGCTTGTGCGACGTGGGCTTCAACGCAGAGTCTCACGAACGGCGTTGCATCGCGCTCAGGCTGAAACGACCCTCCTTGCACCGCCTGCAACGTCGTGTAATAGGACGATGTGTTGCTGCCCAGGAATTCCTCAATTGAGACAAACTCGGGGGCAAGCAACCCACCCCGTGCAAGCATCAGAGACTGAACGATCCGTGAGATTCGCCCGCTGCCGTCACGAAACGGATGTACGGAGACCACATGCAGGTGAGCCATCGCCGCACGCACGATCAGGTGGGCGTCGGGATCACCGTGGTCAAGCCAGTCCACGATCTCCCCCATGAGTGGCGGCACATGCTCGGCCGGCGGACCGACGTACGCGGGCGGCCCGCCATCCAGACTCGCGACCTCGATACCCCGCCGACGGTACTGACCAGGCTCCTGGTCCTTCTGGAAGTAGCAGGCGTCGAAGTGAAGATCGAGCAGAACTCGATCCACCCATCGGAACACAGGATCGTCTGACATGACACCTACGTGGTCCATCGCCCGCGCGTAGCAGGAGAGCGCCATCCGGTCCTCGTCCGTTGGGTCGGTCGGCTCACTCCCGCTCACTATCGCCAGCGTCTCATCACTGGGTACATGGAACCCCTCGATCTCGATCGAGCTCTCCGCTGAGGCCGCACGCCACTGACGGCGCAGACCGCCAAGCCATCGCCCGGCGACACTGGCCTGGTCGCCAAGCTCGTCGAGTAGTGCATCAAACGTGACGAGTTCGTCCCTCAGCGCAATATCGGGTTGAGGAGTCCCGTAGATCATGTTCGCTAAGTATAGTCGATTAGTCGTATTATCGTCTTGACACTTTATATCTTTAGCAATTCCTTCTCAAGCCCCCGTTCGTTTTCCCGGCGCCCCATGGCTCCGTGAGCGCCAGCCGCCTCGACGCGGGCGCCTGCGCCCGGCAGCGACTCGCCAGCAAGGCAAGCGCCTGATCCGGCCTTGTCGCTGATAGTTGTCTATGGAGAGGACTGTACGTTGCGCAAACCCCGTGACGGTCCGCGCGGAGTCGCTGAGCGTGTAGCCCGAGCGTTGTGACGGGGCGGCCTGGCAGAGTCCGCCGCCTCAGCCTTCGGTGCATCGTGCTCGTGGACACTATCGTCGCCGTGCCGGCAATTGCTGCCGTATGCTGTCGCGGCGTTCCATTGTATTGTCCGGACAAACTGACACGGAGGGTGTTTGAGGTTGTCGAGTCGGGCACTTGTGGCGGCGCTTGTGGTGTGTGGGGTGCTGGTCGCGAGCACAGGTAGTGCGATGGCCGGTGATTGGGCGTTCGGCATGTGGGGGTTCTGGCCGCGCGAGGGATCGAGTCCTGTAGTCGCGATGGCCCCGGATGGCGAAGCCGTCGTCGTGGACGAGCACTTTGAAACGATCCGTGCTTGGCGTCACACTCCGGAAGAAGATTTCGCTGGCGGAACCTTTGGCGAACCTGTGTCTCCCGAAGAAAGCGTCTGCTGTCATCGACCGGAAGCCCCAGCTGTCGCGATCGATCCAAATGGGGACATCATCGTTGTTTGGCAGGAGGAGATCGGTAGCAGCGGGAAGACGGGGGTTTACACCTCGTTTCGGCCACAGGGAGGATCGTTCAGTTCACCCACCTTGGTCTCCCAGGGCACGAGCCCTGACGTCGCGATCGACGCGAACGGCGAAGAGATCGTCTCTTGGCTGTTCGATGACGGTACGAGCACAGTGGTGGAAGCTGCGACTGCCCGCATGGGCGGATCGTTCTCCTCGCCCACGACGCTCTCCGGCGATGGGGGCGATGCAAGCGATGTCCGGGTATCCATGGACCCGGGCGGCGATGCCATCGTGTCATGGACCCGATCGATCGGCGCGTCAACCGAGCTAGAGGCCGCTGTTCGCAGGGCTGGTGGGCACTTTCCAGCTCCGGATGGTCAAGGCGACGGAGCCAGGCTCGGCGAAGTGAAGCCGACCGAGTCCTCCGAACTGCCGCTCCAGCACATCGTGATGGACTCGGCCGGCGAAGCACTGGCAGTGTGGGAGGCGCCCGGCGACGCCGTGCAAGAGGCGCGGCTGGCGTCCGGCCAGTCGAGCTTCGGCGCAGCGGCGACGCTTGGGACGACGACCGCGTTTCCTTGGGTTGCGATGGACGAAGAGGGGGAAGCGGTCGTCGACTGGCCCATCCCGGGCGCGCTCGACATAGCGACGGCGCCTGCGGGAGAGGGCTTCGGCGTGCCCGAACAGGTGGTCACTGAAGGCACGCCTGAACTCGTCAAGGTCAGCATGGCTCCCAACGGAACCGTCACCCTGGCAGCGCTACAGAACACAGCTGAAGGCCATAACGGCCCTGGCTGCAAAGAAATCAGCGAATACGGATCGGTGCGGCCTCCCGGCGGAACGTTTGCGAAGGCCACTGGCGGCACGACTGCTTGCGGCCCCACCGGCTCGGCAACCAGCCTGCAGATAGCCGGAGATTCAGCGGGTGACACGCTCGCGATATGGGGGGAATCGACGACGATCGGGGAAAACGTACAAGGGTTTGTCTACGACGCCGGACCGAGCCTCAGCGCCGTCGCAATCCCCACGACGGCGCAGGTCGGACAGCCGGTCTCGTTCGGCATAGCGTCACCTGTCTCGGTCTGGAGACCGCTGATCGGTATCACGTGGGAGTTCGGCGACGGCTCCACGGCGAGCGGCCTCTCGGTCACGCACACCTACACCCAGCCAGGCGAATACCACATCACGGCAAGCGCAGCCGACGCGCAATTGCTGGCGCCCGGCTTTCCCGAACGACACATCGAAAACAGCGTCACCGGGACGATCCTCATCACACCGTCTCCCACAGCACCCTCTCCCATAACACCCTCTCCCAGGACAGCCACACCGCTCGCCGTTCCTGTAATCGCGCACGTTCACGAGTCCCACCGCGCGTGGAGGGAGCGAATCCCACACAAGCACAGGAATGGACCGCCGGTCGGGACGACCGTCACCTTCGCCCTCAACGAGCAGGCGAACGTACGCTTCGCATTCACACGCCTGCCAGGCGAGTGCGCGTCCCATCCCCACAGACACCATGGCCACACCTGCCCCCGACCAGTCGACGTAGGCTCTGTATCGCTGGCGGGCCGCGCCGGCACCGACACGCTTCACTTCCGGGGACAACTCTCATCTACAAACTGGCTCGCCCCAGGCAACTACTCGCTGACGATCACCGCCGCGAACGATGAGGGACGCTCGACGGCGACATCGCTCACATTCACCATCGTCGGATGAGACGACCCGAGCATCGTGACGTCCCGGACCCACCACCCTCGCGCGACGTGCTGGACCGCCCCGCGCATACGTGCGCGTCGATCAACAGGTCGTCGCGGCGCTGCCCGAGCTGGGCGAGGCGATCGCTCGTTCCAGCCAGTCTCGGGTCCCGCCGGGGAGAGCGTCGCCGAATGGTTGGCCGAACGGGCGCTGAGCGAGCCGCAGGAGGCGACCGTCCGCGTACGGCTCAGCTACGGCAAAGTTGCGGGCATGTACGCACTGTGCGCCGCGCAGGTCGCGCTCAGCCGCGAGGAGCGCACACAGCTCGGCGGCGTACTACCGCACCCAGCCGGCGATCCTGCTGGCTCGAATCCGTCATCGCCGACTGCGAGCCTGAGCAAGCCAAGGCGCTCCTACGCATCCTCATCGCCGAACTGCGCGTCAACGGTCGCCACGACATCCAGCCCACCTACCGCATCATCAAACCCCGACCGCGCCCTCACGGCCGGGGTTTGCGCAACGTACGGAAGTGGAGAGGACCGTACGTTGCGCAAACCCGACGATCATCGGCGCGACTGCGCTGGATGCCTCATAAGTGCCTCTGGAACGAGATGGTCGTTATGCCTGCAGGTTGCTGCGGCGGGTGCGGAGGACAGGGTCTAACTGGCGCTACGGTGCCAGCGCGCACCTGAGCCCATGCCATTGGACGCGATCTCCCCTGCATCTCGGAGTTCGTTGAGCACAAGCCGCACTGTCGCGGGACTGATGCCTGGGAGCGCCCTCTGGATGTCGCGCGTGCGGAATTCGACGGGCGCGTGGCGCAGGATGTGCTCGCGGACGCGATCCTGCTTGGAGCCGGTCTCAGTGCCGGCGGCCGCGACGCGCTGCTCGAGATCCTCGTAGGCGCCGTCGAGTACCTGGATAAGGAACGTCGTCCATGGCCAAATCGTGTGCTCACCAGTGTTCCATCCACGCTGAGATTCGTAGAGGCTCTGGTAGTAGGCGTTCTTCGCCTCGAAGATGCGCTGCTCGACACTCACATACCGAGCAACGCCGTAGCCGGCGGCACCTGGTCGGCGAACGGACGTTCTTGGCCCTTCCCGGTATCAATCCTGGCGAGCTTGGCGCCAAGCTCGCGTGGCTGACTGCCAAAGATCCGGTCGAGGTCAACGAAGCTCCGCATGATGCTAATGACGGCATAATGGTGCTAAAGAGATCGCCTATTAGCATTATTTTTGCGGCGTTAGCACCACTTAGCCGGATTCCAGCGCCATGGGGCCATGGTCGTGTTCGGTCTGGCAAAAGGGTGCGAAATCGCATCTTTCGCAGCTAGTTGTCTGAAGTGGACTTTAGGGGAAGAACACCAAACCGTCTGGCATGGATCGACGCTTTGCGCCAAGCACTGTCGGGCGCTAGGCGAGAGCGAGCTTGAGGTCTGCGGGACTGGCCTTTGCGGGCAACTCCAGTCGAAGCTCGCCTTGAGCCTCATCGAGAAGCCTGCGGATATCGATCAGGGTCAGGCCCACAAGATCGCCGTTCTCATCGAAGCTGACGGCATGCCCTTCGGGCGTCTCATCGAAGTCAACGGCGCGCGCGGGATCGCCCTGGGCGAGATAGAGCACGTCCGCGTCATGGTCATAGCGAACTCGGTCGAACTTGTATGGGCCGATGTGGACTGTCATGGCTTGCTTCTCCTTGGGAATGCTGTGCGTATGCTCCCAAAGGAGTCCTCGTCAAAGGCTACTACGACCTTGAGCCACCGACTTGGACCTGCGTCCCGCAGATAGAACCAGTCCTGGCCGGGTCGGGGTTGCTCGATTAGATCTGTGGGCGCCTCGATTGCCCGCAGCACCTCGGCGCGAAACGGCGTCATGTATGGATGGCCGTCGATGATGTGCTGCCACCGCTCCTCGGCCAGGTGGACCGTTCGCCCAAGGGGATCAATCGTTTTGTCCATCCCCGTGATTCTTCCGAACGTCGCGGATCCCACACGTATAGGCAGGCTTTTCGGTTGCGGCCTGCGACTTTTGCTGAGCTTACTTTGAGTAAGCAGCTCCGGTACGGTTGCTCGCCCATGTCAAGCACGTTGGCAATCGTTGCGGTCACGAGTGGGGCGACCTTGAGTGCGGCAGCGATCACGGCCTTTGCGGGTCAGGTCCAGGCTCGCACGCGTGATCGAAGCGATGCTGAACAGACGCGAGCTCGGTTCCGTCACGAGCGGAGCCTGCATGACGTGGACGAACTGCGGACCTTGCTAGATGATGCCGCTGAGGCGATTCGAGAGGTGCGCAGCATCGTGGCTAAGCCGTCCGGACCGGGATGGCTCGAGGAAGGCTTGGCTCGCTTGAAGCCCATTCAATCGAAGCTCGCCCTCCGTCTCGGAGTGAAGCATCATCTCACTGAGAGCGCTGACAGGGTCGTTGAAACTCTTGAGGATTTCGAGGGCCTATACGCCTCTGTCGAGCTACGCACCGAAGAGGACGAGGACGAGTTCTGGGCCTCGTTCGAGGCCATCCGCGATCAGGTCAGCTACTGCGCTGATCGCTTTCTTGAAGATGCACAGGAGACGGTTGGCGCGAGATTCGCGGTCGAGGATGAGGACAGTTAGATGAGGCGTATAGCTCCACGCCCACTGCCTCCGGGGAAGGCATTTACGCCTGAGGTATCGAAAGTGAGGGACGGGAGATTGTGCCTCCCGCCCCCTCTGCCGCTTGGACCACTTCTCCTTACGGACACCCTTGAATAGCGTCTTGTTGGAGGTCTTAACGCCCATGAAGCCCCCGCCCGGTCCTCGCTTGACCCGTTGCCGCTCGGCATCTGAGCCTGCGAGCGGTCACCAACCACTCCAATGCGGCGGTTGTCCCCGGTTGACGTGTTCTTTGCCAACTGCCTCTCGGCAACGGCAGAGACCCTCCAATCCTCAAATTGAAAACCGAAGAGTCAACTGTCCCGATGGAGACGGTGGGAATCGAACCCACGTCCGCGGTAGCGTCTGAATGGCTTCTACGAGCGTAGCCGGCGCTCTGATCTCGTCCCTCGCGCGCCTCGCCGGCGGGGTTGTGGGGGACCAGCCTCCTGAGATGTTCCCGGATCGGCGGAGGCGGGCCTCACCGGGTGAGCCTACTTTCTGATCCCGAGAATCCCCACCGTAGGCGAGTGGGGCTCGAGACCTCGTGCCTTAGCTATTGACTAAGCAGCGAGGGCGTACTCGTGAGAGTCCGCACTTATGGTTTTCCCGGGTGTTTTACGAGGCCGCCCGGGACCTCGACTCGCGACCATCCACACGAACCAACCGCGTCGAAGCCTGTCGTCCCCGTGGATGCTGATGCTCTGCAAGTGTAGCGCCGACCGCGCCAACCCAAACGCTGGCCGCGCACTGAATGCTGTCGCGCCAGCCCTCGCCGCACCGGCAAGCTCCCAGTGCGGCGTCGGAGCTCCGTTAAACAAGTCGACGCGGTCCCGGGCCGCTGTGAGGAACCTGCTGCCGGTCAGCCCGAGGGCCTTCCGGTGGCGGGTGGCGCGGCCTTACACCTCAGTGGCCTCGCTCTTCGCGGCTCGGTTCCGCGTCTGTAACCAACGTACGCCTCTTTTCGAGCTCCGTCAAGGGCAATCGAATCGTTCTTCCCGCACATACCGAAAAAAGGCTCTTGGGCGACGCCGGAATGCGTTTCAGCGAACCCGCAACTGGAGCGGGCGAGCCGGTGGCGCGCCTCTGTGAGCAAGCCTTGCGGGATCTCCCGAGAACCCCTTAGGCACCACTTATCGCAGCTGCGACAATGAGCGCATGGATGGCGAGCTTCCGATTGTGAGCGAGAACCCGTTTGGTGGCCAGCCGGCCACGCACGCGCTCGCCGTGCGGGGCGCAGCGGGTGCGAGCGCACCGCACCCGGGTGAGGTCCCGTTCGGAGAGCCGAAGCGCTCGCTGCGCAAGCGGTTGGGTAGCGCGCTCGCCGGGATCGGCGCGCTTGCGGCGAAGTTTGCCGCGTATGTGAAGAGCGCCGTGCTGCTGCTGCCGAAGTTGAAGCTCCTGACGACCGGCGGCACCGCGCTGGTGTCGGTTGCGGCCTACAGCCTGTTCTGGGGATGGCAGTTCGCGGCGGGGTTCGTGGTGTTGATGTTCGTGCACGAGATGGGCCACGTGATCCAGCTGCGCCGTGAGGGGATCAAAGCGAGCACACCGATGTTCATCCCGTTCCTGGGCGCCGCGATCTTCTCGCGCTCGCTCGGGGACAACGCGCTCGCGGAGGCTCGTGTGGGCTTGGCGGGCCCGATCCTCGGGACACTTGGCGCGCTGGCGGTTGCCATCGTCGGAGCGCTGACCGGCAGCGACCTGCTGCTCGCGCTCGCCTATATCGGGTTTTTCTTGAACCTGATCAATCTGATCCCGGTGGTGCCGTTCGACGGCGGACGCGCAATGGCGGCTGTCGCTCCGGCCATGTGGTTTGTGGGGATCGGAGGGTTGGTGGCGATGATCGTGTTGCTGCACAACGTTTTCCTGCTGGTCTTCATCCTGCTGGCACTGCGCGAGATGCCGCGCCGCTGGCGCCAGCTGAGGTCGCGCTCGATCGAGCAGGCGGCTTACTATCGCGTGCCGCGTCGCAGCCGGATCGCGATCGGAGTTGTGTATATCGCCCTGATCGTGGTGCTCGCTTTCGGCATGGACCAAACGCATATCCTGGTGAGCGCGGGGCACAGCTTCCGCGTGATCTGAGCAGGAAACGACTCCCTGTCCGGAGGGGACCCACCTCGATAAACCCAAGCCTGTACCCTGTTCCACTGGTTAGGATCAAATGGGCTGGCACACGATGGGAACTGGGGTTGAGATGGGAGCTAGAGGGATGGGGCTGGGCGCGCTCGTAGCGGCAACACTCGCGGTGTCCGGCTGCGGCGGATCTTCCCCGAAGCCGCTGACGCACGCCGAACTGATCGCAAAGGCGAACGCGATCTGTAAGACAGTGAGCGCAAAGCTCGCAACCAAGACGGTCAAAAGCGTCCAGGATCTTGTGCGTATCGCCCCGGAGCTCGCGTCCTTTGAGCAGACCGCGCTGACTGAACTAAGCAAACTCGTTCCGCCCGCTGACCTCGAAAGCGACTGGAAAACATTCGTTGCGGGTGCCGAGAAGCTTGCCGAAAACACCGCAAAGCTCGGTGAAGACGTGAAGTCGAAAAACATCAAGGCAGCGCACGCGCTGGTTCTCACCACCGAGAAAACCACACAGCAGATGCTGGCGATCGCCAAGCGCGACGGCTTCAAGCACTGCGAACAGGCTCCCTGACCGACCGAGTGACGATAGGAGGCGATGTGCCCGCGACTATCGCCGCGCTTCCCTTATCCCCCGTTCGACCTCTCGCTTGGAGTCACGCTCGCGGATGGTTTGGCGCTTGTCGTAGAGATCCTTACCGCGCGCCAGCGCGATCTCGACCTTGGCATGGGGTCCCTTGAAGTAGATGCGGGTCGGCACGAGTGTGAGACCGCGCTCTGACACACGTCCGGTGATCCGCTCGATCTCCGAGCGGTGCAGCAACAGCTTGCGCGCACGCTCGGGGTCGTGGTTTTCACGCGACGCCGGCTGGTAGGGAGGGATGTGGACCGAGTGCAACCACATCTCTCCGTCGCGGATGGCGGCGTAGCCGTCCTTGAGTTGGGCACCGGAGGCACGCAGCGCCTTGACCTCGGTTCCCTGCAGGACCGCGCCGCACTCGATTCGCTCGATCAGCTCATAGCGGTAGGAGGCGTAGCGATTGCTCGCGACATCGCCCGCGCCGATCTTGCGCTTCTTGCCCTTTACTTTGGCCATCCTGCGAGCCTAGCCGGACCGCCCATATGGCGCGGAGCGCCACGTAGGGAGCTCTGTGCTGTGTCCCCCCGCGAGCGGCGCCGCGTAGGAATGGGGTATTAGTCCTGGCCGGCGGGCGCGAGATCGACGCGTCCACCAGCCGCGTCCACTCGCACGACGCGCACTTGGATCGGATCGCCGAGTCGAAGGGTGGCGCCGGAGCGCTGAGCTCGCAGGATCGTGCTGTGCTCGTTGAGCTCCCACCAGTCGCGATCCACACCGGCGCTGAGCAGGCGTACCGGGAGCATGCCCTCGAAGATCGGTCTGCGCTCGGGGTCGGCGCCGAACGCGATGAACGCGCCAGCCGCGATCATCCCGGTGACCTCGCCGTGGAAGATCTGATCGTGACCGCCGTCGAGCAGCGTTTGCTCGAGCAGGAAGCAGGCTGCGATGTCGTCACCCTTGTGCTCGATCCTGGCGGCGTCGCGCTCGCGCTCTGAGCTCCATTCGCCGAGCTCGACGAGCTTGCGCGCCCCGGTGAAGCGCTCGTCGAGCCCGATCGAGGCGAGCAGCGCACGGTGGCAGACGATGTCGGGGTAGCGGCGGATCGGTGATGTGAAGTGGCAGTAGCAGGACGAGCGCAGCCCGGCGTGACCGAGATTCTTGGGCGAGTAGACGGCCTGCTTGAGCGAGCGCAGCACCAGTTGACTGAACGCGGTACGGCCTTGGCCGGTGCGGTGTATGTGCGCGTCCACGCGCCGCGAGATCTCGCCGAGCAGCTGCGCGGCCTGCGTTGCGTTGAGCTGGTCGGGCAGCGCTGGAGTGGGTATGTCAAGCGACGCCAGCTGATCAACGAGCGCGCGAATGCGCTCCGGGGTGGGTCGTTCGTGGACGCGATATAGGCACGGGAACGAGGCTTTCGCCAGGTGCTGGGCGACCGCTTCGTTGGCGGCGATCATCAGGTGCTCGATCAGACGGTGGGACTCGGTTTGGGCGCGCGAGCTGATGGAGCTGACGTTGCCGTGGTCGTCGAAGGCGAACTCCGGCTCCTCGGAGTCGATCACGAGCGCGCCGCTGGATTCGCGTGCCTGCTGCAATGCCGCGGCCGCCGCGCGGGCGGCGGTGAGCGGCCCACTCCATGGTTCGGCGGCGACGTCGGCGCCGGCGAAGATGCGGTCCACCCGCTCGTAGTCGAGTCGCATGTCGGAGTTGATGATCGAGCGGCAGAAGCTGGCCGAGACGATCTCCGCTGAGCGCAACACGAGCTCGACTGTGACCGCGAGGCGCTCGGCCCCGGGCACCAGCGAGCAGGCGTCGCTTGAGAGCGCGTGCGGGAGCATCGGCTCGACCGCGCCGGGGACGTACACGCTGGTGGCGCGCCGCCGCGCCTCCATATCCAGCGGCGAGCCCAGCGGCACGTGGGCCGCGACGTCGGCGATGTGCACCCACACGCGCACGGTGGGATGGGCGGGATCGGAATCCAGGCGTTCGGCGGAGATCGCGTCGTCGAAGTCGCGTGCGGTGAGCGGGTCGACCGTGAACGTGGGCAGTCCGCGCAGATCGCGCCTGAGCCCCTGTTCGATCTCCGCTTCGGCCTTGCGCCAAGCACCCGCTGCCGCCGCGCGCGCGGCACGTTCGACATCGGGCTCGAACCGCCGCGCGAGTCCCGCCTCGCGCATCAGCCGCTCGATCGCGTCGCGTGCGGTTTCGGTGCGCTCGCTCGGGGGCCACACGACGCGTGCGTTTGAGGACCCGGTGGCAAACCCTTTGCCGGTGCGCTCCACGCGCTTGCCGCGCGCCGAGGCGCCTGTGCGCTTGGGCCCATCTGACTTTGGGGCGTGCGAGCCTCCTCCCCCATCGCGGATGGCACCCGTGCCAGGGGTGCGGGCGCCACTCGCGGTCGCACCTTTGACTGTCTTCCCGCGCTTTGGCGCTTTGGCGCTTTTGTCTGATCTGGCGTTCTTGGACGCCTTCTTGGGCGCCTTGCCCTTGGCGGGCCCTCCGCGCGAGCGCCCGCCGCGTGCGGGGCTCACTTGACCTTGGCCGCGAGCGTGTTGAGCGCGACCTGCAGGCCGTGTTCGGTGTCCACCCCGCTCGGCACCAGCACTTCGGGGGTGACGCCCGCTCCTTTCTTGACGCCACCGCCGCCGAGGTTGCGCCCGTCTGGTGTGTAGTACTCGCCGACGGTGATCTTGATGGCGGCGCCCCCCGACAGCGGCTCGAGCTCCTGGAAGACGCCCTTGCCGTAGGTGTGGGTGCCGACGACGGTGGCGCGGTTGTGATCCTGTAGCGCCGCGGTGACGATCTCAGACGCCGAGGCGGTGTCGTGGTCGACCAGCACCACCATCGGGATCGAGGAGGGGATCGCCCCGCCGGCGGCGGTGAGCACGATCGTCGGCTGCGTGCGACCGCGCGTCGTGACGATCGTGCCGGAGGGGATGAAGATCGAGGCGACGAGCCGCGCTTCGCTGACCAGACCACCACCGTTGGCGCGCAGGTCGAGGATCAGCCCGCGTGCGCCCTGTTTGAGCAGCCCCTCCACCGCTTCGCGCAGCTCCGCGGCGGAGCCTTCGCTGAACGTCGCGAGGTACACCCACCCGAGCTTGACCCCGTGCACCGTGTGCATTTCGGAAGCTACGACGGGCTCTGAGATCGTGGCGCGAGTGACGGTGACCGTGCGTGCGTGTGCGTGGGGAGCCGCGAGCGTGAGCTGCACGTTGGTGCCGGGTGGTCCCTTGATGAGCCCAGTGGAGGTCGTGGAGGGCATGCCGTGCAGCGAGCGCCCGTTGACGGCGACGATCGTCTCCCCCGCCTTCAGCCCGGAACGCTGGGCGGGAGAGGAGTTGAACACCCGCACGATTTCAAGCCCCAGCGACTTGGGATCGACGACCACCCCGATCCCGGCGAAGCTGGCTGGCTGGTCGAACGTCGTGAATTCTTTGGGGCTGAGGTAGGTGGAGTAGGGGTCGTGCAGGCTGGAGATCATCCCCGCGATCGACGCGTTGTCGAGACCGCTGGTCGAGATCGGGCGGTAGTAGTCGTGGGAGACCCGTTCGATTGCTTCGTCGACGAGCTGCGTGTTGTGGTCGGCCACGAACGCGTTGCGCGCGAAGCTGGGCAGATCACTGGGATGCCCGCCCAGCCAGATGCCGAGCACGAACAGCACGGGCACCAGCAGCGCGAGAATCGCGACCAGGGACTGTCGTTTACGGGACTCCACCTCCTCAGCCTATGCGGTGGGAGGGTTCTTCACTCCCACCACCGCCCTTGCCGCGATACATCGAGTGCGTTCAGACCCGCAGGAAGCGGCGCAGCGACAGACCGGAGCCCGCGGCGGACACCGCGATCGCGCAGCCCATCAGGATGGCGATCAGGAATGGGAAGTCGATCATCGACGGCTGGGAGATCAGCTTGACGGTGGAGGCCAGCGGGTCGATCAGCGTGAGCTTGGCGACAAACAGCAGCCCGATCGCGCACAGTCCGCCGAGCGCACCGACGAACAGTCCCTCGATCACGAATGGCCAGCGAATGAACCAGTCGGTGGCGCCCACCAGCTTCATCACCTCGACCTCGCGCCGGCGTGAGAACAGCGACAGGCGGATCGTGTTGGAAACCAGCAGCACGGAGGAGAAGATCAGCAGGGCCGCCAGCAGTGCCATCGTGATCTTCACAATGCGCGTCGCCGACAGGATCTCATCCGTTTGAGCTTGGCGATCCTGCACGTCGGCGATCGCCGAGTCGGTGACGCGCCGCACGCTGGGTGGGCTTGACTGGTTGAGCTCTGCTTGCAGCGCGTTGGCGTCGCTGGGATCGCTGGGCGTGATGCGCAGGATTTCCGGGAGCGGGTTGTAGCCGATCAGCTGGAAGGCCTGCGGGTTGATCTTGCGCTCCTGTTCATAGCCGGCCTGCTTGGAGACCATTTCGACATGCCCGACGTAGGGGGCGTGTTCAACCTCGTGGCGCACCCGCGCGACTTCGGCGGAGGTCGCCGTGGTGTTGAGATCGACGTCCACGATCACCTTCCCGCGGATCGAGTTGGCGGCGCCGTTGGTGGCCTGCACGACGGGGATGAACACACCGAGCACGAGCGTGGTGACAAGCACACACGACAGGGCCGCAAACGAAGGCGCCGGGTTGCGACGCATCGAACGTGTCGCCTCCTTCAGAAAAAAACCCAGTTTCATGACAGCAGCGCCGAGGACGCCGGAATGCGAAGCGTCCACGACCTCATCGCATTTCGCGCTTCAAACGCTCGGCCAAGTCCCCGGTGGTCTCATCTTGCGCGTAGAGCCCGGTGGCCTCGTCGCGGATGATGCGCCCGCGCCGCAGCTCGATCACGCGGCGGCGCATCTTGTCGACCATCTCGTTGTCGTGGGTGGCCACGATCACCGTGGTGCCGGCGCGGTTGATGCGGTACAGCAGCTGCATGATCCCGATCGAGGTGTGGGGGTCGAGGTTGCCGGTGGGCTCGTCGGCCAGCAGCAGCGGCGGGTGTGAGGCGAACGCGCGCGCCACGGCGACGCGCTGCTGCTCACCGCCGGAAAGCTGGTGGGGGTAGTTGTGGAGCTTCGTGGAGAGACCGGTGAGGCGCAGAATGTCGGGCAGGGTGGCGCGTATCTGCTTGCGCGAGGCCCCCGTCACCTGCAGCGCGTAGGCGATGTTGTCGTAGACGGTGCGCGTGGGCAGCAGCTTGAAGTCCTGGAACACGACGCCGACGTTGCGCCGGTAGTAGGGGACGCGCGCGCGCTCGATGTCCGCCAGCGAGCGTCCCGCCACGCGAATGGTGCCCTCGGTGGGGTCGATCTCCTTGATCAGCAGCCGCATGATCGTGGACTTGCCGGAGCCGGTGGAGCCGACGAGGAACACGAACTCCTGGCGGTCGACCGCGAACGTGGCGCGCTCGAGGCCGATATCGCCGCTGTCGTAGCGCTTGGTGGCAGCGCAAAACTCGACAACGGTGTCGGCGCCCGGAGTGGGCGCGGGACGCGCGGGGGACGCGACGGGATGCGGCGGCAAAGCCACAGCCACCGGGCGGGCGCCTGCGCGTGGGCGCATGTGCCGCGTGAGCGCTCTGCGGGGGATCGTGCGTGTGTAGCGAAGGTTGGCGTCGGGGTCGGCCATGGCCGGGCACAGTAGCGCCATCCCTCACTCAGGACCGCAGTTTTCCCTGCATGCAAGCGCTTTTGCACGATGCAGTTGTGCTGTCGGGGAAAGGTGTGTGGGGGGCCGCGTCGAGTGTGGGCGCCCGATCGCATATCGTGGGGCGCGTGGCTGAGATAGCGACAACGACGGTGGCAGGCAACAGCCTGCCGGTGCACACCATCGGGTTGCCGGGCACGCGCGCGCTGACGGTGCTGGTGGCCTTCGACGCGGGCGCCCGCACCGAGCGCGTCGAGGAGAACGGGATGGCCCACTTCCTCGAGCACCTGGTGTTTAAGGGCGGTGAGAAGTACGCCACCTACAAGGACGTCAACGAGACCGCGGAGCGTCTCGGGGGCATGCTGAACGCGTACACCAGCCACGACATGGTGGCCTTCCACATCACGGTCAGAGCGGAGTCGGCCGAGCAGGCGATCGACCTGTTGAGCGACTTTGTCGCGCGCCCGCGGTTGGACGCGGAGGAGCTCGACCGCGAGCGCGGCGTGGTGATCCAGGAGATCAACCGTGCCTACGACCAGCCTTCGACCGTGGCGGAGTACCTGATCGACAAGGCGGCCTTCGGCGATCACCCGCTGGGTCGCACGGTGCTGGGTCCGGAGGAGAATCTGCGCAGCTTCAGTCGCGATGCGATCGTCGCCTTCAGGGAGCGCCGCTGGGCCGGGGCGAGCGGCGGGGCGTTTTTGGTCGGGAACATCGAACACGTTCCCGGGCAGGACAAGCTGGCTGAGCTGTTCGCTCGGTTCCCAACGCTGCCCACGCCAGAGCCATATGTGCCTGCCCCGAAGTTCGCTCCCGAGACGATGGTCGAGCAGCGCGACACCAACCAATCGCACCTGCGCATGATCTATAGGCCTCAGGTGAGCGTGGGCAACGTCAAGGAACGTGCCGCGTTGTCGATCTACTCGACGTTGTTGGGTGGCTCGATGGGGTCGCGGCTGTTCGAGGAGATTCGCGAGAAGCGCGGGCTGTGCTACTCGGTGTATGCGATCGCGCACGCGTTTGCGGACGTCCCGATCCTGCAGCTGGGGTCGGGGTTGGATTCGAGCAAGTGCATCGAGGCTTACTCGCGTATGCGCGAGATCGTGGGTGAGCTGCGCAGCGAGGGGCCCACGCGGGAGGAGGTGGACCGCGCCCGCGCATACGCAGCCGGACGGCTGGTGCTGGCGTTTGAGAACACCAACGCTGTTGCTCGCTACGGGGCGAGCCAGAGCATCGTCTACAAAGAGGACATCGATCCGGACGCGGCGATCTCCGCGCTGGACGCGGTCACCTTCGAGGAGGTGCGCGAGGTGGCCGCCAACGTGGCCGACAACCTCGCGGTGGCGTGCGTTGGCCCGCACGAGGCCGACGAGTTCTAGACGGCGGCCGGTAAGAGCCTCCGGCAATCTGCGGGCCGACCGACGCGCTTTAGCCCAGCGCGACCATGCGATCGATCGGGACTCTCGCCCGCTCGGCGATCTCCGCGGGCACGCGCACCTCGTACTTGAAGTCGCGCAGCGCGTCGCGCAGCTTCTCGAGCGTGATCATCTTCATGTACACGCAGGAGGCATCTGGGTTGGCGGGGATGAAATTGACATCCGGAGCGGCCATTTCAAGCGGGTAGAGCATCCCCGTCTCGGTCGCGACGACAGCCTCGCGGGGAGCTTGAGACCCACCCCTCCCAGGCTCCTGCGCCCCGCCGATCGCCTGCTTCTCGGCGTCGTCGGCGTAGCGCAGCATGCCGCCGGTGGAGAGCATGTGGACACCCTCGGAGGAAATGTCGCCGGCGGCGACGTACTCCATGACGCTGGTTGTGCAGCCGCACTCGGGATGGATCAGGAAATCAGCGCCGGGGTGCTGCGCGCGCGTGGCGGCGATGTCTGACGGGCGGATCCCTGCGTGCACATGGCACTCGCCGTCCCACACGTGCATCGGACGACCCAGCTCCTTCTCCACATAGGCGCCGAGCCACATGTCCGGTCCAAACAGGATCTCGGTGTGCTCACCATGCGTCTCATAGATATGGCGCACCACGTCGACAGCGTTGGCGGACGTGCAGCAGTAGTCGGTCAGCGCCTTGACCTCGGCGGTGGTGTTGACGTACATCACGACAACGCCCTGCGGATAAGTCGCCTTCCAATCGCGCAACTGCTCCGCGTCGATCGACGCGGCCAGCGAGCAACCGGCATCAAGGTCGGGGATCAGCACAGTCTTCTCGGGGCACAGGATCGAAGCGGTCTCCGCCATGAAATGCACGCCACAGAACGCGATCACCTCGCCCTCGGCAGCAGCTGCCTTGCGCGATAGCCCAAGCGAATCGCCCACATAGTCGGCCACCCGCTGGATCTCGGGCACCTGATAGTTGTGCGCGAGGATCACCGCCCCGCGCTCAGCCGCAAGCGCGCGAACCTCATCGTGCAGTTCGGCGAGCCGCTCCGCGGTCAGCTCGGGGAGCGGCTGCTGGGTGGGAATCATCGGCAGCGACTGCACCCACCTCAGTTTATCCCGTGGTGTGGCCAGTGCCCACCTCGCATATCCTCCGCCACGATGAGCGCCGCCACACCCAAAGATGAGCTGCGGGCGCTTGTCGGACGCGCGCTCGAGGAGGATCTCGGCAGCGGCGATGTTACGACGAGCGCAACCGTCGAGCCCAGCACGCAGGCACAGGCGCTGATCACACAGAAGGCGCCGGGGGCGATCTACGGCCTCGACGCCACCGAGATGTGCTTCACGCTGCTGGACCCAGATGCGCACTTCGAGCGCCTGGCGGAGGAGGGTCGCTGGCGTGGGCAGGGCGCCCCTGTCCTATCGATCGAAGGCTCCGCGCGCGCGCTGTTGACGGGCGAGCGCACGGCGCTCAATTTTCTCGCCCACCTCTCTGGCATAGCGACGATGTCAGCGCGCGTCGCCCGAGCCGTGGAGGGAACCCACGCAACGGTGCTAGACACGCGCAAGACCACACCCGGCCTGCGTACCCTGGAGAAGGCGGCGGTCGCTGCAGGAGGCGCGTCCAACCACCGCGTTGGTCTCTACGACGCGATTCTCGTAAAGGAGAACCACATCGCCGCCGCTGGAGGGATCGCGCAGGCCGTTGCGCGCGCACGCGCGGCAGCGCCCGAGCTGGCCGCCACGCTCGAGGTCGAGGTAGGCGACCCCGAGGAGATCGAGCAGGCGCTCGCGGCGGGCGCTCCACGACTGCTGCTGGACAACATGGACGTCGAGCAGTTGCGCGCCGCCGTCACCCAGGTAGCGGGCCGCGCCAAGCTGGAGGCCAGCGGCAACGTCACACTCGACACGCTGCGCGAACGCGCGCTGACAGGCGTGGACTTCATCTCGATGGGCGCCCTCACCCACTCCGCGCCCGCGCTCGACCTGTCGCTCATTCTCCAAACGTTGCCCTAACAAGACGGCTCGTATGCGCCGGCGGTGTGCATGCCCGCCAAGCGAACCTCAGCACGACTGTCCAGGAGGGATGTGGGCGTCGGATAAGGAGATGCGATGGGCTCAATCTCCCCTCCCCTTAGACCACTCGTCTCTATACCCAGATCACCTGTGTATGCTATGAGCATGCTCACCGAAAGGCTTCAGATACTCGTCAGCCCTCAGCAGAAGCGCCGCCTCGAAGCGGAAGCACACACCCGCGGCGAGTCGGTGGGCGAGCTCGTGCGCGCAGCGATCGACGAGCGCTACGGCAGCGACACCACGAGGGAGGAACGTATCGCCGCTGTGGAGCGAATGCGCGCAAGACCCGTCGCGGCACGCTCATACACCCCCGAGGAGCTCACCAGAATCCACGAGCGAGAGATCGAGGACGAGTATCCGGAGTTCTTTACCCCGGGTGAGACACGGTGACGTTCTTCGTCGACGCGAACATCTCAATCTACACGTGGTTGCCAACCGCCTATAGAGAGCCGTGCCTGGAGATCCTCGCCGCCATCGCAGCTGGTGACGCCGCCGGCTGCACCTCCACAGCCGCGATCGAGGAGGTGTGGCATTTCGAGCTCTCTGAACGTGCACTCGATGTCACCGGCATGACCGCCGACGCATACGCCCTCTTCAAACCGCTCCTATCCGTCACCGACGACATCTTTCGCGATGCTCTGGCCCTCTCCACCACACGCATCGGCGCCAACGATCGCATCCACGTCGCAACATGCCTGGCGAACGGGATCGACACGATCCTCTCCGCCGACCGCGCCTTCGACGCCGTAGAGCGACTGCGGCGTGTCGACCCGCTCGACCAGGCCGCGGTCGCGGAGCTGCTCGGACGCGAGTAAGACGCTGTTTAGCGCCACCTTTCTTCGCTACCTGGTCTGGACTGACGCGGACTTCAGGAGATACGCCCGAACGAACCCGTCCAGATCCCCATCGAGCACGCGCTGCACGTCCCCCATCTCATGGTTGGTGCGGTGGTCCTTGGCCATCGAATAGGGGTGCAGCACATACGAGCGGATCTGCGAGCCGAAGTTGACGTCCTGCGCCTCGCCCTTCTCGCGCGCGATCTCTTCCTGGCGTTCGCGCTCCTGCTTCTCCACCAGCTTGGAGCGCAGCATCGCCATCGCGGTGGCGCGGTTTGAGGTCTGCGAACGCTCGTTCTGACACTGCACCACGATCCCCGACGGACGGTGGGTGATACGCACCGCGGAGTCGGTCTTGTTTACGTGCTGGCCGCCCGCGCCCGAGGCACGATAGGTGTCCACCTGCAGGTCGTCCTCGTCGATCTCCACCTCGCCGGTGTCCTCCACGACCGGCGCGACCTCAACGCCCGCGAAGCTCGTCTGGCGGCGATGGGCCGAATCGAACGGTGACAGTCGCACCAGCCGGTGCACGCCCCGCTCGGCGCCGAACAGCCCGTAGGCGTTTTCGCCGGACACCTTGAAGGTGGCGGACTTGATGCCCGCTTCCTCGCCCGCGCTCGCCTCCAGCAGCTCGACGGCGAAGCCACGTCGCTCGGCCCAACGCATCATCATGCGCAGCACCATCTCCGCCCAGTCCTGCGCGTCGGTGCCGCCCGCGCCCGCGTTGACACTCACGAGTGCGTCGCCCGCGTCGTAGGAGCCGGAGAACAGCCTCTGCTCCTCGAGCTCGGCCAGCCGCTCCTCGGCCGAGGCTAGATGCTCTTCGACCTCCTGCTCGAGGCTCGCGTCCTCGCCTGCCATCTCCAGGAGACCGTCGAGGTCCTCGACGTCCGTTTGCAATTCGGTAAAAGTCTGCAACCGCTTGGTGGCCTTGGCGTGCTCGGATGAGACCTTGGCGGCGCCCTGTGCTTCATCCCAGAAGCCAGGTGCCTGCATCTGGGCTTCGAGCACCTCGACGCGGTCGCTCAGCGAAGCCGGGTCAAAGATAGTCCCCGAGCAGCTTCAGCTGCTCGCGGATGACCGCAAGGCGTTGCGGGCGCGACTCGCTGGGCGGGGCGGTTGCCATCGGCGCAACGCTATCAGCACCCGCGGGCGCCAGAGAACGGCAGATCGTGCGCCGGCCTATTGCCCGCGTTGATTCGCATGACTTTCCAGGGTCGGAATCCGCCTCAAAAAATCCGGTACTTTCGTCCAAATCCGATGTAAAACGAATCAACGTCGTGTACGCTGTCGTCATAACTGTCATGCGTGCTACTGCCATCCTCCACGAGAGTCCTCGACGCTTTGTCGTCAACAATATGCACGAGCAGATCCAGCTGGCAGCTGTGCGTGTTGTCGCCAAGAAGGGCTATTCCGCGGTGAGCGTGCGAGACGTTTGCGCGGAGGCCCACATCTCCGCCAAAATGTTCAATGAGCATTTTTCGAGCAAGCAGGAAGTTGTGCTCACCGCCGTGGAAGCCGCCCTGGATCAGGTGATGGGGTATTGCCAGGAAGCCTTCCAAGCGGCCCCAACATGGGAGGACGGCATTTGGGACACGCTTGAGATAGGGGCCGAATGGGCAGAGCAGGAGCCGGCATTTGCCACCGCGACAGTCGTTCAGATGCTCACCATAGGGCCCGATGCTCGCGAGCTGCTGCATTCGTTGATGGACGCGTTCGCGCTCTTCCTGCAGCCGGGCTACCGCCTATTGGAGTCACCGGCCCAGCGCACGCTCGACGAGACAATAAGCGGGCGCGTTTTCGAGTTGCTGTACACCCATCTAACCCGCAATCCACCCGAGACGCTGTCGAGGCTGATTCCTGAGGTGGCCCGCACCGCGCTTACCCCATTTCTCGGCCCACAGGCAACAGAGGCTTTCATCGCCCGCCGCGAAGCCGACTGTTGAGAGGCCGTCCTACGGGCCGTCAAAGCCGACTGTTGAAACGCCGTCCTACGCACCGTCAGAACTGACTGTTGAAACGCCGTCGTCGGAACTGACTGTTGGGGACACCATCCTACGGCCATCAAAGCCGACTCTTGGGACGCCGTGCTACGCGCCGTGGCACTTCTTGAACTTCTTGCCCGATCCGCACCAGCACGGGTCGTTGCGCCCCACTTCGTGCTCTGAGTCGGTTACGCGCTGCTCGACAACGGGGAGCGCTTCTGCGGGGTCGCCCTCACCGTCGTAGCCCGCCACGCCGCCTGTCCCGGCCGCCGCGGCGGCTGCCGCGAGAGCGCCTGAGCCCATCGCGCTGGAGCCGCCCGAGTAGGACACGCGACCGGCGCGCGTGGAGTTGCC
>JBAWFB010000164.1:0-1765 GCA_049591495.1 Solirubrobacteraceae bacterium
CCGGCGCGCCGACGGGCGCCCTGGAAATGGCGGGTGCCACCAGCGACGGGTCGCCGGAGGTTGCGCCCGGTCCCGAAGCTGCGGGCGTCTGGGCCTCCGCCCGGGAATCTGGCAGCGCCTGGCCGGCGATAACCACCAGCGCGAGCAGCACCGCCCCGGAAAGGATGATTTTGGTTAATGGGCTTTTCATGTTGATTGACTGCCTAGCAGTGTTGAGGATTGGACTCAGTTCCAGCTTGGCCTATTCAAACCGGCCCAACCAGCTTAAACCGGAACGATGAAGTTGAAAAGAGGCCACCGATTGGGGATTGATTGGTGGTAGATGAAAACTACGCAATCGTCGGACACACGCCCTGTTCACCCAACGGCGGCCGGGACATTTCAATTCAAATCCAATGGCAAAGGAATCGCCATCGGCTTCACGGATCAACAACTTTCACCGCACACGGGTAGCACGGTGTTCTGGGGTTGGTTGCGTCCGACCCAGTGGGTCGCGCCACTGACCGCCGCCTTGCCGCACCCGTTGCCCTGCTCGAACAATCATCTGCTCCCCATCGAAAAGGCGTTGGCCTTTATGCACGGTCTGCTTTGCGATGCCCGTAAGCTGAGCCAACACTCGCAGGTGAGCCGCAAGGTGAAAAGACGCTCGCGGCTGTTGGGGCCTTCGTCGGCGCTGGAAAGCAGGTGAACGGGAATGAGTTCGGCGCGGTGCGTGGCCAGTTGCTGGAGGGTGGCTTGACGGAGGCGCACGGTGGTGTGGCGGCCCAAGGCGTGGAAGAGGGGCGCGTGCATCAGCACAGTAATACTGCTGTGCTGCTTAATAATACTGGGTTAAGTATGTTGGCATAATTTTTTGATTCGGCCGATATTGGTTTCGTGACTTCCAAAGCAGTTGGTGCGCGGGATCAAAGACTGGATCAATTTCTGGCTGGCGTGACCGCCTCACTCGGACGCAGTGAGCGGCATCATTGGGCCAAGCTATATTTGCAAGGCCTGCTGATGGAGGGCGGCCGCAAATCCATCGAGCCGATGGCGGGGCGGGTTGGCGGGGCGGACGTTCAGTCGCTGCGGCAATTTGTCGGTCAAAGTCCGTGGGCGGTGGAGGAAATACAAAGGCAACTGGCTGAGAAAGTAGTGGATTTGCTGGCCGAGCCGGAAGTGTGGATGATTGACGAGATGTCGTTCCCCAAGGCGGGTGACTCCTCTGTGGGGGTGGCGCGACAATATTGCGGGGCTTTGGGCAAGCTTGCCAATTGCCAGGTGGCGGTCAGTTTGCATTGGAGCACCGCCGAGACCAGTTGCCCGCTGGCCTGGCGACTTTATCTGCCGCAATCCTGGTTGGAAACGCCGGCGCGACGGGCCGAGGGAAAAATACCCGATGGAATTGTTTATCGGAGCAAAAACCAACTGGCGCTGGATTTGGTGGATCAAGCCTTGGCGTGGGAAGTGCCCGCCCTGTCCGTGGTGGCGGATTCAGCCTACGGCAACGATTTCGACTTCCGGGCCGGGTTGCGGGCGCGGGGGTTGAAGTATGCGGTGTCGGTCGAGCCCACCACCAAAGTTTGGCTGAGCCACCCGGCTTTGGTGCCACTGCCTCCGGGCCAGCCTCGGGGGTGCCCCCGGAAGCATGCCGTCCTAAGAGTGTGTCTGAAAAAGAGAATCCTTTGGTTTGGCAAAGCGGCGGGTGAAAATAATCGCATAAATCGCTTGATTTGACTGGTGTTTTTTCGGTTTTACTTTCGCGGCAGCGCTTTTCAGGCGATGA
>JBAWFB010000165.1:0-19197 GCA_049591495.1 Solirubrobacteraceae bacterium
TGCGGTGGAAGGTCACACCGATGTGCTCCAGGTGCATCACCTCGTGCGGCGCCTCCGAGCACATGATCTCGATCGCGTCCTGGTCGCCGAGGAAGTCCGAGCCCTTGACGGTGTCATACGCGTGCGAGCGCCAGTCGTCAGCGACGTTGATTGCCGCATTGATGCCGCCGGCAGCAGCCACCGAATGGGAGCGCACGGGGTGAACCTTGCTCACGATCCCAACGCTTGCGCCGGTCTCTGCGGCTGCGAGCGCGGCACGCTGGCCCGCGAGACCTGCGCCGATGATCAAGACGTCGTGTGACGGCATGGGCT
The DNA here is from genome assembly GCA_049591495.1 of Solirubrobacteraceae bacterium. Taxonomy (GTDB): domain Bacteria; phylum Actinomycetota; class Thermoleophilia; order Solirubrobacterales; family Solirubrobacteraceae; genus Palsa-744. The sequence goes on from JBAWFB010000165.1 coordinate 313, forward strand.
CCCTGAGGTGGTCGGAGATGAAGGGCGGTGGTGTGTCAGGCGAGACTCTATAACGAGCGCCGCCGGGAACGCGGAACCGCAGCCGTGGGCGATGAGCACGTCCCGCCGAGCGGCTGCGGGCGCGGTGGCACCGAGTGTCGCCATGCGGCTGCCTTCACAGGTCTCTAAGAGCCGCCGGCGGGATTCAGCGCCCGGCGGATCTGTGCGACGGTGACCACTCCCCGCAACACGCCGTCGGCGTCGACGGCGACCATCCCCCCGAGTCGCCCCAAACCCTCGCTCCTGAGCAGCGACTCCAGCGGCTCGGCCTCGTCGATACGCACCGGCAGGTTCTGCTCCAGCACTTCGCTGACCTCCAACGCCGGTCGTCCCGCCGCGATCTCCGCGTCGATCCGCTCGGAGCGCACCACCCCAAGGAAGTGGCGGGCGTGATCGACGACCGCAAACCACGGGTCGCGGTAGCGCGTAAAGAACTGCTCCTGGGCGTCAAGCACCTTGACCTCGGCGGGGATCGCGACGGGCTCGCGGTCCATGATGTCGCCCACCGTCACGCTCTGGATACGCTGCCCGATCGCTCCCTGCATGACCGCACCGCCCGAGGCCTGGTAGAGGATCAGCCCGAGCAGCAGCGTGAAGATCCCGAAGCTGTCGCCGTCGAGTAGTGCCAGCAGCCCCACCAGTCCGAGCACCATCGCAAACACCTGCCCGGCACGGCCGGTGATGCGCGTGCCGCGGTTGCGGTCGCCGCTGCGCCACCAGATCGCCGCGCGCGCGATCCGCCCGCCGTCGAGTGGGAACGCCGGCACGAGATTGAACACCAGCAGCAGCGCGTTTATGAACGCCAGCCATGCCAGCAGCGCCTCCAGCGGTGTGATCGTGATGCTTTCCTTGACCAGCAGCGCGTTTGAGAAATTCCCGGGAGCTATCAAATAGACGGCGGCCACACACACGACCAGGATCGCCAAAGTCGCGGCTGGGCCCGCCGCGGCGACCTTGAATTCCTCACCGGCGGTCTGCGGTTCGCGCGCGGGGCGGGCCATCCCGCCGAAGAACCACAGGTCGATTCCCAGGATCGGGATTCCCAGCCGCCGTGAGACCAGCGCGTGACCCAGCTCGTGCAGCACCAGGGAGGCGAAGTAGCCAAGCGCGCCCACCACGGCGACCGCGTAGGCGGTGCTCGTGGACCCACCCAACACTTCGTGAAAATACTGGGAGAGGAAGAAGATCAGGAACAGCAGCACCAGAAACCAGCTGGCGCTGACCCCCACGCGGATCCCGAAGATGCGCGCCAGCTGAATGCTGCCGCCGCCGCGCGGCCCGATCGGTCTACGTGTGGCCATGCATTGATCTTACGGTCTGCGCTGGCTCGGGTCGCGGCCAAAAATCAGACGGCCACGCGGTTGCGCTCGACGATCGCCTCGAAGTCGCATCCGGGCGGCAACGTGCCGTACTCCAGGCCCCCATCGCTCCCCAGTCGCGAGGCGCAGAAAGCATCGGCCACCGCGGGCGGGGCGTAGCGCACCAGCAGCGAGCCCTGCAGCGCGAGTGCCATCCCCTCAACGATCCGCCGTGCGCGCATCTCAAGCGTCGCGGGGTCTGAGAACTGGCCCTCAAGCTTGCGCACGTGGGCGTCCAGCCGCGCGTCGGCGCCCTGCGCCTCGCGCAGCTCGTGCATGAACACCTCAAGCGAGCGCGGCGTGCGCACCAGCGCACGCAGCACGTCGAGGCTCATCACGTTGCCCGAGCCCTCCCAGATCGAGGCCAGCGGCGCCTCGCGGTACAGCCGCGGCATGCCCGACTCCTCGACATAGCCGTTGCCGCCGAGGCACTCCAGCGACTCAAACGCGTGGTTGGGCGCGCGCTTGCACACCCAGTACTTGCCCACGGCCGTCGCGAGGCGCTTGAACAGGTGCGCGTCGCCCAGCTCACCCTCACCGGAGGCCGGCGTCTCGGCGCCCGCTTCGTCATACGCGCGCGCGAGGCGCATTGCAAGCACGGTGGCGGCCTCTGACTCGACGCACAGATCCGCCAGCACGTTGCGCATCAGCGGCTGGTCGATCAAACGCTTGCCAAACGCCGAACGGTAGGCGGCATGGTGGGTGGCGTTGACCACGCCCGCCCGCATTCCGGCAGCCCCACCCATCACGCAGTCAAGGCGCGTGTGCCCAACCATCTCGATGATCGTCGGCACGCCGCGCCCGGGCTCGCCCACCATGCGCGCCCACGCATTGTGAAATTCCACCTCGCTGGACGCGTTGGAGTGGTTGCCGAGCTTGTCCTTCAACCGCTGGATGTGAAACGCGTTGCGGGTGCCGTCGGGCAGGATGCGCGGCATCAGAAAGCACGACAGGCCCTCCGGGTCGCCACTCGATGACTCGGCTTGGGCCAGTACGAGAAACAGGTCGGACATGGGAGCCGAGCAGAACCACTTGTGGCCCGTGATCTCATACTCCGCCCCCGCGCCTCCACCGTTCAAAGGTCGCGCGACCGTCGTGTTGGCTTTCACATCCGAGCCGCCCTGCTTCTCGGTCATCGCCATGCCAGCGATCGCCGAGCCCTTCTCACTCGCGGGGACCAGGCGCGGGTCATAGCTCGTGGCGGTCACCAGCGGCTCCCACTCGGCCAGCAGCTCTGGCTGGGCGCGCAGCGCCGGCACGACCGCGAAAGTCATCGTGATCGGGCAGCAGAAGCCAGCCTCGGCCTGCATCGCGGTGATGTACAGCGCCGCGCGTGCCGCATGCGCGGCGGGCTGCTCGCTGCGCCAAGGCAGCGCGTGCAGCTCGTGCTCCACGCCGAGCTTCATCAGCTTGTGCCACGCGGGGTGGAACTCGACCTCGTCGATTCGATTGCCGTAGCGATCGTGCGTGCGCAGCACCGGCTTGTTCTCGTTCGCCAAGCGCCCCCACAGCTGTTGTGGCTCGCCGCCGATGAGCACGCCGAGCTGAGATGCGCGCTCGCACACCCACGAGGCGCCCTCACGCTGTGTGGCCTCCACGAGCGGCACGTTGCTCGCGAACACGTCCACGCCCTCAAGCGGTGGCGGCTGGTTTGCGACAGTGTGGGTCTGCCACTGCTCGCCGGGGCGCGCTGGATCGGATACGGCCATCACCGGAAAGGTTACCCCTCCACGGTCCCTCTCAGCGACTGCTTGCCGCGAACGCCCACCGTGGCGGCCTCACCGCGATAGCATCGCCGCCGGCGGGTCTATCTCCGCCACGCGACGGCTGTCCCCCTGCCGTCGGGCTCCCCAACGCTTCACATACCCGAGGACCGAGACATGGCCAAGATCAAGGTGCAGAACCCCGTCGTAGAGCTCGACGGCGATGAGATGACACGGATCATCTGGTCGTTCATCAAGGAGCAGCTGATCCTGCCCTACCTGGACATCGACCTGAAGTACTACGACCTGTCGATCCAGTCCCGCGACGCCACCGAAGATGCGATCACGGTTGAAGCGGCCAATGCGATCAAGCAACACGGGGTGGGGGTGAAGTGCGCCACGATCACTCCCGATGAGGCTCGCGTGGAGGAGTTCGGGCTCAAGCACATGTACCGCTCGCCCAACGGCACGGTGCGCAACATCCTCGGAGGTGTGATCTTCCGCGAGCCGATCGTGATCTCCAACATCCCGCGGCTGGTGCCCGGCTGGACCAAGCCGATCGTGATCGGCCGTCACGCGTTTGGCGACCAGTACCGTGCGACCGACATGGTGGTGCCGGGTGCGGGCAAGTTGATGCTCACCTTCACCCCGCGGGACGGCAGCGAGCCAATCGAGCTCGACGTGTTCGACTTCCCCGCCGGGGGCATCGCGATGGCGATGTACAACCTCGACGATTCGATCCGCGACTTTGCGCGCGCCTCGATGCGCTACGGGCTGGAGCGTGGCTATCCGGTGTACCTGTCCACCAAGAACACGATCCTCAAGCGCTACGACGGCCGTTTCAAGGATCTCTTCCAGGAGATCTATGAGAGCGAGTTCAAGAGTGAGTTCGAGACTGCCGGCATCACCTACGAACACCGCCTGATCGACGACATGGTGGCGGCCTCGCTGAAGTGGGAAGGCGGCTATGTGTGGGCGTGCAAGAACTACGACGGGGATGTGCAATCCGACACCGTCGCCCAGGGCTTTGGCTCGCTTGGACTGATGACCAGCGTGCTGATGAGCGCCGACGGGAAAACTGTAGAGGCCGAGGCGGCACACGGCACCGTCACTCGTCACTACCGCCAGCATCAGCAGGGCAAGCCCACCTCCACCAACCCAATCGCCTCGATCTTCGCCTGGACGCGCGGCCTGTCGGCGCGCGGGCGAATGGACGGCACCCCGATGGTGAGTGAGTTCGCCGAGACGCTTGAGCGCGTTTGCATAGAGACCGTGGAAGCGGGCAATATGACCAAGGATCTCGCGTTGCTCGTGGGCCCCGACCAGCATTGGCAGACGACCGAGGAGTTCCTTGCCTCAATCGACGAGGGGCTGAAGCTGGCGATGGTGTGAGCGCCGGCTCTTTGGATGGCGGTGAGCGCCGGTAGTTTGAGCACCCGCGCAGGGGACCACCCCCTCCATTTGTGACATTCAACACACAGATCGTGCAGGAAATAAAAATCGACCCTCTATTCAGGAGCTGAACCCCGTGAGCAAACCAGTACGAGTCACCGTCACAGGCGCCGCCGGCCAGATCGGCTACAGCCTCGTGTTCCGCATCGCCAGCGGCCAGCTGCTGGGCCCCGACCAGCCTGTGGATCTACGCCTGCTCGAGATCCCCCCAGCGATGGGCGCGCTCGAGGGAGTGGCGATGGAGCTGATCGACTGCGCGTTCCCGCTGCTCGCGGGGCTCGACCTGCACGACAACCCCAGCGAAGGCTTCGACGGTGTCAACATTGCACTGCTCGTAGGCTCGCGCCCACGCACCAAGGGCATGGAGCGGGCGGAGCTGCTGAGTGAGAACGGCAAGATCTTCACGACGCAGGGCAAAGCGCTGAACGAGCGTGCCGCCTCCGATGTGAAGGTGCTGGTGGTGGGCAACCCCGCCAACACCAACTGCCTGATCGCGATGAACAACGCCCCTGACGTCCCGCGCGAGCGGTTCACGTCGATGATGCGACTCGACCACAATCGCGCGGTCGCACAACTCGCCAACAAGGTGGGCGTATCTGTGAGTGACGTCAGCAACATGGGTGTGTGGGGCAACCACTCCCCAACGATGTACCCCGACCTGTTCCACGCAGAGGTCAAAGGGGTTCAGGCCGCTGCGGTCGTCGACGATCAGGCATGGATCGAGAACGACTTCCTGCCCAACGTCGGCAAGCGTGGCGCTGCGATCATCGAGGCGCGCGGTGCCTCAAGCGCGGCTTCCGCGGCCAGCGCGGCGATCGACCACGTTCACGACTGGGTCGCCGGCACCAGCGAGTGGGTGTCGATGGGTGTCGTCTCCGACGGCTCCTACGACGTGCCAGAGGGTCTCATCAGCGGCTTCCCCTGCACCTGCTCGAATGGCGAGTGGTCGATCGTGCAGGGCCTCGACCTCGACGCGTTCTCCCGCGCGAAAATCGACGCCTCGGTGGCTGAGCTCAGCGACGAGCGCGCGACGGTTCAGAGCCAGGGACTCATTTGAAAAGCCGTGACGGTGACGACCTTCGTCCGATGCGAAGGTCGTCACCGGTGAGTCGTGCGATGGGTGGTGTTGGCTCGCACGGTGGGTGATGTTGAATCGCAAATGGGGAGTCGTTACGCGTTGGAGCAATCTCCCATTTTTTAAAGAGCAACGGCCGGGCCGCACTCAGCGGACCCGGCCGTTTTGTTTGTCGTCGCCAGGGAAGGCGAGACAAGGACTGCTTAGGAGGCTGGGTGCCAGCCGCGGCCCTGCTTCTTAATCTTCTTTTCCTGCTCGAGGCCGGGGAGCACTCGGTACAGGTAGTTCTGCTTGATCCCCATCTTGGCCGCCAGCTCGGGGATCGTGATACCGGGCTGTCCTGTCACGAATGACAGTGCCTGTGCCGCGCGAGTTCCACTGCCCTTGCGGCGTCCCGCGCGACGGCGAGGCGTTGCGGCTGCGCTCGTCGCCGCAGTCGTCGTAGCGGCTGCTGCCTCGCTCTTGGGCGGACGGCCACGGCGTGCGGTGCCAGTGGTCTTGCGGCTCTTGGAACCGCGCGGGCGACCGGGTCCACGACGGACGGGCGCTGCGGCGGTGGAAGCGGCAGCCGGAGCGGAGACGCTACGAGTTGAAGATCCACCGACGCCCGCCAATGCCTTGGACGCGGCCTCCAGCTGGGTGTACTCGTCGATCAGCGGCTTGAGCTCCGCCAGTCGGTCGTTGATCTCTCGGCGCTTCTCGGCAAGAAAGTCAGTCACGATTGTGTCCTGTTCACTGGAGTGAATTGCAATCCGACGATTCGGATCACACTGTTATTGGACTTCACTCTACACAATCTGCCGGATCGTCTGTGCACGTGTGGCCGAGCTGCAAGATAATTACCACTCAGCGCGCCGTTCAAACGGCTGCCACCGGCGATCTCTGATTTGCCGGAGAATCTGGGTGTGCCGGGCTTTGAGAGATGTCCTCAGTGCTCGAGCAGAGAGCGCAGGCGGTCGAGCGTGCGTGTGGCCTCCCGCTCGGGCATGCCACCGACGAGCGCGCGACTGGCGAGTGCGCCAAGCGGTCCCAGCGGCGCGTGGAACTCGTTGCGATAGTCGAAGTGTGTGTGTCCGTCGCCGGCCGGACGCAGTCGGTATTCGGTACGGGCGCGCGAGCGCGCGGGACCATGTCCCTCCCATAGGGCGCGCTCGATGGGTACGCACTCCACCAGTTTCCAATGGACGTCGACGCTCACTCCTCTCAGGTGGATTTGCTGATCCATGCAGTAACCAACCCGAGGAGCTCCGTCGTCGGCGTCGCGCAGCTTGCGGTGAATCGTGACCCAATCGCCCAGACGGGAAGGGTCCATGACGAGGCTCCATACCTTCTCGGGTGGGGCGCCGATCTCGATTGAGGCCGCTACGACGCTCATCGCGCGGCGAGTGGTTCGACCTTTTCCCACTCACACAGGGCGTGTTCGACGGCTGAGTCGAATGAGTGGAGATCCACGCCCAGCATTTCAGCAACGTCCTCATCGCCCGTCAGCAGGTCGCCGGTGAGCCCTTCCATCAGGGGGAGCACCAGCTCGGGGCTCTCCTCGGCAAGAGCGGCCGCCAGGCGCGCGGCTATCGGTGTGACTGTCATACCCAGTCCGATGGTGGGCCGGCCGACCATCATCAGCTCTGCGATTCCCTCAATGATTTCCCCGTAGCTGAGCACGTCAGGTCCACCGACGTCGAGCGAGCGTCCCGAGACGGAAGGGTGGGTGGCGCACGCGAGGAGCATCTCGACGACGTCGCGCTCGTCGATCGGCTGGGTGCGAAAGCGTCGCCAGGCAGGGAGTGTGAGCACCGGCAGGCGCTCGACGAGTCGCACGAGAAAGCGAAACGAGCGGGAGCGTGCGCCGATCACGATCGATGCGCGCAGCGCAACCGAATCGCTGGTTGCGCCGAGCAGGATTCGCTCGACCTCGTGCCTGCTCGACAGGTGGGGTGAGGCGTCGTCCTCGTTGGGAGGGAGCGGACCGCCGAGATACACGATTCGGCGTACCCCTGCCGCGCGGGCTGCGTCCGCAAACGTCTCCGCCGAGGCCCGCTCGCGCGCACTAAAGGAACCTCCCGCGGAGGGCTCCATCGAATGGATCAGGTAATAGGCGGCCTCGACATCGCGCATCGCGCGGTGCACACCCGCACCTGTGAGCGTGTCGCCGATGATCAGCTCGAGGTCTGTGAGGCGCGCGTCGCGGAGGCTCCCGTCGGCGCCGTGCGCGAGCGCCCGCTCGACTCGTGCGCGATCGCGTGCCAGCGCGCGCACGTCGTGGCCCTGTTCGAGCAGACGGGGAAGCAGCGCCGAGCCCACGAAGCCGCTGACGCCGGTGAGGAGGATGCGCATTGCTTTTGATGATGACGGCTTTGCGCGGCGGGTCCGTTCTGAGGATCTACCGACCGTCCGGCGGCGCATCCCAATCGATATATGTGCAAATTCTTCGCAAAATGCGCAACTATTGTCCGGTCGTCACAAGCCAGAGACCCGATTGTGGCTATTTGCGGGTAGCAATCGGTTTTCCCCGCGGTTTGCGGAGAAGGCTTCGCGCCTGCCCTTGAGTGGGTGGGCGAGGAGTGCTTTGATGCGCGTCCGATCAAGTTCAGCCGCGAGCGTAAGGGGAGTCAGTGTCGAGGAAGCCGAGCAAGCGAGCCACCCGCAAGGTCACATGTGACGATTGCTACTTCAGGTGCAATCTGCTGTGTGCGCTAGAGGTGGACGAGCCCTGCGCTACCTTCCGTCCCAACGAGGCCCAGCTGGCCCCCCCGCAGCAACTGCGGTTCGTGTTTCGCCAGGAGCGCCGCTCGCGCGCTGCGTGGGCGTTCCCCTCGGCGCAAGAACAGGCGGCGCTACACGCCTGACTTCCTTGTGTCAACCGACGCATGCGCCTTGTATGGCCAAGTTCCAGTCGGCGTATACGCCGACTGGCGAGGCCGCACATGTGCGGCCTCGTTTGGGCCGGTACATGTACCGGCCCACCGCACCGCACATGTGCGGTGCGGGACAGGGCCGCACGCGGCCCTGTCTTCCTATCTATGTATGGGTCCGCTCGGCGTGCCGCGCGATCCAGTTGGCCCCGGGAGTGTCGCTGAGGCCGTGGAGGATGATCGAGCAGAACACCACCAGCGCGGTGAGGTCGAAGATTTGCTGCCCGTGGGCGATGTGCTGGTCGAGCACCAGCAGCGAGAAGGTGACGGTCGCGATTCCCTTCGGGCCGAACCAGCCCATGAACAATCGCGTTGGCGGGTCGGTGTCGGTGCCGGTGAGTGCGATCCACACCGCCAGCGGGCGCGCGATCAAAAACGTGGCGGCCACCAGCCCGAGCGCGGCCCAGCCGCTGCTGGAGAGCGCGTGCAGTGTGAGCAGCGAGCCGAACACCACGAAGATCGCGAGCTTCACGATCTCGACGATGTCATCGGCGCGCTGCTCGAAGTGCTGGCGCAGGTCGGGGCGACGTACGCCAAGCACTATCGCCGCGACGAACACCGCTATGAAGCCGTTCCCGCGCGGTTCGAGCACGGTGAAGCCGTAGGTGGCAAACGCGACACCAAGCGCATACAGCGACTTCTGGTGGGAGGGGATCGGGTGCTCAAGCGGACGGTTGCGCTCACGTGGCATCAGTAGCGAGGCGAGGTACCCGAGCACCAACCCGTAGATGAAGCCGAGCCCCACGTCCTGCAGCACGAACCGCCACCACACGAAATGCCCCGCTTCTGAGTCGAGCGCCGCCAGGAAGGTGAGCACGGCGGGCAGCGCGAGCCCGTCGTTCAGCCCCGACTCCAGGTTCAGCGAGTGGCGGATCAACCGCGGGACGCGTGGGTTGGTGACGATGCTGGAGGTCAGCACCGGATCGGTGGGGGACAGCAGCGCCCCGAGCAGCAACGACTCAGTCCACGACAGTCCAATCAGCAGACGCGCCGCGACGGCGATGATCCCCGCGGTGATGGGCATCGCGATGGCGAGCTTGCGCAGCGGGAGATGCCACGCGCTCTGCAGCATCTCCCCCTCCACCTCCAACCCGTCGCGAAACAGGATCACGATCAGCGCCACGAACGCGAGATCCTCGACAAAGCCCGACTGCGCGTGGAAGCTAACCCACCCAAAGCCCCCATCGCCCACCACGAATCCCGCCAGTACGAACAGGGCGGCGAGCGACAGAAACGAGCGTTGCGCCAGCCCCGAGACGAGCGCGCCCACGATCAAGAGCACGCCGAGGAAGGCGGCTGTCGCCTGGAACGTGGGCACGCGCCTAGCTTCTCACGTGCCCTAGACGGGGCGCATCAAGGGGATGGCTCCGAGCATCGAGGGTATATTGGACGTGATCTTCAAAGCTCTCCCAGAGGCGGTGGCGAAATGGCAGCGAAAGACAGAATCGGCAAAGCAAGCGAGGCGGTGCGTGGCAGCGACTACCTCAAACGTTTGATCGAAGACGAGCAGTTGCGCGAGAACCTGCTCGCGGCCTACGCGGCCGGGCGCAGCGCGTACGGGCGTGTCAGCAACGGCAAGCCCGCCAGCAAGGCGTTGCTGGAGGACCACAAGTTGCACAAGGAGCTCTCCGAAGCCGCAAGTGCGCTGCGCGACGCGTCCTACGCGATCAAGCAGCCCGCGGCGAAGCCCAAGCGCAAAGGCGGCCTCGGTCGCGTGCTGCTGTTGGCGGTGGTCGGCGCGGCGCTCGCGCTCGCACTCAGCGAGGACCTGCGCTCGAAGCTGCTCGACATGCTGTTCGGCGCCGAGGAGGAGTTCGACTACAGCTCCACCACGATGCCCGCCCAGGATGCCCCCGCTCCGATGGAGACGCCGGCGGCGTGAGCGCCACAGCAACGAAGCAGCTCTCTGGAGAGAAGGCCCAGCGGATCGTCGAGGCAATGCGTCACAGCGTGGCGCGCCGCGGCGCCGCTGGCTCCACATTCGACCACGTCTCGCGCGAGGCCGGCGTCTCGCGCGGGTTGCTGCACTACTACTTCGGCACCAAGGAGCAGCTGCTGGTCGAGGCCGCCCGCCGCGACTGCGAGCTTCGCATCGAGGCGCTCGAGCGGCGGCTTGCCGACGCGCAAACAGCCGAGGATTTCATCGCACTGCTCGCCCAGAACTTGCAGGAGACCGTCCACGAGGATCCCGACTTCGTGACGCTGATGTTCGAGCTGTTCACGCTCTCGCGGCGCAACGCCGACATCGCGGTCGAGTTCACACGGCTCGTGAGCCTCACACGCGAGCGGCTCGCCGGAATGTTGGCCGTCGCGCAGGAGGACGGGGTGCTGCGTCTACACGCCGAGCCCGAGGCGGTCGCCGACATCCTCTTCTCGATCGGCGACGGGCTCGCGCTGCGTCTCATCTCTGAGCCCGAGCGCGACTTCACGGCGACGATCCGCGCCGGCATCGAGTGCGTGCGCTCGCTCGTCGCCGACTGAGAAACAAGCGGCGCACCTATAATCGAGGCTCGTTATGCCCACCTACGAGTACAGACGTCCCGACGGCACCACCTTCGAGATCCAGCAGTCCTTCAGCGACGATTCGCTGACCGAGGACCCCGAGACGGGGGTGCCGGTGCAGCGCGTGCTGCACGCCCCAGCCGTGCACTTCAAGGGGAAAGGCTTTTACAACACTGACTACGGCACCCGCAAGCGCCAGCGCGAGAACGCCGCCTCGAACGAGAGCTCCTCATCGGGCGACTCCCCGTCCAAGGACGCTTCGGGAGACTCCTCCACGGGCGACTCCGGCAAGAGCGGGGGCTCCGACTCCACGCCGAAGGGCGAGTCCACGTCGAAGTCCGGGGACAAGAAAGGCGAGTCGAGCCCCAAGGTCCCCGCCAAAAGCGACGCCAAGCCCGTCGCCGCGGCTAAGTAGAGAGGCCTACCCAGCCATGAACCGCGCCACGTCGGCGCGGCGGGCTTCTTCTGAGATGGTGAGGCCTTCTTCGCCGTCGGGCAGCGTGATCTGTCCGGTTGGCTTCAACACGCGCGTTGGCGGCGTGCCACCCACCGCCAGCGCGGCGAACATCCCTAGCAGTTCGGGGCCGCTCATGTCGGAGATGATCGCCGGTGGCGCGTTCCACGCGATCAGCGGCAGCCGCACGAAGCTCGAGAACGACGCGAGACGCGACTTCATGTCGTTGAACAGCGCCTGCTGGTGTTCCTCGCGCTGGATGTCGGTCTCGTTTGGCGCGCACAGGTTCTCGCGCGTTCGCGCCAGCGCGAGCGCCTGCTTGCCGTCGATGTGGTGGGTGCCGGTGCTCAGGCGCAGCGTGAACCCACCGTTGGCAGACCCCCCGTCGAGGTTGGACACGATGCAGCCGCCCGTGTAGTTCACGCCACCCATCGCTTCGATCAGCTGCGGGAAGTTTTCGAAGTTGACTTCCACCACGTGGTTGATCGGAATGTTGAGCCAGTTTTTGATCACCGACACCGACTCCGCGGGCCCGCCGAACTCGTGCGCGGCGTTGATCTTCTGCAACCCGTGCCCGGGGATTTCGATGACCGTGTCGCGTGGGATCGACAGCCGCGCGGCATGCCCCCCGCCGGTGCGGATCAGCATGATCGTGTCCGAGCGCCCGAACCCGGTGGTTTCCGCGCCCGGTTCCTTTGAGTCCTTCTGGCGGCGGTCGGAGCCGAGCACGAGGATGTTGTTGGCGGAGGTCAGTGGGAAGCCGGCCGGGTTGAGCACGCTCCCGACGTTGCCCGGCAGCGAGGTGCGCTCGAACTCGGCGCTCAGCAGGAACAGCACGAGCGAGAGCAGCAGCCACCCCACAATCAGGGCGAGCAGGGACAGCACGACGCGCTTGGGGGTGACACGCTCCCTCCACGTTCTGGGCTGGCCCTCGCCGGGGCGACGGGGTCTGCGGGGGGACTTCGGCCCCAGGCCCTTCTCCCACGCGGCGTCGCTCTTGTGTGTGCCTTTGAGGGCGTTGCGCCCCGGCAGCCGCGCTCCGGCGCGGTAGCGCGTGTACTGGGGCTTGTCGTCCGGGTTGCGAGGCATCGGAGGACCCTATATTCCTCAGATGACCACCCCGGGGGGCGCAATAGAACCACCAGCCCGGGGGCGGCTCGTTGTGTGTCCCACCCCGATCGGGAACTTGGGGGACGTCACGCTGCGCGTGCTGGAGGTGTTGCGTGAGGCGGATGCGATCGCGTGTGAGGACACGCGCCGCACGCGTGTGTTGCTCAAGCGCTATGAGATTGTTGGGACGCTCGTCAGCTACCACGAGCACAATGAGCGCGAGCGCGCCCAGCAGCTGCTCGCTCGCGTGGAGGCGGGGGAGGTGCTTGCGCTGGTCTCCGATGCGGGGATGCCGCTTGTGTCGGACCCCGGGTACACGCTTGTGCAGGCATGCATCGCGGCGGCGTTGCCGGTCGAGGTGCTGCCGGGTGCCAGCAGCGTGGTCACGGCGCTCGTCGCCTCCGGGTTGCCGGTTGAGCGCTGGCGCTTCGTGGGCTTTCTGCCACGTCGAGGCTCCCCCCAGCACGAGAGACACCCTGAGGGGCGCAGGCAGCCCGCCGGCAAGCGCGTGGATCTAGCGCGGGTGCTTGGCGACACCCAGGAGACGCTTGTCGCGTTCGAGTCGCCTGCGCGACTCGCGGCCACCCTGAAGCTACTCGCCAACATTGATCCGGAGCGTCCAGTTGCGGTGTGTCGCGAGCTGACCAAGCTGCACGAGGAAGTTCGTCGCGGGTCCGCCGCGGAGCTAGCCGGCTACTACCGCGAGCATCCTCCGCGCGGGGAGATCGTGCTGGTGGTGGGGGCCTGTGCGCCGGACCACGCCAGTCACGAGGAGGCGTTGGAGGCCCTGCGGGCGCTGGTGGACGCCGGCGCCCGCACACGCCCTGCGGCGGGTGTTGTCGCCAAGCTCACGGGGGCCAGCGCCAACGAGCTCTACCGGGCGCTGATGGATTCTTGAGGCTTCTACGGCGCGCACCGCGCCGAGTTTCATCCCAAGCGCCGCGTAGCCTTGGGGAATGCTCATTTCCGAGATCGCCGACCCAACCGAGGTCCACCCCAGCAAGGTGCAGCACCCGGGTGCTACACTTGGTTCATGCCGACCCAGTACAAGCGTGTGTCCGTGACCCTGACGCCTCCCCTGCAGGACGCGCGAGAACGCCTGCGCAGCCGCGGCCTGGAGCCCAGCGTCGGCGATCTCGCGATAGCGGGAGCCGAGGCGCTGCTGGCCGACGCCGACGCTCAGGACGAGCTTCGACGCACGCGGACGATGCTGCTTAAGCGTCTCGCCACACGCGTGCGCACCGGCCAGGGGATCGACACCGACGCGCTCGCCGAGGTGCGCGCCGGCGGCTGGACTCGCACATGAGCGCCACCCCATCTCTGCTGGACACCTCCGTCTGGGCGCGCTTGCGCGATCGCCGCATCGTCGGCACCGCTGCCGAGCGGATCGCTGGCGGAATCGAAAATGGCGAGCTCGCGATGACCGAGCCGCTGCTGCTCGAGATGCGCTACTCGGCAAGGGACGCCGAGGACTTCGCACTGCTCTCCGAGGAGCTTGGTGCGATGCCGTTGCTGTCACTCGACGGCAGGGCTGTGCGGCGCGCTCTGGAGGCCCAGGAGCAACTCGCCGCCGACGACAGTGTCTCTCACCGCGTCAAGCCGGTGGATCTCCTGGTGGCCGGGGTGGCAGATTGTCACCGGGCCGCGGTATTGCACTACGACAGCGATTACGACTTGATCCTCGAGCACACCGATCTCAGCTTCGAAAGCGTGTGGGTCGCTACGCGTGGAAGCGCGGGATGAGATCGGCATGACCTCGCATGCCGCGTGCAGCGACGCCCAGTAGCCTGCGAAGCAGTGTCCTTCTACGTAACCACCCCCATCTACTACGTCAACGCGGCGCCGCACCTGGGCCACGCATACACGACGATCGCCGCGGACGTGCTGGCCAGACACCACCGTCAGCGCGGAGAGGAGGTGTTTTTCCTGACCGGCACTGACGAGCACGGCGAGCCAGTGGCCGACGCGGCGCACGCGCTCGGGGTGACACCCCAGGAGCTGGCCGACCGCAACTCCGAGCGCTTCCGCGCGCTGGCGCCTCGCATCGAGGCAACGAACGACTTCTTCATCCGCACCACCGACCCCCAGCACATGAAGGTCGTGCAGGACATTCTCTCGCGTGTGCGCGAGGCCGGGCACGTGTATATGGGCAAGTACGAGGGCTGGTACTGCCCCAAGTGCGCCGACTTCAAGGCGGAGAACGAAGTTGACGAGGGCGAGCGCTGCCCGATCCACCACGTGGCGCTGACCCGCGAGCAGGAGGACAACTACTTCTTCGCGCTGTCGGCGTTCCAGGAGCCGCTGGAACGCCTGTATGCGGAGCAGCAGGACTGGGTGATCCCGCGCTCCCGCTACAACGAGGCGCTGTCGTTCATCCGCTCGGGGCTGCGCGACGTGCCGCTGTCGCGTCACAAGCTGACATGGGGAGTACCGGTCCCGTGGGACCCCGAGCACGTGTTTTACGTTTGGTTTGACGCGCTGTTGAACTATTACTCGGCGCTGTCATACGCGCGGCCGGACGCCGATCTCACGCCCACGTTCTGGCCGGCGGACGTGCACCTGATCGCGAAGGACATCCTGCGTTTCCACACTGTGTACTGGCCGGCGCTGCTGATGGCCGCCGGCATCGAGCTGCCGAAGCGGGTGTTCGTGCACGGCTACCTGCTGATGGACGGCGAGAAGATGAGCAAGTCGCTCGGCAACGTGCTGGACCCGTTTGAGGTGATCGACCGCTTTGGCGCAGACGCGCTGCGTTTCTACCTGCTGCGCGACGTGTCGTTCGGCCAGGACGGGTCGGTGTCGACGGCCTCGTTCGAGCAGCGCTACGAGAGCGAGCTGGCCAACGACTACGGCAACCTTGCGAGCCGCACGATCGCGATGATCGTGCGCTACCGCGACGGCACGCTGCCGCAGAGGCCGCTCGATGACGCGCTCGCGGCGGACTTCGACGGCCTGCGCGAGCGTGTGGCAGAGCTGATCGACCAGGTCGAGCTGACGGGAGCGCTCGAGCAGATCTGGGAGCGGGTGCGCCGGCTTAACCGTTACGTCGAGGAGCAGGCGCCGTGGAAGCTCGCGAAGGACCCCGCACGTGCGCACGATCTGGATCGTGTGCTGCGCACGCTCGCGGAGGGACTGCGAGTTGTGTCGGTGCTGTTGCACGCGTATCTCCCCGACTCCACCGAACGGCTGCTGGCGACGCTGGGGGCACCCGACACCGCGCTTGCCCGCGCGGGATTCGGCGAGGGCGACGTGCGCCAGGTGCAGGCGCTGGAGCCGCTGTTTCCCAAGCAGGACGCGACTGAGACGACGGCCACCCCGGCGTAGGCATGATCGACCTCCACACCCACCAATGATCGATAGCCACACCCACCTGTACCTATGCGAGCAGCCCGACGCGGAGCTGGTGGCGGCCGCGGACGCCGCGGGGGTGACACGGATGCTGACGATCGGTACCGAAAGCGTGTCGTGCCGCGCCGCCCTGGCCGCGGCAGAGGCATTCCCACAGGTGTTGGCGGCGGTGGGACGCCATCCCAACGAAACGCATGGCTTCAACGACGCTGATCTGGCGGAGCTGCGCGCGCTGGCCGAACACGAGCGCTGCGTGGCGATCGGGGAGACCGGCTTGGACTATTACCGGGAGGACGCCCCACAGGCCGACCAGAAGCGCGCGTTCTCCGCGCAGATGGCGCTGGCACGCGAGACGGGCAAGCCGCTGTCGATCCACACGCGCGCCGCGGAGGACGACACGCTCGCGATGCTCGCCGCTGAGGCTGACGGCCTGAGCGTGGTGATCCACTGCTTCTCGATGCCGGACCGCCTGCAGGAGTGTGTGGAGCGTGGCTACATGATCTCGTTTGCCGGCAACGTGACCTACAAAAGCGCGACCGACCTGGCCGAGGCGGCGCGGCGGGTGCCGGAGGAGCGTCTGCTGGTGGAGACCGACGCACCGTACCTGTCCCCCCAGGTTGTGCGCAAGCACCGCAACCAGCCCGCGTTTGTAGCGCACACGGCAGAGTTCATCGCCGAGCTGCGCGGGGTGAGCGTCGCGGAGCTAGACGCGACGGTGGAGCGCAACGCCGCGCGCGTGTTCGGGTGGTGAGCGCGGCGGTCAGGCGGAGCGTCACGGGAGGGCCAAGCGCGGCGGGCCGGTCGAGTGCCGCGGGCCACGGTGGCGCCACGAGCCGCAGAGCACGGGATCTGGGCCAGAACTTCCTGCGTGACCCCAACATCCTCGGGGTGATCGGGCGTGAGAGCGAGCTTTCGCCCGAGGACGTGGTGCTGGAGGTCGGTGGGGGAGAAGGAGTGCTGTCGGCATATCTGGCGCCGCGCGTGGCGTGGGTGCACGTGGTTGAGCTGGACGAGCGGCTGCGGGGCGCGCTGACCCAGAGCGTGGCCGAGCGCCAGAACGTGTCGCTGTGGTGGGGAGACGCGATGCGCGTGGATCTGTCGGTGCTGCGGCCGCAACCCACCAAGATGGTCGCCAACCTGCCGTATGGGATCGCCGCGGGGGTGGTGCTGCGCACGATCGAGGAGCTGGAGTCGGTTGGGATGTGGGTCGTGATGGTGCAGCGCGAGGTCGGCGAACGGTTGGCCGCCGGCCCAGGCAGTGGCGCGTACGGGATCAGCTCGGTATTGGCGCAGTTGGCGGGCGAGGTGCGGATCGTGCGGGCGATCCCCCGCACCGTGTTTCGCCCCGTGCCGAACGTGGACTCGGTGCTGGTGAAGATCGTGCGCGGCGGCCCGGCGGCATCTTCGAAGGTGCGCCGGCTGGTGGGTGCGGCGTTTGCGCACCGGCGCAAGGCGCTGGCACGCTCGCTGGTGCTGGCCGGATCGCAGCACACGCGCGAGCGGATCCGCGCGGCGCTGGTCGAGCTGGGACACCCCGCGGATGTGCGTGCCGAGCGGCTGAGCCCCCCCGAGTTCGTGGCGCTTGCGGAGGCGCTTGAGCGATGACGGTGCTCCCCCTGTGCGCGCGGGCCCCGGCGAAGATCAACCTGGGCCTGTTCGTCGGCCCGGTACGTCCGGACGGCCGCCACGAGCTGGCAAGCGTGATGCAGTCGATCTCACTCGCCGACGAGCTGACGCTGCAGGCGGCGCCCGGCGGCGCCGAAGGCGACGAGGTGGTGTGTGAGGGCGTGGAGGGCGAGAACCTGGCGGACCGTGCGCTCGGGTTGTTTCGTGAGGCCACCGGCTGGGACGTGGGCCCGTTGCGTTTGGAGATAGACAAGCACGTTCCAGTGGCGGCAGGACTCGGGGGGGGATCCGGGGATGCAGCGGCGGCGCTGCGGTTGGCGCGCGCTGCTTCGGGACTCGGGGACGACGATCTGCTGCAGGCGCTCGCGGCGGAGTTGGGTGCCGACGTGCCGGCGCAGGTGACCCCCGGACGCTGGCTGGCAAGCGGCGCCGGGGAGCTGCTGGAGCGGCTCCCCGATCCCGTGTCGCCCGTTGGAGTGCTCGTGTTGGCACAGGCCACGGGATTGTCCACCGCCGCTGTCTACGCGGAGGCGGACAGGCTCGGGCCGGCGCCCGACACGTTCGATCTGGGAGAGCGTCTCCAGGCGTTGCGAAGAGAGCTGGAGCTGGGAGCGGCGCTGCCGAATGGGAAGGATCTACTGCACAACGACCTGCAGGTAGCCGCGATCGCACTGTGTCCGGAGATCGAGCGGTCGCTCACACAGGCAGGCGACGCGGGGGCGGAGGTGGTTTTCGTGAGCGGCTCCGGTCCGACTGTTGTGGGACTGTTCGCCCGAGCCAACGGCCTCGTGCGGGCCGAGCGGGCGGCGGCGGGATTGGCGGGGCGCGAGCCGGCGCCGCTGGCGGCTGTGTCGGTGGACGCGAGCTATGGGCAGGTATCCAACGCCCCCGTGCGCAACAATGCGGGCTCGTGAAGCTCCGGATGCGATGAGCAACATCACACGCTGGCAAATCTCATGAGCACAACCGACATCACAGATCTGGTCGCTGCCTGCGCAGGCGTGTTCGGGCTGGCGCTGTACATCGGCCTGATCCTGGTGCCTGCGTGGGGCTCCTACTCGCGCGTGTGGCAACGGGTGGCGGCGACCGTGCTGTCGCTGTATGTGCTCGGAGTGTTCGTCGGCGCCGGCGTGCTCGCCGCGCTCGCCGCCGTTTACTTCTGGGGCTGAGCTTGAGCGCCCTCCCCATCTATTCCCATCCTCGCGGAGCGAGGGACAGGAATGTCTGAGCTCGTTGGGCTTGATGCCGTCACTGAGGCGGTCGAGTCGGGGGCGGGGCTGCCGGAGGTCGTGCGCGCCGCTTCGCG
>JBAWFB010000166.1:0-2608 GCA_049591495.1 Solirubrobacteraceae bacterium
CCAGTGGCCCCGGCGCCCGTTGTTCCAGTGCCGGTTGTTCCGGCGCCCGTTGCGCTCGCTCCCGTGGCGCTCGCGCCGGAGCGCAGCGCCGCAAAGCGGGAAGCCAGGCTGCCAGAGGCGCTCGGGCCGCTCGAGGAGGAGCTTTCGCCCTTCTCGAGGAGCACGCCCCCGATGAAACCGCACGCGATCAGCAGCACACCGATCAGCATGAGAGGAATGGGATTCGCACCCACCCCCAGCAACCGGCGGCGGGGTCTGCGCGGCAGCTCGTCCTCGATCGGTCCCTCGATCCACTCCTCCCGCTCGTCGACGGGCTCGTAGATGTGTGTCTCGGGTGCCCTGATGGACACATCCGGTGTTTGGATGTCCGTGTCGTGCGTCTGGGCGGCCGCGTCCTGTGACGGGGCGTCGTCGGTGGTGGACTGGTCGTGGGGCATGACGGGCTCCTCGTGGGGTGAAGATTGCTCACTCAAAGCGCAGCGCTTCGATCGGTCGTAGGGAGGCGGCTCGCGCAGCCGGATATGTGCCGAAGAACAGGCCCGAGAGGGCCGCTGCTCCAAAGGCGAGGAAGATCGAGTAGGTGGCGATTTCGGGGTGTACGCCGGCAATCTCGAATTGACTGCCGACCACGCCCACCAGCACGCCGGTGAGCCCACCGATCAGCGACACCAGCACAGCCTCGGTCAAGAACTGGGTGAGAATGTCGCTGCGTCTGGCGCCGATCGCCTTGCGGATGCCGATCTCGCGCGTGCGCTCGGTCACGCTCACGAGCATGATGTTCATCACGCCGATCCCTCCCACCAGCAGCGAGATCGCGGCTACCTCGCCGAGCAGTGTGGTGAACACGCCGCTGGTGGAGCTTGAGGCTTCCAGCAGCGACCCCTGATTGAGAACCTCAAAGCCTGGTTCTGCGGTGTCCTTGATTTTGTGGCGTTCCTCGATCAGCGTCGACACCTGCGCTTCGGCGGCGTTCAGCGAGGACTCAGAGGTGGCCTGCACGGTGATCGAGTCGATCGGCCCGGCGCCGGTAAGCGTGTTCTGCACAGTGGTGATTGGGGCCATCACGACGTCGTCCTCGTTGGTGGCCCCGTTGGAGCCCTTGGAGGCGAGCACGCCGACCACTTCGAAGTTGCTGCCGTTGACCTTCATGTTCTGCCCGACGGCGCTCTGCCCGGCGAACAGTTCCTGCACGACGGTCTGTCCGATCACCGCCACGCGCTTGTGCTGGCTGACGTCCGCGGAGGTAAACGAGGAGCCTTCGGCGATCTTGTAGCTGTGGGCGCCCAGATAGGAGGGTGTGGTGCCCACGAACGAGGATGGTTCATAGCTGGAGCTGCCATACACAAGTTTCGCATCGGTGGCATTGACCACGGGCGAGGCGCTCTTGACGTCCGGGGCGAGGCTGTGATTCTGCAGGGCTTCGGCGTCCTGCTTTGTCAGCGAGACCGTCCCCGCAGCGCTCGCGGCCGCGCGTGCGCCGATGCGAAAGCCACCCCCGCTTGGCATCACGATCAGCACGTTGGTGCCGAGGCTGTCGATGCTCGACTGCACGGCCTTGGAGGAGCCATTACCGACGGCGATCAGGATGATCACCGACGCCACCCCGATCGTCATGCCGAGGATCGTCAAGCCCGAGCGCAGCTTGTTAGCGGTGATCCCGCTCCAGGCAATGCGCAGCGTTCCCGGACCGATCATGACAATGCTCCGAGCGTGGCTCCAGCGATCCTGCGATGGGTCGATTTTTGGGCGATCATGCCTGTGCTCCGCCTGAGCCCACGGTGAGGGAATGGTGAGCCGACTTTTGTGCGTGCAGCACGGGTGGAGCATCGTGCACGCCAAGTGAGCGACCGTCCTCGAGGATCTCACCGTCGCCCAGCCGGATTACCCGCTTGCACTGCTCGGCGACGTCGGGCTCATGGGTGATCAGCACCACGGTGCGCCCTTCTTCGTTGAGGTGCCCAAAGATGCGCAGCACGTCCTCGGTGGAGTGGGAGTCCAGGTTGCCGGTCGGCTCGTCGGCGAGGATCAGCGAAGGGTTGGTGACGATCGCACGCGCCACCGCCACGCGCTGCTGTTGGCCGCCGGAGAGCTCGGAGGGCAGGTGGTGCATGCGGTTGGCCATGCCCATCGAGGCGAGCGCCGCTTCGGCGCGACGGTGACGCTCGGCGCGGCCCAGGCCCGCGTAGGCGAGTGGCAGCTCCACGTTGGCGATCGCGCTTGTGCGCGGCACGAGGTTGAAGCTCTGGAAGACGAAGCCGATCTTGCGGTTGCGCAGGTCGGCGAGATCGTCCTCGTCCATGTGGCTCACGTCCACCCCGTCGATCAGGTAGCGCCCGCTGGTGGGTATGTCGAGGCACCCAAGGATGTTCATCAGCGTGCTCTTGCCGCTGCCCGAGCTGCCCATGATCCCCACGAGATCGCCAGTGTCGATCCGCAGGGACACGTTGCGCAGCGCGTGCACGCGGATCTCTCCCAGCTCGAACACCTTCGAGACGTCGTGTATCTGGATGACTGGCGCCCGGCGGCGAGGGCTCGCGAGTCTGGTGGGCTGCCCGGTGCTCTCCACGCGCTCGACCAGCGGCCGGCGCCGCGGCGTGCGCGTGGGGAC
>JBAWFB010000167.1:0-14184 GCA_049591495.1 Solirubrobacteraceae bacterium
CTCGCTTGCGTGTCGTCTCGTGCGCCGCCTGCGTGCGCCTGTGCAGCTGCTCGGGACCGGGCGCCGGCGAGTGCAGCCTGCGCCATGCCCAGAGCGCGGGAGCGAGCGCCATCCGCGGCGTCTCAAGCGCCTCTTTTGCACGTCTGGCGAGCGAGCGGCCCTGGCCGGCACCGGCACCTCGAGTCCTACCTTCGATCAGCCCAACCATCTGTCCGCGCTTGAAGAACGCCGTCCACCAGAAGGCTGAGATCAACAGCCACTGCGACAACCATCCGAGCACGCTGAGGTCAAGCAGCGTGCTCGTCATCATCAGCGCCGCGCCAAGCAGGAACGAGTAGATGAGCTTTGCGACGAGTGCCTCGATCAGACGCATTGCCCACGTCCGAAAAGCCGAGCGGCCGCCGTCGCCCAGAGCTGGTGCGAGCACTGCTGCGGGGGCCAGCAGCAGGTAGAACAGCGTGTACACCGCAGCCATCAGCAGCCGCAGCGCGATGAAGCCAAACAGCAGCAGCATCCCCAGGCCGCCGGCCCATATCAGTGCGAGGCCAAT
This sequence comes from Solirubrobacteraceae bacterium, assembly GCA_049591495.1. Classification (GTDB taxonomy): domain Bacteria; phylum Actinomycetota; class Thermoleophilia; order Solirubrobacterales; family Solirubrobacteraceae; genus Palsa-744. Next base: position 551 of record JBAWFB010000167.1, read on the forward strand.
GACACGCGGTTCGGTGCCCTTCTCGCTGCGAAATTCGGCTTGTGCGGCAGTCGGCCCAGAGCATTTGTCGGCCGATTTGCCACCGCCGCACAGCACGTTCAACAGTGCCCCTTCGGTGGTGACGGAGTTGCGCTGCGCTTCGTTCGCCGGCAGTGCCAGAAACAGCTGCGCGTTGGTCTGAGCTATACGCAGCAGGGCAGCACTGGCAGCGAGCGTCCTGTCCTTGGCGCTCTGGTTGGAGCCGCAAAGCGACGGACAGCCGCTCTGCGATTGCTCGTGGCGCGCGATCACAAGCGCGGCGGAACGCAAGCGGGAGTCAAGCGCAGCCGGCGAGCGACACCATTCGACCTCACCAAACTCCAGAAAGCACCACGGTCCTGTGACCGCGCCGCCGAACAACGTCTGCATGTCGCCCGCAAGCGTGCGCTCGGGCTGACTCGGCGTTCCGCTCGCTACGACCGCGAGCGTGCCGAGACTCGCCTGATTGGTCCACCGCTCAAGCGCTCCGACCGTGGCCGCCGGATCGGCGATCACCCACAGACCGCCTGCCATCATCGCGAGCATCGCCAGCGCCTGACCAAGCGTCTCGGCGACGCGGCGGCGTATGAGACCGTGATAAACGGCGAGCACCGAGGCAATCGACAGCACGAACGCAAGCCATGGCTCGGTGAACATCGACCGCGAGTTGTGCAGCGCACGTGTGACCTCGCTCAATAGTGCGCCGCTTAGCAGGTTCAGCGAATAGCACCACTCGAACATCACGATCAGCCCGTGCGCGACCGCAACGAACGTCATCCATCCAGACCTCGCGAGATTCTGAATCGTCACGTCCAGGTCGTTGCTCACATCGCCGATGCCGGTGTTGATGTTGACGTCATACGCGTAGTCACCGGTTGGGTCTGAAGCCGCGATGAAGTCGGCGGTTTCACAGTTCTGTCGAGCGCTGAGCGGCAGCTCGTCCGGCGCACTGCACAACGGACTGCCCAGGCCATTGCCGGTGAGCGCGTCTTCTCCGCTGGGCGGAGCCGAGGCTGAGGGACCCTGTTCGCCTGTACTCCCCACATTCAAGGGCGGCCCGCTGGGTGCCCGGGGAGGAGTTGACTGCGCGCGTGGAACGGTTTGGGTAGGCCTGGGAGAGAGTACGGGCGCCGAGTGCCGCGTGGCGGAGGCCCGCTGCGAGTCACCCGTGCTCGACGGTGACTTGGCTTGGTAGGAGTAGATGGTTGCGGCGCGCGCCGCCTCACCCGTAAACAAACCAACCGCAAGCAACGATCCGAGCACGCAGATCAAACCGGCCGTGCGAAGCGACGTGGATGAAGAGCGCGCGTCGCTCACGAGGTGCGTTCTGGCGTCGTGGAGAAGGCGCGCAGCAACGAGGGCGCAACAACATCCACCTGGATTGCCTCCACGCGCCCGCTGTGATCGCGCAGCAGACAGCGACCGGCCTCCATTTCGAGCAACCGCTCGCGCGCGCGTCGATCCTCAGGGTCGAGTCCGAGCAGCGCAAGCGCACGCGCTGCCTCGGCCTCGGAGCGCATCCCAAACACGAACGTCGCGCCGAGCAGGTTCTCAAGCGATTCGCGCTCGCCGATCAGCGCATCGGTGACCAGCTGGGTGCTGACGATTGGCACCGCCAGCTCCGAGCGCCCCATCCGCTGCAGCGAGGCAAGCAGGGTGCGTCCGACAGGGTCGCCCAGCAGCCGCCAACCCTCGTCGAATGAGAACAGCTTCAAACGGCCACGCTCATGCGACATCAGATGCATCGCGAACATCGCGATCAGACGCACGATCTGCTGGCCGACACGCTCGGCCTGGGTGTATTCCGCGCGAGGCGTGCCGGGCTGCGGCCCTGGCAGGTCGCGGATCGGGATGTAGGTCACCTGACAGCCCCCAACCGGCGCGAGCTTGACCGCCGGATCGGCGAAGCCGAGCTGGGTGAGCCCGGAGCGGGCATAGACGTCAAGCGCCCTGCCGACCTGCTCATCTGTGGGCGGCCCCTCACACAGGGCGTGTACGACCTCCAGACAGGTTGGGTCTTGCGCGCGACGCATCACGCGGTCCACCGCGCCAACGACCGCCGTCTCCCAGGCTGGATCGGCGCGTACCGGGAGCAGATCGCGTAGAAACGACACCGTCGCGTCCTGGCGTAGATGCTCGGGCGCGACACGTAGCGGGTCGAGCATTCCGCGCAGCGCCGGATCGGGGCGCAGCGCGATCGTCTCCACGTGCGGGGCCACCTCCTCAAGCAGGTGGAAACGGTGATCGCCCTTTGGGTCGCAGTCGATCACGCGAGCACCCTGCAGAAATCCCTCCCACTTCAACTTCTGTGCCAGTGTTGTCTTGCCCGAGCCGAGCGCGCCAACACTCAGGATCGCCGTGTTGCCGTCGCTGTCGGAGCCCTCGCGCAAGTTGAAGCGAACGGGCTGGCGGGAACCGGTGAGCGTGTGCCCCAGGTAGAAGCCGCGACGCGAGCCGACGGCGTGGGTTGCGGTCGGCATCATCGCTGCGACCTGCTCAGTGGTGAGCGTGTCGTCGTAGCCGGCCACCCGTGTGCGCTGCGCCGGGAGGTGTTGCAGAAACAGGGCAAGCTGGTCGCCGAGTGGGCGGTGCAAGCGGATCTCGCCGTATGCGCGCCTGCACATCTCCACGCGCTCGGATAGCTCCTCCTCGCTGCTGGCGCCGATCGCCACACCGAGCGTCGCGCGCAGTAGCGGTGGACGGCTTGACGCCTGTAGATAAGCGAGCAGGTCGCGTGCCTCCTGGGTGCGCTGGTAGCCGAGATCCGACACCCCCTGGTCTCCGTCTGACTCGGCGCGCACGATCTGATCGGCATCCTGCACGCGCCGACGCGCGATCCGCAGCGCGAGCTCGTTGGGCAAAAAGCGCGCGTTCAGCGACAGGTCGACGGCAAACGGCAAGCTCTCCGCGGGCGCGAACATCAACTCCACTCGCGGTCCTGGGAAAGTCGCACGCTCGGGCAGCGCCCCGAGCACCAGCTGCGCCTGCCAGCTCACGCCAAGCTCGGACTCGATGCGCAGGACACGCCCACGGTGAGCGACATGTCCGTCCATCCAACGCAGCACATCGCCCTCAAGCGGGGCGAGCAGAGCTTCGCCGTTGCGTTCGAATGTGAGCGCGCGCGGCTCGTGCAGGCCATCCACGACGGGCTCCCCCAGCCCCCGGCAGAACGCACGGCGAACGAGCCACTGCAGCTCGACCCCGCGCGCAGGTCGCGCACTCAAGAAGTCGCCGAGGCGCGCGTGGACCTGGTCGGCTCGCACACGCGCGCGCTCAAGCTCCGAGGCCCTGAGCAGGCGTTTGTCGCGCATCGCGAGCGCACTGGTAAGTGAGCGCAGCCACTCGCGCGGGTGCCGCTCGACGGCCTGTGAGACATAGGAGGCGACATCGCGCTCGGGCTCGCGCAAGCTGACGAGGAAGAACACAGCCGGCTGCGCGGCGCCCACCTCTTGCAACCCGTGGGCGTGTTCGCGTGCGTACTCACGATTTGCGCGCGCCTGTGCGCCTTGGCCCGCCTCCTCGAGCTCACCCAGATAGCCCTCCAGGTCCCAGCGTCGCCCCACGCGCAGAATCTGCATGTCGGCTCCGATCGCCTCGAGAGCGCCGACGAGCGTGAGCAGGCGCGCACGCTTGGCCTCCTCGGACAGCCACTCGTAGGAGGAGCTGGGGATCGAGAACGCCGCCCATGCGTCGTCGAGGCTCGCTCCGAACACGAGGTTGCCATAGACAAAGGAGATCGGTGATGAGCTCATCGGCCTGACGAGCCCGCGATTGCAATCCGTTTCGCAGTGCGCTCGCCTCGATTGGCTATTACACCTCGCCCCATCGCCTACCGCCCGACTCGCAATCGAGCGCCGTCTCGTAGCGCGATCACCTGGCCGCGCGTGGGAGCTGGCCTACCCGGCAGCGCGTGGATCGTGACGTTCGGGCGTCGCGCCATCCTTCTCAGCGAGCGGCCGCCCAACTCGGCGCGGACGTGTGCGGCGCTGATGAGCACCGCCCCCGGGCCGGTGTAGCGCAAGCGGCGAAAGCACGAGTCCGATCCATCCGGCAGCAGCACCAGCTCGCCTGGTCGCCAGTGGCGATCGCGCGCTGTATACGGTCGTAGGCCGGCCAGCTCACGCGGACGGGCGCCGTAGCGGACCAGGGCGAGCGCCGCCAAATGAAACGGGCGCCCCTCAACCCGGATCATCGTCAACAGAGCGGCTATGCCGCCGGGCACCGCGAGATCGCGTAGGTACCACGGGAGCGTGCTTGCCAGCAGCCCGATCAACGGCAGACGGCCGGCAAGCAGGCTCATGACGAGGATCGCTATGAAGTAGACGATCCCGCGTAGCGGCACCCCTCCCGGATTGAGCCGCAAGCGGTCGATGCGATAGATGCGCCGCTCGAGGTCGAACACGGTTCTGTAGGAGCGGATCTCCATCAGCGGCCCACGACTCGAAATCGTCCGGTGCCCGAGTGCCGGTCAGGAGGCCCCGAACAGCGTGTTGACGGTGTCCTGCAGCACGTTCACACCCGCGGGAGTGGCGAGCAGAATCGCGACAAGTCCCACCGCGAAGATGCCCGCGGCCTCCTTGAAGTCGCGCTTGAACGCGAGCACGATCGAGGCGATCGCGAAGCCCAGCGCGATCAGGCTCATAGCGATCTTGCGTCCTGTTTCACTTGCCTTGCTGGCCGCCGATTCGAGCGAGCCAGTTTCTTCGCCGGAGCCCGCCGCAGCCGCGAGCGTCGGCACGGCGATGGCTGCCACCGGTGCCGATGCCGCCAGCGCGGAGGCTGGCATCGCAATGCAGGCAATCACAGAGAGTGTCACCACGACGGTTCCCAGCAACGCTCGCGTGCGGGTAAATGCTGTGCTGAATCTGTACATCCTTGTTCTCCTTTACTTGCGGTTTGGACCGGTTGTGTGTGGACACGTTTTGGCTCTCTGGACACGACTTCGCCCTCGTTGCTAAAAGGGGCCGCCCTGGCTATCGGGATTCATCTGGATCGCCGAGATCTCCCAGCGCCCGGCGTCGGCCAGGACGTCAAGTTCGTAGCCGAGCGTGTATTGCGCCCCGCGTTGGTCACGCGCGCGCACCACGGCGAGCAGTGAGCGTCCGGGGGTGAGCCAGTTGAGGCTGTCGAGCGACTCGAGCGCGAGTGTGAGACCAGGGAGCGATACGCGAGCGCCAGCGCTGAGGTCGGCTGCGAGCTCAGATTCCGAGCCGTCCAGGTAATTGCGCAGGGCGCGCGTCGCCACTGTTCTAAGCGCGGGGTCTTCGACTTCATGTTGGTGTTCGGGAAGGGCCGCCACACTTGATGCGGGGGCACCGACGAACGCCGGATAGCCGGCGAGCGCCAATCGACCGTTGGACTCGCGCAGAACGCTGACGGTCAGGTAGAGCAGACCGGCCGTGTCGGTCTGGGCAGCGACTGTGTAGACGTGCTCGTAGGAAACCGGTTCTCGAGACTGCACCACCTGAGTCCATTGCACTTGCTGCTCGCTGTTTTCCGGCGGCCGCAAACCGGCTTCCTCTTCCATCGAGGAGCTGACAAACGGAGCGAGCGCGAGCCGGTGGGCTTCGGGTTCGCGGGAGTCCCACGTGAGATAGCGACGCGCAAACAGCGTGGCGAAGCCTTCTGCGGCGCGATCGACGACCGCCGAGGCTGGCGAAGTAGAACCGGCGATCACGGGCCGCGGCGGATCGATCGCAAAGCGCGTGCTCGCGAGCAGACCGGCCACTGCCAACCCCTGCAGCAGATAACGCGGCAGCTCGCGCGCGAGGCGTATGCGCCACATTGAGCGCGCCGCACGATGACCGTGGCGTGTGTGGGGACGTTGAGGTTCGACACAGGGTTCACTGTTCAAAGCCGAACTCGCGCTCCGCCACCAGTGAGGCAGCTTCGGGCGGTGAGCCCAAGGACATTGAGGGCTGAGATTGGTCGGGCTCGGCCAACACCGCACTCGATGTAGACACCACGGACCGCGTGGCCGCAAACCGCGTGCCGGTGGGTCGTGGACGCGTGAGCGTGAAGACCTCCGAGGCACGTGTATCTGGCCCGTGGCCGGTCGTCGCAGAACCACCGATGGAGCTATGTGTCTTCACCTGGGCACCGTCGCGCAAGGGGCGAGTTCTCTTGTGTTTTGCTTCGGTCGAAGCAATAGCCCCAACGGAGGAGCTGGCGGAACCGGTTGATGCGTAGCCCGCAGGAACGTTGTGCGTGTGCTGCACGAAGCCCGACCGTGTCGTGCCCGACGGCCGATGCAACGCGTTGACCACGACAAGGCCGAGCGCACACACGGCGACCCCGACAAACAAGCCGATGCCGACGAGCCGGCCCGAGCGCAAGCCGAGTCGTCTCGGGTGTGCGGCGGTGTGTCGGTCCTCGGCTGCGTGTTCACCGCCGGAGATGGGATTGGTGCTCTGCTCGAGTCCTACCTCGTTCCCGTCGAGGTACTCGTCTTCTCCGTACACGCGGTAGACCGCGCGTGGAGCCCGGCGCCAGAGCATCACGTTGGCTCCCCCGCGCAACAGCGATCAAGCACGCGTGCGGCCGGGAGCAGAGATGGGGAGATATCCCGCTCCCGGCCGCCCACGTGCTGGCCGATCGGAGATCCCACTACGTACCCCGAATGGGGTATTGATCTCCGATCGGTGGAAGCGCCGCGCGATCGTCTCGGCAACCGATCTGCGGCGTCCCAGGGGACGCACCTATGTGGTGGGCGAGGGATGTTCATAGGTGGGTCCCTGCCTTCTGATCCGACCGATGGGCCCCGGCGGGACAGGCAACGTCGCCGGCGAGCAGTCGCGCGAGTCGCGCACGTGCTCGCTGGGCCACCTTGCGGTACTTTTCCAAAGACCAACCATGTACACGGCAGAACTCGCCAGGCTCGGTCTCGCCCGCCAGCTGACTGGCGAGCACCAGTCGTTGATCGGGTGAGAGTTGACGTGAGAGCTCACCGATGCGATGCAGATCGTGGCGCAGCATCGTCAGCCGCTCGACGTCGGCGCGCGCGTCGGGGATCTCGACTTCGCCCTGCCAGCCACCCCCGAGGGGTAGCGCCGTTGCGATCGCCGCCTCGATTGGGCTGCGTCCGCTGAGCGCACGGCGACGGTCGTGGATGCGCGACAGAAATCTTTGCTCGAGCGCATTGGCGACGTGGGCGTTGCTCGAGAATCCCTCTCTGCGGCTGGCGCGAGTCAGCAGCTCGAGCGTCGCCTGGCTGTAACAGTCCTCGAGGTCCTCACGTGTGAGGCGATAACGATGGACCGCCAGCAATCGCTCGCGGCGCGAACGTGCGACAAGCGCCACCGCGTCGGTGCCGTCGAGCGAGCCGCACCGCCCGGGCTTGGCGACCCCCGTCAGTCGCGCAATTGGCCGTGTGACGCTCTCCTGTCGGGTAGACACGTAAGCATGTCGGTGAGAGTGCCTATGAGACCCCCCTCCAATTTGCTTGCGCCTTTGTCAAAAGCGATGATCTCGGCGATGCGCTCTCACGCGGGCGGCTCATGAGCCTCTCCGGTCCTCTGCGTGGGTGGCTGCAGGCCTTCGACCGCTACCAGCAGCGCAGCCCGCGACTTGGCTTCGTAATGGCCGTCATCAAGCGCTTCGACGATGACCAGGCCAGTCAGATGGGGGCGCTGATCGCCTACTACGGGTTCTTCTCACTGTTTCCATTGCTGTTGGTGTTCGTCACTGTGCTCGGGTTCGTGCTGCAGGGCAGTCCCAGCACGCGCGACAGCGTGCTGCATTCGACGCTCAGCCAGTTCCCGATCATTGGCACCCAGCTGCAGGCCAATGTGCATTCGCTGAAAGGGAGCGTCCTCGCGCTGGCGATCGGGCTTGTGGGGGCGTTGCTTGCGGGCCTCGGCATAACCGGCGCTACGCAGAGCGCGTTCAACAAGGTGTGGCAGATCCCGCGTAAGCGCCAGCTCGGCTTCCTTGCCTGGCGTTTGCGCGGCCTGGGATTGCTGGCGGTGTTCGGGGTGCTCAGCATCATCTCGACGGTCGCCGCGGGCGCGGTCACCGCACAGACCGCTGGCGTTGGGGCCGTACTAGGAGGCATCGCGATCGCACTGGCAGCGAACCTGCTGCTGTTTTTCACGGCCTTCCGGATGCTCACCGCCGAGGAGATCCCCACGCGCGATTTGATCCCCGGCGTGATTGTCGCCGCAGTGCTGTGGCAACTCCTGGAGCACGTTGGCGGTTTCTACGTGGGTCACGTGGTACGCCACGCCAAGGACACTTCGGGCTTGTTTGCGTTTGTGCTCGGGCTGCTCACGTGGCTGTATCTGGGCGGCGAGGTCACCGTGCTGGCCGCCGAGGTCAACGTCGTGCGGGCACGAAAGCTGTGGCCACGCCCGTTCTTCTCGGGCTCTTGAAATCTCGCCGAGGCGGGCTATACTAACTACACTTTCGTAAGCTTATATGGAGCGTATACCGATGGCTTCGACACAACCCACCCCCCCTTCTCAAGACCCACTGTCGCAGGAGCCCAAGCCGCTGCTGCGCCTGATTCCACTCGATGACACAGTCGTGTTCCCAAGCATGGGCATCACGCTCACCGTCGACGTCGGCGATGACGAGCGCGTCGTGCTCGTTCCGCGCCACGAGAACGAGTTTCTGGAGGTCGGCACGATCGCCGAGGTCTCCGAGCAGCTGCGCCTGCCCGGCGGCGCCCATGCGGTGGCGCTCTCAGGAGAGCACCGCGCGCTGATCGGCGCCGCGCAGACAGGCCCCGAAGGAGAGCTGCGCGTCGAGGTCGACGAGCGACCCGACGACGTGCCGGTCGACAAGCGCACACGCGAGCTCGAGCGCGAATACCGCGCGGTGGTCGAGGAGATCCTCGAGCTGCGCGGCGATGACGGACGCATCGCGGCGTTCCTGCGCGCAATCGTCGAGCCCGGCCCACTGGCCGACTCAGCCGGCTACTCCCCCAACCTGACTTATGAGCAGAAGGTGGAGCTGCTGCGCACGCTGAGCGTGACCGACAGGCTCGAGCTGGCCGTCAAGCTACAACGCGACAGCCTCGCCGAGCTGCAGGTGCGCAAGCGCATCCGCGAGGACGTGCAGGAGGGCGCCGACAAGCAGCAGCGCGAGTATTTCCTGCGCAAGCAGATGGAGTCGATCCGCAAGGAGCTCGGCGAGGACGAGGGTTCGATCGTCGAGGAGTACCGCGCCAAGATCGAGGCCGCGGAGATGCCTGAGGACGTGCAGGAGCAGGCGCTCAAGGAGCTCGGCCGCTTGGAGCGGATGGGCGAGCAGACCGGCGAGTCGAGCATGATCCGCACCTACCTGGACTGGTTGATAGCGGTGCCGTGGAGCAAGCGCTCTGAGGAGCACCTGGACCCAGTGGCGGCACGCGCGGTGCTCGACGCCGACCATGAGGGTCTGGAGGATGTGAAGGACCGCATCACCGAGTATCTGGCTGTGCGCAAGCTGCGCCAGGACCGCGGCATCGAGGCTGATCCCAAGTCAGGCGCGATCCTGACGCTGATCGGACCTCCGGGAACCGGCAAGACCTCGATCGGTGAGTCGATTGCCCGCGCGACGGGACGCGAGTTCGTGCGCATGTCGCTCGGCGGCGTGCGCGACGAGGCGGAGATCCGTGGGCACAGGCGCACTTATATCGGCGCTTTGCCAGGACGACTGGTGCGCGCATTGCGCGATGCCGGCACGATGAACCCGGTGATCCTGCTCGACGAGGTCGACAAGGTCGGCGCCGATTGGCGCGGAGACCCCTCGGCCGCGCTGCTGGAGGTACTCGACCCGGCCCAGAACCATTCCTTCCGCGACCATTACCTGGACGTGGAGCTGGACCTGAGCCAGGTCATGTTCATCGCGACCGCCAACGTCGCCGACACGATCCCCGGACCGTTGCTTGACCGTATGGAGGTGATCCGCTTCGACGGATACACCTCAGAGGAGAAGCTGGCTATCGCCAAGGGCTACCTGTGGCCGCGCCAGCGCGACCGCAACGGTCTGCGCGAGGACGAGGTGAGCGTCTCCGACGATGTGCTGCGCACGATCGTCGCCGAGTACACGCGCGAGGCGGGTGTGCGCAACCTCGAGCGCGAGCTGGGCACGGTGCTGCGCAAGACCGCCACCCGGATCGCCTCCGGCGAGGTGGAGCCGCCAGTCGATATCGACCTGGAGGTCGTGCGCGACGCGCTGGGCCGCCAGAAGTTCTTCCAGGAGTCAGCGGCCCGGACAGCCACGCCCGGCGTGGCCACCGGCCTGGCCGTCACCGGTACCGGCGGGGACGTGCTGTTCATCGAGGCCACCGCCATGAAGGGCGGCGGCTCCGGCGGCAATGGTCTGGTGCTGACCGGACAGCTGGGCGACGTGATGAAGGAGTCGGCGCGGATCGCACTCTCCTACGTGCGCGGCCACGCCGAGGAGCTCGGCATCGAGGAGTCGGCTTTCGAGAACCGCGAGTTCCATGTGCACGTACCGGCTGGAGCAATCCCCAAGGACGGCCCCAGCGCGGGTGTGACGATGGTCACCGCGCTCGCCTCGCTGCTCTCAGAGCGCCCGGTCAAGCACACGGTGGGCATGACAGGAGAGGTCACGCTGCAGGGCCGCGTGCTACCAATCGGCGGGCTCAAGCAGAAGGTGCTCGCAGCCCATGCTGCCGGGCTCACCGATGTGATCCTGCCGGAGCGTAACCGTGGCGATCTCGACGACATCCCCGATGAGGTGCGCGAGCAGATGAGCTTCCACCCGGTGATGAGCGTCCAGGAAGTGCTCGACCTCGCGCTCGAGCCCGCGCCCAACGTCGCACAGCTCTCCTAACGGGAGTTACGTTCGATGTCGCGCGGCGCTCGCAGCAGATGTCAGCCGGTCCCGCTGGAGGTCCGCCAAGCGGCGGACCTCTTGGAGCGGCGTTGGCAGCTGTCGATCATCTACGCGGCGCTGACGGGAGCACAGCGCTTCAACGAATTCGCCGAGGCAGTCGCAGGCATCTCCCCCAGGATGCTGTCCGAGCGTTTGCGCGATCTGGAGGGAGCTGGGTTGATCGAGCGCACGGTGCTGCCCACCAGCCCGCCTGCGGTTGAGTACCGGCTGACCACGCGTGGGCGACGGCTGGCGCCGGTGATCGAAGCGATGCGCGCTTACGCGGAGGGCGTTGGCTGAACTTAGGGACAACGAAAACTGGTGAGCGCCGCCAGCCTTGCGACCGGCAGCGCTCACGTCTACATGCGATAGCCCGTGGTGGCTAGCTCACTTCCAGTTGTTCAAGGCTGGTGAGCCTGATCGTCTGACTGCCTTCGAGTACTCCAGCCCCCACTCCACCATGAGAGCAAGTGATCCTTTCAGAACTAAAAGTAGCACTTACACCGTAACCGCTACCGATGTTGGACATGGCTGTGCCGGGTATTCTCAAGCATTCCGTGATAGATATCTCGCCCTCCACGTCACACTTCAGCTCGAACGTCGGTATGGTTTCATCGCTCTCGTTGAGCAGATTGCGGGTGACGCCACTAATGTCCGCCAGTTCAGTCGCCCACGATAGGTTCCGCCCTTCAATGACCGCGTTTGCGTTGCTTTCGCAGACAGAAGACGCCATCGGTTTACAACCCGACATGGCCCATTCCGTCACTCCACCCGCGGCACTCGGTCCAACCGATCCTTTGGCTGTGTCTTTACATTCCACGCCAACCGATCCATATATCGATGCGCTTTTGTCTTCCAGGCTGATTGTCCCTTTCCATTCGACCGGCTTGGATTCCGTCATCGGCGTGCCTCTGAGAAGCCATACAGGTTGTTCTTCCGTTTGAACACTCAGTTTGGAGCCGGATTCGAGAGTCTGACCGCCTTCGAGCGTGCCACTGCCTGAGCCTCCCTGCGCACAGTTGAGTTTTTCGCTCGCGTTGAACACCGCCGTCACACCACCCGAGACATTGTTGGTGGTAGGGCTGAGCGTTCCGCTACATGAGTCTTCACCCATGGCGCCACCGTCTACATAGCATTTCATCTTGAAACCTGCGGGTTCTTTGCCGGCACCCACAAGCACGTCACGGACGGCCCCTTCCACCAGGACAAGTTCAGTGTGCCATGGCAGATGCATCGCTTCGGCCGTGATCGGCCTGCTTTTTTCGCAAACATACGATCCAATGGTCCCCGAGCAGTTCGAAGAGGTCCATTTTGTTATGCCACCCGCACCCGTTGGGCTGACCGACCCAGTAGCTTCATCTTCACATGCTATTTTCTGGGAACCTAGAAGTGGCACTTTTGAATCCACCAGCGTAAACGTCCCTTTCCAGGTTGTGCTGGTCGATTCAGTGACGGGCGTACCGCCCAACATCCATCGCGCCTTGGTACTCGCCGCGAGCGCCGGAACGGCGCACCACAGTGTAAGCGCCGCTACGATCGGAACCATCATCCGACGGGCGAACTTCGCCATTGCTGCCTCCTTGTTTAGAAAACGCGTTAGCGTGAGACGCGACCCGCATATATCGTTCAGCGAGTCGTGAGACAATCAATACTGGTTCTTGGTCGGGCGGCGCTACGGCAATGTGCGCTATATCGCCCTGCGAGCCTACGCATGTTGCAGCGCACCATCGTGGGACTTACTGGTTCCTACAGCGCCCCGCCAAACAGCCGAATGCTCAGTGGTGATGGCGAGCACGCTGAGCTCATCGAGTCCCAACGCCACCTCCAACTGTGCCGAAGATTGAAGCGCAACTCGCCCGATCCGATCTTCAACGGTGCGCAACCGACTTTCAACGGTAGTGCGCGCGACACCCAGCACGATCGCCGCGGATGAGACGTTGCGTTGAGCAGCCATATAGGCACGCAGCGTCTGGCGTAAGACCAAGCCACCCGTGCGTGAGTCTTCCAATGGCGTCAGATAGATGTCGATCAGCAGCTTTGCAAGCATTTTGTCTTTGAGCACAGCGGCAAGCAATGCCACATCCATGTAGCGCGTGAACCTGCGCGGCTTGTGCAGCACCACCTCCAGTGTCGCCTGGGCCTGTTGGTGGGTGACACGCCAACCCTCAAGTCCGCGTGCCGGCTCCCCAACGGCAAATGACAGGTCTGCGAACCCAGCCAATGTACCCCCACCTCCCACCTCAGCACGGTCTACCTCCACCGAACCAGATTGTTTGAGCTCTGACATAGCCTGCTGCACATCCGACATATCAAGGTTGCGCCGCCCACCGAACCACGCCCAAATCGTCCCCTCACCAGATGCCACACTCAAAAGCCGACGATCCAAACGCTGAGCGACACAATGAAGCGCATCTTGTGCTCCTGCGCCGCCTGCGATGACTCCGAGATGCTCTGCAGTTAGTTCATAACCAAGGTCGGTGTCCTCAACACACTCACCGGTCAGTAGCTGCCGCACCTGCTCAAGAAGACGGGACTCTGGCAAGCGTACCCCGCGCTTGTGCTGGTCCACGTGCTTCTCGCAGGCAATCCCCGATACAAGCTGATCGAGCAGAAACGCCTGGGCACTCAACGCATCTTCGATCTCTTTCTGGCGCGCTCGCAACTGCCGAACGGCGGTCAGTGCATCATCTGCTGAGCATTCTCTCACCACAGAAGTCGGCGTGACTCCTTGACTGTGCGTGTCCATTTTCACAACTGCCAAGGACGCCACCCGTTGATGACGGGTGGCGTCC
>JBAWFB010000168.1:0-16112 GCA_049591495.1 Solirubrobacteraceae bacterium
ATCATGAACTCGATGACGATGGCCGCCCACCAGGTCGAGGAGTACGTCGAACCGGGCTACTTCCCCGGCCAGGTCAACGCGGGCATGTTCAAGAGCAAACAGCCGCTCAACTACCCCTTCAACGCAAAGTCGGCGGCCCTCGCCAACATGTCCTTCACCGCGCTCTACGCCGCGCCCGTCATCTTCCCCAGGCGGAAGTGGCTCGGACTAGCGGCGTCGATCTTCGGGCTCGGCCAGGTCTTCGCCCACTGGGTCGGGATGCCGATCTACCTTCGCACCAAGTACGCACCGGGTGCTTGGAGCGCGATCTTCCTCCAAGCCCCGATCGGCACCGCCTACATTCGTTCAGCGAAGGCGGAGGCGCCGATCACGCGCGAGGAATGGATCAAGGCCGGGATCGTCGGAGGGGTCTTCATCGTCGTCGGGGTCGCGGCCCCGAACGTCCTCGGTGCCGACAAGAACAGCGCCTACCCCTTCACCGTCAAGCAGATGGGCCCTTACCCCGTCTAGACCCCACGCGTGGCCCGGAGCTGGTTGGTTGAATCAGCCATGATCTTGGGTGCGCCCGTGAGCCGGTGGTCAGGTGGATTCGGTGACGGCGTCCGCTCGCCCCGGATCGAAGGTCGGCGGTGTGCCTGAGTCGCGGTCGATCGCGATGTGGGGCAGCCGCGTATCGAGCCAGCTCGGCAGCGCCCACGTGCGCTGGCCGAGGAGCTGCAGCACCGAAGGCAAGAGCAGGCTGCGGACGACGAACGCGTCGAGGAATACGGCGGTCGCGAGGCTGAGCCCGAACAGCTGGAGAACTCGGTCGTCGTTTCCAACGACGAAGGAGAGGAAGACGCAGATCATGATCGTGGCCGCCGCGGTTATTACTCGCCCGCTCGAGGCGAGTCCGTGGCGGACGGCCTCGTGGGGGTCGTGTGTGCGTGTCCACTCCTCGTGGACGCGTGAGATGAGGAATACCTCGTAGTCCATTGAGAGGCCGAACACGATCGCGAACAGCAGCACCGGGATGAACGCCTCGATCGGTGCGCCCTTCACGTTGAAGAGGCCGCCGAGCCACCCCCACTGGAAGATGGCGACGACCACCCCGAGCGAGGCGCCGATTGAGAGCAGATTCATGACCGCGGCTTGCAAGGCGATGACGAGTGAGCGGAAAACCACCAGCAACAGCAGCGCGGAGAGCAGGACGACCACTGCGATGAATAGCGGCAGCTTGCTGGAGAGCACGTGGGTGAAGTCGATCGTGGTGGCGTTTGTGCCGCCGACGAGAAGCGTCGCGGCGGTGCTGGCTGCGACGGGTGGCAATATGCGCTTGCGCAGCGTGTTAACGAGTTCGGTGGTCGCGAGCGCCTGCGGCGCTGAGCGTGGGTAGACATCGAAGACCGCTGTCAGGCCCCGTGGGCTGATGCGAGGTGCCGATACGGAGGCGACATCGCCGCTCGCGCGCAGCGCACTCGCGATGCTCGTGAGCGTTGCTGCGTCGTTCGCGCGGGGAAGGCTCGCGACCACTTGGAGAGGTCCGTTGAAGCCTGGACCGAAGCCCTTGGCGAGCAGGTCGTATGCCTCTCGGGTGGTTTGACCGGGCGGGTTGTTGCCTGCGTCGCTGTTGCCCAAGCGAAGCGCGAGCGCTGGCGCGCAGAGCGTAAGCATGATTGCTAGGCCCGCGATCGCACCCTCCCAAGGGTGACGCTGGATGAACGCCGACCAAGGCCCCCAGAACCGGGGCGGCGCAGCGGTTGCCTGCTGATTACGCGCCCATCGGCCGCGGCGTCGGCCGATGCGCTCGCCGTACCGCGACAGAAAGGCCGGCAGGAAGGTAAGCGCGGCGAGCATCGTCATCAGCACGGCGAGCGAGGACGCGATCGCGAGTCCGTAGAGGAATTCGACACCGAGGGCGAACTGACCCATCAAGGCGATTATCACCGTGATGCCCGCGAACAGCACGGCGCGGCCAGCGGTATCCATCGCTCCGAGGATCGCGCCCTGGATGTCACCGTCGAGGAGGTAGTTCTCGCGAAAGCGGGTGACGATGAAGAGTGCGTAGTCGATCCCGACGCCGAGGCCGATCATGGCCGCGAGCTGTGTCGCGAAATCGGGCATAACGATGATCCTTGAGGCGAGCCCGGCCAGCCCGATGCCGGTCCCGAGTCCGAGCAGCGCGGTGATGATCGGCAGGCCCATCGCAATCAGCGACCCGAATGTGACGAACAGCACGATCATCGCGGCCAGTAGGCCGACGAGTGTGGCCGTACCGAGCGATGGTCCCTGCACCTGTTCGATCGCATCACCACCGAGCGCCACCTCAAGTTTCGGCGAGCCCACACTTTCCGCAACTCTGATGACCCGTTCGATGGCCGACGTCGGAAGCACATCCGCGCGCTCGTCGAAGGTCAAGGTCGCGAATGCGACCTTGCCGTCGGGGGAGATCGCCGAGGCTCCCTTCGCCGTGTAGGGGCTGATCACGCCGGTGACGTGAGGGAGGTTCCCCACTGCAGTCAGCATCGGCATAACCCGCGAACGCACCGCCGCGTCGGTCACGGTCCCTTCATGCACAGCCAGAACAATCTGGTCGGAATCGCCAGCCTGGGCCGGGAAATCACGCTTGAGCAGGTCGGCAGCACGCTGGGATTCCGTGCCTGGGAGCGAGAAGTCGCTGGCGAACCTGGTGCCCAGCCCAGCCGATAGTCCAAGCGCACCGATGAGCAGCGCGAGCCAGCCGATCGCCACCCTCCGGCGGTGTTGCGCTGCCCATCGCGCGACTCGTGCGACGATGTCTAGCGTCTCGTTCGGATCTCTCATGGAGCTTGGTGGCCCGTCCTCTCTGCGTTGGGAAACGGTTTCGCAGCGTGAGACCCTTAGGTGCCGTCTCTGAGGAAACTCTGACGGGTGTCGCGGGCTGGGAGATCGGGCCGGCGATGCGCCCGCGGGAGATCGCCGCGGGCCCCACTGTGCCTCGTCAGGGTTTCCTCAGAGACGGCATCTACCGTTTCAACGACAGTTCCCCCGCTCTAAAAGGAAGGTCTCGTGTTTGCTTTCTTGCGCAGTGCTCCCACCCGCCGCCTCGTCTTGGTTCTGTTGTCGCTGATCGGCGTGCTCGCCGTCGGTGTGGCGATCGCGGTGGCCGCCACGTCTTCATCCGGCCCGGTGCCGGCGCCGAAGCCGCTGACGGCGGCGTTGCATGATGCGTTGGCCGGTCCACGGGTTGCGGGGATGACCGCGAGGATCCAGTTCACGAACCGCTTGGTGGAATCCTCCAGTGTCGGGCAGGGTAGCCCTCTCTTGGAGAGTGGATCGGGTCGCCTCTGGGCCAGCCCTGATGGCCGGGTCCGGCTGGAGTTGCAGTCCGAACGCGGCGACGTCGAGATTCTCTGGGATGGCACGAACGTGACCGTGTATGACACGACGAGCGACACCGTGTACAAGCTCGCCCTTCCCGGCCACGCTTCAGAACCAGCATCGACGGACGGGTCGGGTATCCCGAGCGTCGCCGAGATCGAACGGATGCTGGTCCAGCTCGCCGCCGACGCGAATGTCTCAGGCGCGATTCCCTCCGATGTCGCGGGCCGCGCGACGTACACAGTCCAGGTGGCGCCAAAGCACGATGGAGGCTTGCTCGGGTCGATCCAGCTCGCTTGGGATGCGAGCAACGGCACGCCTCTGCGGGCAGCGGTGTACGCGGCCGGAAACCCCTCTCCCGTGTTGGAACTGGCGGCAACCGAAATCGGCTACGGCCCCGTGGAAGCGAGCGCGTTCGCGATTTCGATCCCGTCCGGCGCAAAGGTCGTCAATCTTTCGCCGCCGGCCGCCGGCCACAGCGGAGACGAAGTGGTGAGAGGCGCCTCCGCGGTGCAGAGCGCGCTGCCCTTCAACGTCGCTGCGCCCGCGACGCTGGTTGGCCTCCCACAGCGCGAAGTGCGATTGGCGTCGGTGGACTCCAAGGACGCGGCCCTGGTCGTCTACGGCGAAGGACTCGGCGGCATCGCGGTGCTTGAGAGCGCCGCCGACTCCTCCTCGCATGAAAAGACGCTGGAATCGCTGCCCACGGTTTCGATCAACGGTTCCACCGGCCATGAGCTGGCGACGGCGCTTGGAACGGTCCTGACGTTCCGCCAAGGTGGGGTGCAGTACACGGTGATCGGCTCAGTCCCGCCGGCCGCCGCGGAGGCCGCGGCACGAGCACTGTGAACGATGCTCGCGCGGGCGCTGCGGCCAATGCCGACGCGCCTCCGATCGAGGCACGCGAGCTGGTCAAGGTCTACGGCGATATCGTCGCCGTAGACCGCGTCAGCCTCACGGTTCAGACGGGCGACATCTTCGGCTACCTCGGCCCCAATGGGGCGGGCAAGACGACGTCGCTGCGCATGATGCTAGGGCTGATCCGCCCCACCAGCGGCGGGGTGCGCTTGTTCGGACGCGACCCGCTCCTCGGCACGGACGCACTGCGCGGCGTGGCGGGCTTCGTGGAGGCGCCACGGTTCTACCCCTACCTCTCGGGTCGTGCGAACCTTGAGCTGCTGGCCGGCCTGGACCGCATGGGAGCGGGCGCCCGACGGATCGACTCGGTGCTTGAGACGGTTGAACTCGCAGACCGCGCGCGCGACCGCGTCGGCGGCTACTCGCACGGCATGCGCCAGCGCCTTGGGATCGCGGCGGCTCTCCTGCGCGACCCGCGCCTGCTTTTGCTCGACGAGCCTGCAACGGGTCTGGACCCCGCCGGGATGCGCGACATGCGTCAGCTCGTGCGACGCCTCGCTGACTCGGGGATCACGATCGTCCTGTCGAGCCATCTCCTCAACGAAGTCGAGGATCTCTGCAACCGCGTCGCGATCATCCGCGCCGGGCGCATCGTGTACGAAGGCATGCTGTCCGAGCTGAAGCAGAACGCCTCCTCCGTGTGGCGGCTGCGCACGACAGACGATCGGCGCGCCCTCGCGATCAGCACCGCCCAACCTGGCGTGGCACCTGTCGAACCGGATGGTGGCGAGGACGGCGAGCCTGGGATCGCGGTCACGGCAGATAACGAGGAAGCGATCGCTGCGCTCTCTGTCGCGCTCGTCGAGGGAGGCCTCGGCGTTATCGAGCTGCACCAACGCGTCGCAAGCCTTGAGGATTTGTTCTTCTCGCTGACCGAAGACCGCCAGCCGGAGCCGAAGCCGCTGGCGCTGAGCGTGGGTGCCTGATGGGCGCTGCGCTCGTGAGCTACCGCTGGGAGCTGCGCAAGCTGCGGGCGCTCAAGCGGACCTACCTCGGGCTCGGTGCCGCGGTCGCCGTGCCGTTGATCTTCTCGATCGCCGTCTCGACGCAGAGCAGCGCTCCAACCGATGTAGCCTTCGGGAGGTATATACACGAAACTGGGCTCGCGATCCCACTCGTGCTCCTGCTGTTCGGCTCAACATGGATGTACCCGTTGATCGTTGCCCTCGTTGCAGGTGACATCGTGGCATCGGAGGATCACAACGGCACGCTGAAGACGATCCTGACCCGCTCGGTTGACCGCGGCCCGCTCCTGGCCGGCAAGGCGCTTGCCACGACTACCTATGCCGTTGGCGCGATCCTCGCGAGTGGCGCCGTCGCGGTCCTGGCCGGCTGTCTCGTCTCAGGGTTTCACCCGCTGACGAGCCTCTCCGGTCAGCGAGTCGCGGCACCGGCGGCCTTGGGCCTTGTGTTCGCCAGCCTCGCGATCTACCTGATCCCCATTCTGGCGATCGCCAGCATCGGCCTGCTGCTCTCGACGTTCACGCGCAACAGCGCCGCGGCCGTCGTCGGCACGCTCATGGTCGTGCTTGTGTTTGATCTGATTGGGATTCTGCCCGGCACCGAGGCGATCCGGCCTTACCTTTTGAGCATGCAGTTCAACGCCTGGCAGGGCTTGCTGCGAAAACCAGTCGATTGGCAGCCGATCGTTAGGGCCGCATGGGTTTGTGCGCTCTATTCGATCCCGGCTCTACTCGCCGCCGGGCTCCTGTTCGTGCGCCGGGACGTGGACGGAGGATGAGCCGTTGGTCACCGAGCGCCTCCTCGTAGTGGACGACGATCCTCCTGTCCGCAGGATGCTTGAGCGCTCGCTGGTTGCCGAGGGCTTCACGGTTGACATAGCCGCGGATGGTGGAGCGGCACTCGTTGCGGCCGAGCGCCGCGCATACGATGTAGTAATTCTGGATGTTGCGATGCCGGGTCTCAGCGGAATCGATGTCTGCAGTCGCCTGCGTGCCAAGGGCACGACAAGCGCAATCCTGATGCTCACCGCGCGCGACGCGATCTCCGATCGGGTCCTGGGGCTCGAGGCCGGCGCCGATGACTACCTCGTCAAGCCGTTCGCGATCGAGGAGCTCGTCGCGCGTATCCACGCGCTCTCGCGGCGTGGCCGGCCAGCCGGTTCGCTGCTCGCCTACGGCGACCTGACGCTCGACACTGACAGTCGGGTCGCGACTCGGCGCGGCAGGGCGCTTGAGCTGACCTCTCGCGAGGTGGATCTGCTCGATTTGCTGCTGCGCGCGCCCAAGCAGGTGGTTTCGCGTGAGCGGGCCGTCGAGGAGGTCTGGGACGGCACCGCTTCCGCCAATGTGGTCGACCGCTACGTCGCGAATCTCCGAGCCAAGCTCGGCGATCCACCGTTGATCGAAACCGTCCGCGGCGTGGGTTTTGTGCTGCGCGAATGAGGATCGTCCGTTCGCTGCGTGGTCGCTTGGTGGGCGCCGCGGCGGTGGCGGTCTTCTTGGCGGTCGCGGGGATCGCCGGCGCCGCCGCCGAGTTCGTGACCTACGAACTGAGCAGCAACCTCGACACGAGCCTGCGGGAACGTGCCGGCGATGTCGCGCGGCTGAGCGCTTCGGCGCCCGCGCTGCTGAGCACCCCTGGAGTTCTCGACAGCGCGGAGGGCGGCAGGCAGCTGGACGTGGAGGTGCTCGACGCGCACGACCGGATTCTCAGCCGTTCGCTGTCACTTGGTGCGCGTGTGCTTCCGACGGTGGCAGTGGTGAGGCGAGCCCTGATGGAGGGCCGGTCCGGATACGCCGATTTCACGATCGATGGACGCCGGTCGCGCCTCTATGCCGCGCCGCTGGCGGACACCGGCGGGCAGGCGAGCGGCGGTGTGGTCATCGTCGCCTCTCAGCTCGGCGACATCGACTCCGTTGGCCGTCGGCTGCGTGTGGGCTTGCTTTTGTTCGGCGGTGGCGCTGCGCTGATTGGCGCCCTGCTCGCGGCGCTGCTGGTGACGCGCGCGCTGCGTCCGCTGTACCGGCTCTCTCGCGGGGTCGCCGCCATCGAGCGGACCGCCAGTCCGACGCAGCGCGTCGAGGAGCCGGGTACGCGAGACGAGCTTCAGGACCTAGCTGCCGCGCTAAATCGCATGCTGGGCGCGCTCGAGGCGACTCATGATCGCGAACGGCGGATGCTGGCCGATGCCTCGCACGAGTTGCGCACGCCGCTCACGTCGTTGCTCGGCAACATCGAGTTCCTGGCAGCATGGGGCGCGAGTGACGAGCTGATCCACGATCTGCGCCACGACGCGGCACGGCTGGACAGACTTGTCGGGGATCTCCTTACGCTCGAACGGGCCGGAGCTACCTCCACTCCCGATGAGCCGGTCGACCTGGCCGACGTGGTCGCCGAGGCGGTCGCCGGGCAGGATCGCGCCCGTAGCGTCGTTGATGCCCGCCCCGTCGTATGGGGGGAGGCGGCGGCGCTCGTTCGTGCGGTAACGAACCTGATCGAGAATGGCCTGGTACACGGTCCTCCCGGGGGGCAGGTGGACGTCACTCTCCGCCAGCACGGCGACCTCGCGGAAATCTCGGTCAGCGACGAAGGCTCGGGCATACCCGAGGATGCACGAGAGCGCGCCTTCGAGCGCTTCTGGCGCGGCGAGGATTCCGCCGGACGGCCAGGTTCAGGCCTGGGTCTCGCGATCGTTCGCGCGATCGCCGAGCGTCACCGCGGCACGGTCCGCGTCGAGGGCGCGACCGTGACGATCACGCTGCCGACTACTGCCGATCAGCCTCCCACGCGCCGCGCGCCGACGATGGCAGCAGGCCCGTGATCGCCACGCGGACGTGCGACACCAGCGGACGGGCGGACGGCCTCACGTCAGACCGCGCCCTGTGCTGAGACTGGGATCTCAGGTCAGCTCTGCGCGTCTGCCCCGATGGCCGTCACGATCAGCTCAACGCAGGTCGGCAACGCCACCGCGGTCGAGTCGAGCATGAGGTGGTAGTGGCGCGAATGGCTGGGATCAGCCCGGTAGAACTGCTTGACGTAATCGACCCGGCTGCGGTCGGAGTTGCGCTGTCGCCGTCGGGCCTCATGCTCGTCGATCTCCTCGATACGCATCGCCTGGAAGATGCGTGCCTCCTTGGGCCCATCGAGGCGCACGTGGAGCGCGTGTGGCTGTTCGTGCAGCACGAGCGCGCCGGCGCGTCCCAACAAGACGACGTCGCCGGAGCGCGCGGCGTCGAGCAGGATTCGCTCGGTCTCGCGGCAGAACGCATCGGTCGTGGGCTCGGGGACGACGACACCGCTTGTGTTCGGCAGGCGTGCCAGCAGTCGTGTCAACCGCGGCGCCGCGGCTTCGTCGTGGGCATGGGCGTGCGCGACCGGGACGGAGAGGCGCTCGGCCACTTGCATGGGGATAGCCCGATCGATGAACTGGTACCCGAGCCGCTCGGCCAGCCGTGGCCCGACCCAGCTGCCGCCGGCGCCGTAGGAGGCGGAGATCGTGACGACAGTGCTCAAGCCACCACCGCCGCCGGTTGAGCCTCCGACGTGGCTACGGCGGTTCCGGGTCGAAACAGGGTCCCCGCGACCACCGCACCGGCGAGGAAAATGCCCGCTGCCCACCAGAACGCGACCGTGTAGCCATGAACGGCTGCCTGGGCCGCGACCAGCGGCGTGACAGCCTTGCCGACGAGGTAACTCGTAACGGCGGTCGTGGCGATCGTGTTCAGGAAGGCGGTGCCGATCGAGCCGCCCACCTGCTGGCAGCTGTTCACAGTCGCGGACGCCACGCCGGCTTCCTCCGTGTTGACGCCGAGCGTCGCGGTGTTGATCGACGGCGCGAAGATGAGCCCGAGCCCGAGCCCAATCACGAGCAGCGCCGGCAGTATGTGCCCTGCATAGGTGGAGTGCACCCCGAGCTGCGCGAGGATCACCATGCCAAGCGCCGCCAGGAGCATGCCGGTGGGGACGAGCGGCTTTGGCCCAAACCGCGGGAGCAATACGGCGTTCGAGGTAGTCGAGCCGATGATGATCATCCCGACCATCGGTAGGAAGGCAAGACCGGTGACCACCGGGCTGTAGAGGAGGGTCTTCTGGAGGTAATAAGTGAGGAACAGGAACACCCCGAACAGCCCCGCGCCTGAGATCAGCACCGACAGGTATGAGCCGCCGCGGTTGCGGTCGAGCACGATGTTCAGCGGGAGGAGCGCATGGTCCGAGCGCCGCTCGATGCCCGCGAACACCCCCAGGAGGATCACGCCCGCTACCAGCGATCCAAGCGTCTCGAGGTCGGTCCATCCGCGTGGCTCGGCCTGTGAGAACCCGTACACGATCAGAAATAGGCCGACCGACACGGCGATGGCGCCCGGCACGTCGAGCCTCGGGCGCTCCGTGGGAACCTGATTCGTGAGCAGCATCAGCGCGGCACACACGGCGGGCACCGCGATCAGCACGTTGACGTACAGGCACCAGCGCCACGACAGATACTCGGTCAGCACGCCGCCGAGTAGCAGGCCCACCGCTCCGCCGGCACCCGCGATGGCACCGTAGATGCCGAACGCAATACCGCGCTCACGCGGCTCGGTGAAAGTCGTCGTCAGCAGCCCTAGCGCCGACGGCGCCAGCAGCGCGCCCGCCGCGCCCTGGAACGCTCGCGCGGTAACCAGCATCCCGAAGCTCTGTGCTGCGCCCCCGATCGCCGAGACGACACCGAAGGCAACCAGCCCGATCACGAGCATACGCTTGCGGCCGAACAGGTCGCCGAAGCGGCCGAACAAAAGCAGCAGGCTCCCGAACGTGAGCGAGTACGCGGTGACTATCCATTGCCGGTTTGCGTCGGAGAAACCGAGCGCGTGCTGCGCCGACGGGAGCGCGATGTTCACGACCGTCGCATCGAGTACAACCATCAGCTGAGCAGTCCCGAGCAGCGCGAGAATCAGCCATCGCCGATCGTGATGAGGATCGGCGGAATCCTCTCGGGCTTTGATCGTGTCCGTCGCGTTCACGGCAAGCGTCTACTTTACCCCAGGGCTTTACGCGAGCGTGACCGGCGGCAGGATCAGTCAGGCGAGCGCAAGCGCTGCCGCTGGCCGGGGCCCGACGCGCTCAATGGCCGCCCTCCAGTGCCGGCTCGCGGGTGATCGCGGCGGCGGCAGTCTTCGGCTCTGGTGCCCGGTCGATGGCCAGCTTCGGCAGCCGCGTCTCGAGCCAGTCCGGAAACACCCATGCGCGGCGGCCGAGTATCTGAAGCACCGCGGGGAGCAGCAGGCTGCGTACGACGAACGCGTCGAGAAAGACGGCCGTCGCGAGACTCAGGCCGAATAGCTTGAGGACTCGTTCATCGCCGAGGGCGAAGGAGGCGAAGACGCAGATCATGATCGTGGCCGCCGCTGTGATCACGCGGCCTGTCGTCGCGAGGCCTCTGGTGACCGCGGTCGAAGCATCGCGGCTGCGGCCCCATTCCTCGTGGATGCGTGAAACGAGGAATACCTCGTAGTCCATCGAAAGGCCGAAGACAATCGCAAAGAGCATGACTGGGATGAACGCCGCGATTGGCCCTCCCTGAACGTTGAGGAGGCTGCCCAGCCAGCCCCATTGGAAGATCGCGACGACGACGCCGAGTGATGCTCCGATCGACAGCAGGTTCATGATCGCCGCCTGAAGGGGGATCACGAGCGAGCGGAACACGATCAGCAACAGCAGCGCGGAGAGGAGCACAACGATGCCGATGAAAAGCGGCAGCTTGTTTGAGAGCACGCCCGTGAAGTCGATTGTGGTCGCCTCGGGCCCGCCGACGAGCAGTGTCGTTCCGGTGCTGCTCGCGACGGGCGGCAGTGTCCTCGCACGTAGTGATTTGACGAGTTCTTCGGTCGCGAGGGACTGGGGCGAGCTGCGTGGGTAGACGTTGATCACTGCGGTCTGGCCATTGGGGCTGAGGCGGGCGGGCGAGACCGACGCGACGTTCGGTGTCGCCTTCAGGGTGCTTGTGACCGTCGCCAGGGAAGCGCTGTCGTGGCCGCGCGGGAGCCTGGCGACGACGAGCAGCGGGCCGTTGGAGCCGCGCCCGAAGCCCTTTGCGATCAGGTCATAGGCCTGGCGTGTAGTGTCGGTGGGAGGGTTGTTGCCGGCGTCGCTGTTCCCGAGCCGCAACGCGAGCACTGGCGATGCGAGCACGAGCATTATCGCGAGGCCCGCTATCGCAGGCGGCCAGGGATGACGCTCGATCAGCCCGGCCCAGGAGGCCCAGAAGCCATGCCGTTCCTCGCGATGCTCGGCGGGCCGTTTACGGGCGCGCCGGCTGGGTCGCCCGACGCGAGCGCCGACCTTTGAGAGGACGGCGGGTAGAAACGTGAGTGCGGCGAGCATCGTCATCAGGACCGCCAGCGCCGACGCGACGGCGAGGCCGTAGAGAAAGCTCACCCCGAGCAGGAACTGTCCGAGCAGCGCGATGATGACCGTGATCCCCGCGAACAGGACGGCGCGTCCCGCGGAGTCCATCGCGTTGTCGATCGCCTCCTGAAGCTCGATGCCGGCTCGGTAGTTCTCTCGGAAGCGGGTGATGATGAACAGGGCGTAGTCGATGCCTACGCCCAAGCCGATCATCGCGGCAAGCTCGATCGCGAAGTCGGGCACACCGATCAACTGCGATGCCAGGCCAGCAAGACCGATGCCTGTCCCGAGCCCGAGCAGAGCGGTGGCGATCGGCAGCCCCATCGCGAGGAACGAGCCGAAGGTGATGAGCAGGATGATGACTGCGGCAAGCAGCCCGATTCCCGTAGCTGCTCCAAGCGATGGCTTCTTCGTCTGTTCGATCGCCTGCCCGCCGAGCTGCACCTGTAGACCCCGGGCGCGCGCGGCCTCGGCCGTGGAGATCACGCTTTCGATCGAGGTCACTGGGAGCAAATTTGCGCGTTCGTCAAAATTGACGGTCGCAAAGGCAATCTGGCCGTTCGAGGAGATCGCGTGCACTCCCGCCGGCGAGTACGGGCTGACCACGCCGCTGACGTGCGGCAGGGTAGCGACGTGCTTGAGCATCGCTTCGACTCGGCTGCGTGTCGCTGGCGCTCCGACCTTACCCCCGGGGGTGTAGAGGACGATCTGGTCGGTGTCACCGGACTGTGCCGGGAAGTCCTGCTTGAGGAGATCGGCGGCGCGCTGTGACTCAGTCCCTGGGAGCGAGAAGTTGCTGGTGTAGTTCGTCCCGACGGCACTTGAGATGCCAAGCGAGCCGATCAGCAGCCCGATCCAGCCGATCAACACGGTGCGCCGGTGCTGTCCGGCCCAACTTCCGACACGGGCCACTGCTCCGAGTTTGCCATGCGCGCTCGCCTGGGGGGTCATGATGCTCCTCGCCGCTATTATCGTCCTAGGATTGCAACAATCCCTACATAGAATTGTTCGAAGATCGAAGCAGTCTACCACGAGGTATCACGATTCCTGAGCGGACCACGACACCCATGCCCCCAGCCTCGACCACCGTCGAGGAAGACCTGACTACCTTCGTGATGCTGCTCTTGCCAACGATCCGGAAGATAAAGTCGGTAGCGCCGCCGCCAGCAGGCCTCAAGGAAGTCCTCGAGTCAGCAGACCTGGGACCACGACACGTCTCAACGCTCGTGACCCTCGCGCTGACGGGCCCCGTGAGCGTGACCGAACTCTCCGAGCACCTCGGACTGCAGCTCTCGACGACCAGCACGATGGTCGGCGAGCTCAGCCGCGCCGGGCTGCTCAGCCGCACCGAGGACGACCAAGACCGACGCCGGACGATCGTGAGCCTCGCGCCCCGATACGCCGACCTGCTTCCGAGCTGGCTGGAGACCACCTTCGCCCCCGTCCGCGCGGCCCTTGCGCGACTCACGCCCGAAGCCCGCAGCCACTTCGTCGAAGGGTGGCAGCTACTCGCCGAGGAGACCGATCGTGCCGACATGGAGCCGATGTCGCCCCTGTGACCGCGAGGCTAACGCCCGCTGCCCAGCCACCGCCTCGCCGACCTTTGTCCCGAATTCTGCCCCCGAGTCGGCAAATATGACCGTCGAGAAGCCCGCTCTCCCGCAGGTCGTGGCGCTATGATCCAGGCCAGCCGGGGAAGGTTCATTCTATCTGGGTCGAAAGGTCGCCCGTAAGACCTGAGTGTTCCCCCGCTATGACAGTTATCTACGGAAGAGGCCCAGCACCAGCTCCGAGGCTCGTGTGAGACTCGGCAGTGGTGCATGCTCGCGCTTTGCATCAAGGAGGCGCGCCCGCATGGTGCTGCTGCACTCCTGGTTATTGTCCGATGCGGTCGCAAGCGCTACACCGCGGCCGCGCTATGGGTCCCGAGGGGGTCGCGCTCTGCGGCGGTCGCGTCGTCGCGGTCGGTGGACCGGCTCACCTCGCGCCACTGCTCGTCTGAGGCGAGCTGTGCTCGGGCGGCAGCGGTCGCGTAGGCGTAGGCCTCGCTGCCCAGCAACAGGCGTGTGGGAGGCTCGTCCATTGCGGCGACGTCCAGGATGACCTGTGCAACCTTCGCTGGGTCGCCGAGCGGGCGCCAGGATGGGTCGTGCATCGCGGCGGCGGCGCCGACGGTCGGCTGATAGGGCTTACTGATCTCGGACACAGCCATCGACGACCGTGCCCAGTCGGTCGCCATGCCCCCGGGCTCGAGTGAGGTCACGCGGATCCCGAGCGGAGCGACCTCCGCGGCGAGCACCAGGGAAAAACCAGCCGTGGCCCACTTCGCGCTCTGATAGGCAGACAGGCCGGGGGTTGCCATCCGGCTGCCGACGGAAGTCACGTTGATGATGTGCCCGCGTCCTTGTTCGCGCAGGATCGGCAGTGCCGCCTTGGTGGTGTGCACCGTGCCGAAGAAGACGGCCTCGATCTGATCGCGGAACGCCTGGTCGCTCATGTCCTCCACCGAGGCGAGATCGGCGTAGCCGGCGTTGTTGACGACGACGTCGAGACGGCCGAATGCGTCGATCGCGGCCTGTACGGCGGCAGTCGCCTGGGCGGGTACGGCAACGTCGTGGGCGATCGTGACCAGTCGATCGCCGTGTGCGGCGACCAAATCCGCCAGGGCCTCGGGACGACGTGCGGTGGCGAGCACTCGATCGCCGCGCACGAGCGCGGCCTCGACGACGTGGCGGCCGAGACCGCGGGAGCTTCCTGTGACGAGCCAGACCTTGGACATAAGCATTTCCTTTCTAAACAGTTGGTTAGCTCAAGTGAAGCAGACCTGGCGGTAGTAGTCAACTGACCGGTTAGTTCGCTACTCTGCTGGGATGGTCCGAGATGCGGAAGCGACCCGGCGGCGCCTGCTCGATGCGGCGATGGAGGAGTTCGCGACACGCGGTATCGCCGGCGCGCGGGTCGACCGTATCGCTCGGACGGCCGGGTCCAACAAGGCGCAGATCTATCACTACTTCGGCAGCAAGGACGCGCTCTTCGACGCCGTTTTCGACCGAGTCGTGCAAGACACCCTCAGGGAGACCCCGATCGACCCGACTGACCTTCCGGAGTATGCCGGACGGCTCTTCGACCGCTACCAGCGCCACCCAGAGATCCAGCGATTGGCGACGTGGTATCGCCTTGAGCGCGCTGACAGCAATGACCCGATCGAGGCGATCGTCATGAGCAACGCCGCCAAGGTGAAGGCCATCGCCGAAGCGCAGCGCGCCGGCCAGCTGAGCGCGCGCTTTGAGCCCGCTGTCCTGCTCGGCCTTGTTCTGACCATCTCCGGCGCCTGGTCCTCGATGACGCCCGAGTACAACGGCCTCGTGAGACGGCTCTCGGTCGCCAAGCGCCGCCAGGCGATCGTCGGCGCCGTCGCGGCGTTGCTCGTATCGGCAGACTGAGCCCTGTGATCGCGACCGAGTCCGGGATGCTCGCGCCAGGTCCCCGTCGCTAGACTCACCAAGGATGGCTGAGTCTGACGATGATCTGTTCGGTGCAGAGCATGTCCGGGTCTACCGTGAGACCGCTGGCGAGCACGGCTATCACTGGCGTGGAACGACGATCCTTCTGCTGAACACGGAAGGGCGGAGATCTGGTGCGCTAAGGACTACGCCGCTGATCCATCGCACAGACGGTGACCGCTGGGTGGTTGTGGCCTCGAAGGGCGGGGCACCAGAGAATCCCAGCTGGTTTGAGAACCTGTTGGCCAACCCCGATGTGACGATTCAGGTCAAGGGCGAGGAGCTGCCGGCCCATGCGGCAACAGCAGAGGGAGAGGAGCGCAGTCGTCTTTGGTCTTTGATGACCGAGGTCTGGCCCGCGTACGACGACTACAAGGCGAAGACCGACAGGCAGATCCCGGTCGTGGTGCTCTCTCGCCGCTAGGGTTTGCGGTGTGGGTGGCCGACGCGGTAGTTTCGGTTACCCGCCCTGCGAGCGAAGCACTGGCGCGGATCTTGCTGGAGAGGCCGGAGCCGCTGGATGACCAATGCATCTTTTGGCGCTTGAACAATGGTCTAGGTGGCCGGGAACGTAGACCGCGCCCGAGCTAACGAGATGGAGTCTCACTATGCTGGCTGGGTCGCTAGAATGTGGCCATGTCGACCGTACAGACCTCGGCGTGGGCTGAGCACGCGCGAGCGGTGCTCGGTCAGGCGGGGCATCGGAAGGGTGGTGCGCGGAACGCGATTATTGACCTGCTGGCCGGCGAGCCATGTGCGCTGACTGCCATTGAGATTGAAGATCGTTTGCGTGCCAGTGGGCGGGGGGTTGCTCGCGCGAGCATTTACCGCATTCTGGATCTTTTGCACGAGCGGGGGTTGGTCGCTCGGCTGGAGCTGGGTGACGCCATGACACGCTATGAGTTGGTCGATCCTGCTGGTGCTCACCATCACCACTTGCTATGCGGTTCCTGCGGGCGCTTGGTGCCCGTTGACGATGGTGATCTCGAGCGGTCGATCGACCGG
>JBAWFB010000169.1:0-17788 GCA_049591495.1 Solirubrobacteraceae bacterium
CCGCGCTGCGCCAGCGCGGCGGCCATCCGCGCACCGGCCTCGTCGACCTCGCCGAAGCTCCACTCGCGGCGGCTGCCGTCGCGCGCCAGCTCCACCAGCGCCAGGCGCTCAGGCGGCTGGGCTTGAAGGACGTCTCGAGCGAAGTTCACAGCGCCGCAGTCTGCCAGGCGCCCCTACCACGATCCCCCCGCCTGCACGCACCGGTTGCGGTTGCCGGCCGGGGTGCGCACGGACAGGAGCTGGACGCGGGTATCCTGCGAGCACACACACGAACGCCGATTCCGACCCTGGAGCCTCAACGAATGGCCGTAGCCACCCCCTTCACCGAGAAGACCGACGAGCAGAAGGCGATCACCGAGATGGTGCGCCAGTTCGCCGACGAGCAGATCCTCCCCAACGCCGAGCACTACGACCACGAGGACCTGTTCCCCGAGCCGATCGTCGAGCAGATGAAGGAGCTCGGCCTGTTCGGGGTCACGATCCCCGAGGAATACGGCGGCATGGGTCTCGATCTGACCACCTACGCGATGATCGTCGAGGAGCTCTCGCGCGGCTGGATCTCGATCTCGGGCGTCATCAACACTCACTTCATCGGCTCCTACCTCTTGATGAAGTTCGGCAGCGAGGAGCAAAAGCAGAAGTACCTGCCACGTATGGCCACGGGCGAGATCCGTGCCGCCTTCTCGCTGTCTGAGCCAGAGCTCGGAAGCGACGTGCAGGCGATCAAAACGGCCGCCAAGAAGGGCGAGGACGGCTCCTACGAGATCAACGGTCAGAAGATGTGGGTCACCAACGGCCTGATGTCCTCGCTGGTGTTCGTGCTCGTCAAGACCGACCCCGACGCGTCTCCGCGCCACAAGGGCTTCACCTGCTTCATCGCCGAGAAGGAGGGCGGAGTCTCCAAGAACAGCGGCGACTACGCCGGCCTGATCGTGCCGGACAAGCTCAAAAAGATGGGCTACAAGGGCGTCGAGTCCACCGAGCTCGTGTTCGACGGCTACAAGTGCCCCGCCGAGAACGTGCTCGGCGGCGAGGACGTGGGCCTCAACAAAGGCTTCGCGCAGATGATGGACGCGCTGGAGGTCGGCCGCGTCAACGTCGCCGCCCGCGGCGTCGGTATCGCTCAGCGCGCGCTCGAGCTCGCACTGCGCTACTCCCAGGAGCGCAAGACATTCGGCAAGCCGATCGCCGAGCACCAGGCGATCCAGTTCAAGCTCGCCGACATGGCCACCCAGGTGGACGCCGCGCGACTGCTCACGCTGCGCGCCGCGCGCCTGAAGGACGCCGGTGAGCGTTCCGACCTGGAGGCCGGCATGGCGAAGCTGTTTGCCTCCGAGGCCGGCCGCTTCTGTGTCGAGGAATGCTTCCGCATCCACGGCGGCTACGGCTACTCCAAGGAGTACGAGATCGAGCGGCTCTACCGCGACGCGCCGCTGCTGCTGATCGGTGAGGGCACCTCGGAGATCCAGCGCATGGTGATCGGCAAGAAGCTGCTGCAGCGCCACAAGATCTGATGCGCGCTCTCGCCAACAGCAGCAGCATCGACGCGGCCCGGGTGGCGCCAGGCGTGCCCCGATGAGCGGTGACGCGAAGACATTGATCGAGGCCGCCACGCGGCGCTTCGTCGAGGAAGTGCCCGCGCTGGCTCCGATCAAGCTCGTGGTCGGGGTCGAGCTGCACGGCCGCGGCGACGTACAGCACTTCCGTCTGCAAATGCCTGAGATCGAGGTCACCAAGGGCCCCGCCGACGACGCCCGCATCAACGTGGAAATGCGCCGCGAGTTCTTCAACATCATGGCCGCCGAGGGCAGGGTCCCCGACTGGATCGAGGCCTTCACCTACGGCAAGGCCAAGGCCACCGGCCCCACCCAATTCCTGAAGCTGATCTCCAACGTCGTCGACAAGCACCAGGAACGCGAACGACTCAAGTCAGCGCGCAAGCACTCCTGAGACGCCCGCTGGGACGGCGCGATACTGCGTCCTCCCTCCCTCATGTGCGCAAGCACACTTCGGTCGGTGCGTCCTTGTCTCGCTTGCCCAGCGACCGTCTCAGTCGCTATATGGCTGATCAGTGGTACGCCAAAACCTGCTGCGCAAGGAAGGCCAGCGAGGCGAGCATGCAGATGCACATCACGATGAGTGAGAAGTTTTCGCTCACGAGCTCATACGATAGCGCCGCAGGGGGCGCGATGTGTCATGGAAGCCGCAGCGGTGTGGAGCTGCCAAGCACGTTCCCGTTCGCGTCCAGTGCGCGGGTCTCTACGTAGGCCGCGCTTGTCGTCACTGTCGCCAGGGTTTGAAAGCCGCTCCGCGGAACCGTTGTGAGCGCCGTAAGCGAGCTGGGGGAGGTGCCCGCGAGCACCTGCCAGGAGGCGACTTCCGTGGCGCCGTTCCAGCTCGTCAGCACGGTCACGCTCGACCCGTTGCGGTTCGCGGTGATCGCGGGCGGGCTTGTCGGGTGCCCGCTCCACGGCGATAGGTAGGTGCGGAAGTCCTGCACGTTGGGGCCCAGCGTCCCGTCCAGCAACACTTCCCCGGCCGCGTTGTACTCGGTGAAGTTCGGCAGGTTGCCGTAGCCCATCAG
Source organism: Solirubrobacteraceae bacterium (assembly GCA_049591495.1). Lineage (GTDB taxonomy): Bacteria > Actinomycetota > Thermoleophilia > Solirubrobacterales > Solirubrobacteraceae > Palsa-744. The sequence goes on from JBAWFB010000169.1 coordinate 2,585, forward strand.
CCAGTTGCCTTCGGGCAGTTTCAGCGTGTTGCCCTGCGCGGGCGCCAGCAAAGTCTTGGTCGGGTTCACGAACGCTTTCACCAGCGACACCGTCTTGGTCGTGTAGTCGGGCCTCAACAGCAGACCGCGCGACTGCTTCTCCTTCGGCGGGGTCGAGCCATTGTCGAACACCGAGATCAGCCCTCCCGGCTGCCATTCGGCGTCGTGCTGCCAGTAGGTCTTGGTGCCCGGTCCCTGCTTGAAGGTCGAGTGTGGTCCGCCGATCTCCCAATTGAACGCGCCGGTCTTGATGTCGATGTCATACAGCGCCCACGAGTTGCGGGCTGAGATCAGCACGTCGCCGGAGGCCCCCGGGTCGATCGAATTGACGTGTATGTAGTCCCACGGGTAGTCGGTCTTCGGCACGGTGTTGTAGGAGTCGTGCAGTGCGATGTGCCCCAGCGCGTGCCACTCCCACATGACGAGTCCGGTCTTTATGTCGATCTCCTGCACCACAGAGTCGGTCAACACACCGCCTGAGGCGCCGCCCACCGATTTGAGGTTCATGTGGATCGGGTCGAACGAGTCGATCCACGCCGTGCCCTGCGGCGTCAGCAGGATCTCGTGCAGGTCCGCCCTGTAGCCGTTGCCCGCCCTGACTTTTGCCACCGGCTGATACGAGCTGTTGTAGATCTCGTCTTCGCCCTGGCCGAAGCCAACCTTCAGGATGCGTCCCTGCCACCAGGTGAGCACCGGCTTGCCTTCGTACTGCTGCACCTGGAAGTTGGTCGCCTCATCACCCGCCGGCAGTGGGTGAAACCACACGAGCGCTCCGTTCTGTTCTGAGATCGTCGGCCCGGGAGATCCCTCGCCCTGGTAGGGCGCAAGGAAAAGGTCTCCGGGGCTCGCCCCGGACTGGGCGGGTGTGCTGAGTGTGACCGTCGACGGCGTCAGCGACGGCGCCGAGGCATAGTGCTGCACCGCGTGCGGATTGCCCGGGTTGTTCGGGAACTCCACCTGGCTCACCGAGTCCTGGTGGGCGACGGTGAAGACGGTCGTCACGGGCTGCTGGGGCGTTGCCGATCCGATGCCCACCAGCGCGTGGACGGCCACCTGCTCGCCCGCCTGGAAGGGCTTGTTCACGACGAAGCTCTCGCCGGTGCCGGTTGAGTAGCGCTCCAGTTTGCCCGCGTGGTTGCCGCTGCGTGAGCCCACCACACTCACGTTCGCGACCGTCGTGCCCGGTTCTCCGAGGAAGCTGATCTGGGTGTAGGGGGACGCGTCCTCTGTGCCCGGCAGAGGTGACACGGCCACCGGGTTTGCCTTCGCCTCGGCCAGGTCGGCCTTCGGTGTGAGCACGTTTGCCGAGGCCGGCGAGGAGCCGGTGTCCCCGCACGCGCACACGCCCACGCAGATCGCCAGCGCCGCGACCAGCACGGATGCTCGAATCGTGATCGACCTGGCCGCGAGCGGACGCGGATTGCTGTTTGCCTCAACCATCTAGCTCACCCCTCTGACGTGAATTGCCGGGACGTTCCGATCACCCGGCCGTCCGCGTCGAGCGCCTGCACCTTGAAGATCTCGTAACTTCGTGGCAGCGGGATCGCGGTCTCAAACCCGGACCTGGCGGCGCTTGCCACGGCGGCCAGTTTACCGGTGCCCGACCCAGCCAGGACCCTCCAGGAGACGACCTCGGTGGCGCCGTTCCAGCTCGCATACGCCACGGTCCTGGCGCCAGCCGTCCGAGCTGCGCCGGCCGGTGGGCTGAGCGGCAATCCGACCCATGGCTCAACCGTCGAGCGGTAGCTCAGGTCGGGGCCGGGAAAGCGTCCCTGCAGCAGTTGCTGGCCCGAGCGGCTGAACTCAGAGAGGTAGGGTTCCGAGCCCCAGCCCACGAACGTGTTGCCGTTCGCCAGCGGCTGTGTGTCGCCCATGTATTCGGTTTCGAACCGATCGCCGCCCGGATACTGGGCCACGAGCGTCGCCGTCTTCGTGGTCTGATCCAGGTTGAGCACCAGCCCGCGCGAGGGCCCCGTCGCCGGAACTGAAGTGCCGCCGCCGGTGAGCTGGCAGCAGTGATCGTCGAACATGTCGATCGTCGAGCCCTGCCCGAACCTCACGTCGTGCTGCCACTGGAACGCCGCCCCGGGTCCGAACTGGAAACTCGATTTCTTGCCACCGAGCGTCCACTCGATCTTGCCCGTGTCGATATCGACCAGATAGGCGGCCCACGTGTTGCGCATCGACACGAGGAACTGTCCCGTGCCCGTCAACGCGATCGAATTGACGTGGTAGGCATCCCACGGGAAGCCATTGGTCGGCACGCTGGCATAGGAGTCCTCCAGCGGGATGTGTTCGAGCGCGTCCCACGTGCGCAGCAGCTTGCCGGTCTTGAGGTTGTACTCCTGCACCGCCGAGTCGATCAGCGCGCCGTTGTAGGCCCCCCCGTATTTGGAGAGATCCTTGGCGACATTCCTGTTGGCGGTGACCCACGCGTCTTCGCCTGAGATCTGCAGCTCGTGCAGCGTCAGCACCCAGCCATCCTTGCCTTTCAGCCGCGCGACCGGCTGGTAGTGCTGGTTGACCACCACGTCTTCGCCACTCTCGGTCTGGCCGGTGTTGGTGACCACTCCCTGCCACCACGCCAGCGCCGGCTTGCCTTCGTATGTCTGCAAGCTCAGGTTGGAGGCGACCACCTTTTCCGGTACCGGCTGAAACCAGACCGGCTGCAGGTTGGCGTCGAGTATCAGCGGCCCGCTCTGGCCGACCAGCGGGGGATAGTTGAGGTTGTAGAAGTTGGCGGTGAGGATGTAGCCGCCCGCCAGCCTGTTGGTCGCGGTCGTGCCTTCCCGCACCAGCTTCGGGGGGTGAAGCGTCGGCTCGGTCACGAAGCTGTAGGCACCGCGCGTGGTGTAGGCCCCCACCGGAGCACCATGCGAACCGGCGAAGGCGAGGTCAAGCGCCAGGAAGGTTGCGAGTACGACCGCGACCGCGAACGCCAGGCGCCGCACCGCCGCCGGGCTCGCGGCGGCAGAAAGCTTGGGAAGCGTGGTGAACGTCACCAACGCCGCCGTGCCGGCCAGGCCGGCGCCGATCAGGTAGGCCAGCCGAAAACCGTCGGTCAGCGCTTGGGGTACCTGCTGGCCGGTGCCGATCAGGTGGCTGGAGCGTTGGGTCGCGAGTGTGACCAGCACCGCCAGCCCGAGCCCGCCGCCGATCTGGCGCGAGGTGTTGACAAGGCCAGAGGCAAGCCCAGCCTGTCCCTCCTTCGCGCCCTGGGTGGCGGCGATCGTGGAGGGCACGATCGACATCGCGATCCCCGCCGCGGTCAATAGCCCTGGGATCATGATGTAGACGATCGGGCTGCCGCTGGAGCCGATCCCCGCCAGCAGCAACATCCCGGCCGTCAGCATGATCAGGCCGGCGCCGAGCACTGGGCGCACCCCGAAGTGGCTGACGAGCTTGCCGGTGCGCGAGGCGACCAGCATGATCATCAACGTCATCGGCAGGAAGATCAGCCCGGTGTGCAGCGGCGAGAGCCCCAGCACCTGTTGCAGATAGAGCGAGCTCACGAACCACATCGGAAACAGCGACGCGCTGAACAGCAGCACGATGTTGTTGGCGGTTCGTAGCGGCTTGGTCAGCTCCTTGAAGGGGATCAGCGGTTCAGAGGCCACCCGCGTCTCGATCACGCCGAACACCCCGAGCAGGGCAATCCCGCCCACGATCGGGCCGAGCGCAGCCAGCGTGTCCCAGCCCTTCAGGCCCGCTTCGACCACTCCGAACACCAGCACCATCTGGCCAATCGTCAGTGTCAGCGCGCCGGCAAGGTCGAAGCTGCGCCCCGGGGCCCTGCGGCGCTCGCTCACCACGGCATAGGCCACTGCCGCCGCCACGATCCCGATCGGGGGATTGATCAACAGCACCCAGCGCCAGTTGAGCTCCTGGGTGATCAGCCCCCCGAAAAGCATCCCCGCGGCACCGCCCAGCCCGTTCATCGCGGCCCACGCCCCGATCGCGCGGTGCAGCCTCGGGCCGGGCTCGAACGAGGAGGTGATCACCGCCAGCGAGCACGCCGCCATCAGCGCCCCGCCGAGACCCTGCACGGCGCGGGCGGCGATTAGCGTGGTGCGGTCGTTCGCGATGCCGCCGGCCAGCGAGGCCAGCCCGAACAGCAGCAACGCCAGCACGAACATTCGACGCTGGCCGAAGTGGTCGGCCGCGCGCCCGCCCAGCATCAAAAAGCCCGCGAAGGTGATCGCGTACGCGTCGACGATCCACTGCAGTTCGGGCGCGCTGAAGTTGAGGCTCAACTGGATCGAGGGCAGCGCCACGTTGACGATGCTCAGATCGAGGATGACCATGAACTGCGCCACGCAGCACACGCCCAACAGCCAGGCCTCGCGTGAGCCCAGCCCGCGCTTTGACGGCTGCGAGCCGCTCGCCTCAGGGCTGCTTGGCGCCACGGTGCTCATGTCCGGCACTCCGCGAGTGGTTGCCGGTGAGGCGCTGCCTCAAAAACGCCCTTCCCGCGCACCTGCGGGAGGCAGGGCGGACGCCTGGTAGGGTGGGCGCCGAACTCAGTGAGCGATGAGAGGAGGTCGGCCGATGAAACGAACGTCACTGGCAGCAATGCTAACGCTGCTGGCCGTCCTCGCGGCCACCTTCGTGGTGGCGGGGTGCGGCGGTAAAACGAGCAGCTCCCAAACCCAAACAACCGGTACGACGACCCAAACGACGGGCACGACGACGACCGGTCCCCACAAGCACTCCACCAAACCGGCCTACTGAGCCGGTCCGCTGTCTGAGCGGGCACTTCGCTCTTACCGAGCCGCCGGTCTGCGAGCTGTCCGCTCATCCCTGCGGACGCCCGCTGGAGGGAAGCGCAGCGGCGTAGGAGGTGACCGCGACAGCCTTGGAGCTGCCCAGCACATGGCCGGAGGAGTCGAGCGCCTGCACCGCTGTGTAGGCGTACTTCTTAGTCAGGATCGTCGAGTTTTCAAAGCCACTGTCTGAGATCGTCGCCTGCGCCGTGAGCGACTGTGGGTGCTCGCCCGCAAGCACCCGCCACGAGGCCACTTCGGTGGCGCCGTTCCAGCTCATGTGCACGATCGTCTCTTCGGCGGTGTTGTTCAGGTTGGCGAGCACCGCCGGCGGGCTCGACGGACGCCCGCTCCAGGGGAAGCGGAAGGCGCGATAGAAGGACATGTCATAGGGCAGATGGGCATCGAACAGCAGCGAGCCGTCGGTGGAGAACTCGCTGATGGCGGGCAAGCCACCGTAGCCGACCACCGCGTTCCCGTTGGACAATGTCTGCATGTTGCCCTGGCTTGGGGCGAGCAGCGGCGGGTCGGGATGGGTGTAGGCCGCGTTGAGGTGTGCCTGGTGGGTCTTGAAATCGAGTGCGATCCGCAGCCCACGCGACTGGGGGTGAATCGGCGGATTCGAGCCGTCGTCGAAGAACGTGACTTCCCCATTGGCAAGGATGCGCCCGTCGTGCTGCCAGGCTGTTTCGGTGCCCGGCCCCATCTTGAAAGAGCTCTTGAGGCCTCCCAGGCGCCAGAGGATGTTGCCGCTGCCGCCTTCCAGCTGATAGCCCGCCCACGTGCTGCGCGCGGAGATGAAGAGGTTGCCGTCCGGCTGCGGATCGATCGAGTTGATGTGGAACCAATCCCACGGAGTCGGCGCGGTGGGGGTCGTGGTCTCAGACTCCGCCACGGCCACGTGATCGAGGCTGTGCCATTCCCAGCGCACCAGCCCGGTCTTCATGTCGATCTCCTGCACCGCCGTGTCGAGGATCACGCCGTTGCGTGCTCCCCCCACCGGTGAGAGGTTGCAGCGGATCGCGTTGAACGCGGTCGTGTAGGAGACGTCGTGGGGGGCGATCTGGAAGTCGTGCAGATCAGCCTGCAGTCCGTTGCCACCCTTCACCGTGACAACCGTCTGGTAGCGGGAGCTCATGACCACGTCTTCACCCTGCCCGAAACCCAGCGAGAGCACCTTGCCTTGCCAGAAGGTCAGGTCGCGTTGTCCTTCGTAGCTCTGCACGTTCAGGTCCTCCGCGGTCTTCCCACCCGAGAGCTGGTCGAACCAGACGAGTCGTCCCTGCGGGGTGTAGATCAACGGTCCGTAGCGGCCTGGGCCGGGGCCGTTGGTTGTCAGGACGTCGCCCGCCGCGGGATCGCGATCGGTCACGGTGACGCTCAGTACCGGCGCCTGGACCCCGGGCAGAGTGGTGAAGCTCTGATAGTCGGCAGGCGCCGCCTGCGGGTTTGGGAACTCCGGGGCGCCCGCCGTCGAATACGGGGTGTCGACGCGAAAGGAGAAGGAGACCTGCCGGCGAGGCAGGGGCGGGACCGGCTGCGGCGGCGAGAAGTAGCGTCCGACGTTGATTGTCGCGGTCACGGTCACCCGCTCCCCCGGCGTGAACGGGCTGTCGGAGACGAAGCTCGCGCCGTCGCCTTGCGAGTAGGCCAGCAGGTGTCCGGCATGGTGGCCGCTGCTCTGTCCGGTGACTGAGACTTCGCGAATTGCCCTCGCCGGCAGGCCCAAGAAGCTGATCTGCGTGTGTGGGTTGGCCGTGTCCGTCCCGGGCGCCGGCGACACGTCGATCGAGCTGGCGGGCAGCTGAGCGCTGTGGCTCAGCGTCGCCGGCAGGCACGACGGGGAGGTGGCGCTGGACGGCTGCGCTTTGCGCGCGCTCTTCAGAGCGCCCGTGCTCAACACGACCACCACGGCGATCGCGACGGCGAACCCGAGCAGGGTGGTGAGAAGCCGCGCTCTGCTCATGCCGGACGACAGCTAGGCCGTCGTGGAGCCCTGCGCGCCGGTCTCCTCGGCACGCCACGTCTGCAAGGCCGCAAGCGCGCCGTCGATCACGCGTCCGAGGAAGGTCTCGCGGTCGTTGACATGCGGCAGCGGCTCGGCTGGCACGGGAAGCTCGAGGAACTCGCACAGCGGTCCCCAGCCTTCGCCCACATTCCAGACGAGCAGGCGCTCTGCTGGCACGGTCGCCTTGACCAGCGCGTTGTGGCGCTCGAAGCCCGCGATCAGCTGCTCGGGTGTCTCGTGACCGTCGGCAAACGTGCCGGGCCCGCTCCAGAACATGCGGTCGACGAGCTTCAGATAGCGGCTCCACTGCGGATCGATCTGGCCGCGAGCGCTGGCCATCAGCCGCAGCAGCGACTCGCCGTGGCTCATGTTCCAGATCGTCTCGCGGAAGCTGGGCTCCCACTTCTCGGGATCGCGCACGCTCAGCAGGACCTTCGCATCCGGGTAGTGGTCCATCAGCTCATGCCAGAAGTAACCGCCGGGCCAGTCCACCGTTGCCTGGAAGCCGTCAAACACCTCATCCCAGGGCGCGCTTCCGTCGAGTGCGCCGTCCCAAACTGGGACCTGATCCAGATCGGCCAGGATGTTGACCCAGTGGTAGCAGGGGGTCAGGCCCAGCGTCTCAAGCGCCACCTTCTGCGTCAAAGTGCCCGTGCGCGGCAGGCCCGCTCCGATCAGTCTCATCGTACCCCCAGGTCTATGGCTGTTGGCGAGGAATCCTATTCACGACGATGCCGCGAAGGGTTTGTGAAGAAGTATGTCGATAGGATGAAGAGTCTATGAAGAAAACTGGCTGAATGGCCGCTCTTTCGCGGGTTCCGGCGGGTTCCTCACATATCCTCGGAGATTCAGTCGATCGTCCGCACTCCCCGATCCACACGAGCCCAGGGGGCCCATTGAAAGCCATAGGCGCCGACCTCGTCAGCGTACACGAGACATTTCTACTGGACGGGCGCAGGGCGAGAAGCCCGCGTATCAGCCGACTGGCGCTCGCCGACCCCGAGACGTCCTTCACCCAGGAGGAGGTGCTGGCGCTGCTTGGTCTCTCTGACGACGAGTTCGCGCAGCGCATCTTCAGCCGCTGCGGCGTGGAGCGCCGTCAGCTGAATCTGACCGACGAGTTCCTCGCCACGACCGTGCAGGGGCGCACCCTGGAGATCGAGGACCAGTTGTTCGGGTATGCCGTGAAGGCGGTCGACGAGCTCGGAATCGACCCGGGTGAGATCGGGGTCCTGATCAGCGCCAGCCTCTACTCGCTTGGCGGTCCCACACTCGCCCACCGGCTCGTGGAGCACTATGAGATGGACCCGGCGACCGACAAGTACCACGTCGTCGGAGTGGGCTGCGCGAGCGCCGTGCCGCTGATGCGGCTCGCCTCGCAAACACTCCACGCCTATCCAGGCAAGCGCGCGCTAGTGGTGGCCGCCGAGAGCATGACGGGCATCCTGATGGGGGCCTCTGACAACGACGAGCGCAGCAAGACAGTTGGCTCCTCGATCTTCGGCGACGGATGCGCGGCGGCCCTCATCGACGGTGAGGGCGGCGCTGAGGACGGCCCGGCGATCATCGCCTCGCAGGTCCACCAGATCAGGGGAACGCTAGGAGCGGTCCGGATGCAGCTAGCGCCCGACGACAGCTATCTGCACCTGATCCGGGAGCTGCCCGACGTGGCCGGGGAGGGGCTCCGCGAGCTGGTCGACGAGTTCCTCGGCGCACAGGGACTGACGCGCGCGGAGGTCGATCGCTGGCTTGTGCACCCGGGTGGGCGGCGCATCATCGAGAGCGTGCAGGAAGCGCTCGACCTCTCACACGAGCAGGTGGCTGCCAGCTATGAAGTGCTCGCCCAGCACGGCAACGTCGGCACTCCGTCGATCTTCTATGTGATGAAGCGCTCGATCGACCGTCACCCGCCACAGGCGGGCGAGCTTGGGCTGATGGTGACCGTAGGCCCAGGGGTCACGGTCGGGTTGATGCTCCTGCGGTGGTGAGGCCGACGGCGCCAGGCGCCGGGTGGGTCTGCAGCAACTCCAGCACGGCGTCCACGGCAAGTGGCACGGGCATCTCAGGCGTCAGTTGCAAGTCTGGGCGTGGCGGCTGCTCGTAGGGATCGTCGACGCCGGTGAACCCATCCAACTCGCCGGCGAGCGCACGTGCGTAGAGGCCCTTCGGGTCACGCTCGGCGCACACCGCGATGGGCGTGTCGAGGAACACTTCATAGAAGGGGAGATTGTCTTGTGCGTGGCGTTCTCGAACCTGCATGCGGGTACGTTCATAGGGGGAGACGACCGCCACCACCGCGATCGCGCCCGAATCGGCAAACAAACGAGCCAGCTCGCCGACGCGGTGGACGTTCGCTTCGCGGTCGGCCTGGCTGAAGCCGAGATCGCCGCAGATCCCGCAGCGCAGGTTGTCGCCGTCGAGCAGGTAGGCGCCACGGCCCTGCTCCACCAGACGCTCCTCGACAGCCGCACCCAGGGTCGACTTGCCCGAGGAGGGCAGGCCGGTGATCCACAGCGTCGCTCCGCGCGCGTCCAGCGCATGCCAGCGCCGCTCGCGAGAGAGCGTCTTGTCCTGCCATGTCACGTTTGGGCTTGAGTCCATAGGGTGGGAAGCGCACCAGAGGAGTCGTGGGAACCTTGGAGAAGCGTTAGCGTAGGGTTAACACATCTAACACAACTGACGGTCGTCAGTTTCTGCGCGTTGCGTAAGTTGTGGCTAAGAAGTCCGAGGCAAAGCGCCTCGATCAGGCCTGTGCGAGCACCGCTCCACCGTCGTACAGCTTGACGATCTCAACCGTATTGGCGGGCGCCGCGGCCAGGCACAGTTCGCACAGCACGCACTCGTCGAGGTTGCGCTCCACGATCTGAAGCGTCCCGTCCTCGGCCTGGGCAAAGATGTCGACCGGGCACGCTTCGGCAAGCTTGGCGGCCAGAGCAGTGTCCGAGGCCGCGGCGTCGGCGACCTCGACTGCGATGAAGATCCCATCGGCTCTCATGCTGGACTCCCTTGGGTCGTCGTTGCGCCCGCCACCCCGTCCCGGGGCGGCGCCGGCTCGGCGATCTTCGCTCTGATCAAATCGGGGATGTCCTCGATCCGCTCGGCGACCGTGATGCCTGCCTGGGCGAGACGCGCGATCTTCTCCGAGGCGGTGTCCTCCTTGCCTTCGACGATCGTGCCGGCGTGGCCGAAGCTCATCCCCGGCATCTCATCCATGAAGCGACCGGCCATGAACGCGACGATCGGCAGGCGCGAGTTGTTCTCGGTCACCCAGCGCGCCAGCTCGGCCTCCATGCGTCCGCCCGGCTCGGTGTAGATCACGATGCCCTGCGTTTGCTCGTCGGCCTCGAACAGCGGCATCAGCTCGGCATAGCTTGAGCCGATGATCGCGTCACCACCGATCGACACCGCTGTCGACTGGCCGAGGCCGGCCGCGCTGAGCGTCGAGGACATCTCGGTGGTCATCCCGCCCGAGCGCGAGATCACGCCGATCGGGCCAGGCGTGTAGGCCTGCGCGGCGTTGCGCGCCGGGCCGCCGATGCCGCCCATCTTGATCGTGTCCGGCACGATGATCCCGAGGCAGTTGGGGCCAATGATCCGAGCACCACGAAGTGTCGCCAGCTCGACCATCTCCGCGACGTCGCGCCGCGGGATGCGCTCGGTGACGATCACGATCAGCTGGATGCCGTTCTCGATCGCCTCGAACACCGCGTCCTTGGTGAACGCGGGTGGGACCGTCACGACCGAGCCGTAGATCGGCGCGCCGTGGTGGGCCACCGCCTGGGCGACAGTGTCGAACACCGGCACACCGTGGACCTCACGGCCGAGGCGCCCGGGGGTCACGCCGCCGACGACCTTCGCGCCTGCACCGTAGTCGAGGCACTCACGCGTCAGGTTGACGGCCTCACGGCCGGTGATGCCCTGGACGATGAAAGTTGTCTCTGCGTCGATCAGGATGCTCATGCCGCGACTCCTTGGATCTTCTCGACCGCTCGGCGGGCAGCCTCGTTGAGCGACACGCTGCGGTCGGCGTAGTCCACGCCGTACTTCTCGAGGATCTTGAAGCCCTCCTCCTCCCACGCACCCGGGATGCGGAAGATCGCGATCTTCTCGGCCGGGTCCATGCCCAGCTCGATGCAGGCCTTGATCACACCGCGCGCGACGATGTCCACACGCGTGTTGGACACGATCGACATCATCACCGCGATCTTGTCCACGCCGGGCTTCTGCAGAACCAGCTTGGCCAGGCCACAGGCCTTCGCGACCGACGGGTTGCCGCCGATCTCGCAGTAGTTGGCCGGCTTGCCGCCATGCGCGCGGACTGCGTCGAACAGGGTGAGCGAACCGCCACCAGCGCCGATCACAAGGCCGAGGTTGCCGTCGAACTCGGTCACGTTACCGGCCACGCCGCGATGGTCGGTGGCGTCCACTTCCTCGCCGGCCAGCTCGAACGGGGTGGCCTCGCGCGCCTGGCGAGTCTCCTCGTCGCCGACACCAAGATCCTTCAGCAGCTTCTTGTGACGGCCACGCGCCTCGTTCTCGATGTCCATGTGCGCGTCCAGCGCCACGAACGAGCCGTCCTTCAGCTGCCCCAGCGGGTTGATCTCCGCGAGCGTCATGTCGTTCTCGACGAACAGCTTCGCCAGGCGGGTGACGATCGGGACCAGCTTGTTCAAGGCGCTGCCGGTGACGCCGGTGGAGGCGATCACCTCCTTGGCCTGGAAGTCGCTGAGCGGCAGGATGTTCGAGAAATGCCGGCGGCCCACCTTGTCGGGCTGCTCCTCGGCGACCTGCTCGATGTCGATGCCGCCGACCGGCGAGAAGATCATCACCGGCTGCTTGCGCGTGCCGTCCCACACGACGCCCGCGTAGTACTCCTGGGCGACCTCCGCCTTCGGGTCCACCAGCACGCCGCGCGGCATGTGGCCGTTGATCTCCAGGGCGAGGATGTCGCGGGCGTACGCCTCGGCTTCATCGGGCGTATCGGCGAACTTCACGCCGCCGGCCTTCATGCGACCGCCGCTCAGCACCTGGGACTTGATGACGGTGGGTCCACCGATGCGCTCGGCGATCTGCCTCGCCTCGGCGGGGTCGGTCGTGAAGCCGTAGTCGGTTACAGGGATGCCGGCGCGCTTGACTACCTCGCGCGCCTCGTACTCGAAGAATCTCATCGCGTCCTGTGGGTTCGTTTGCCGAAGTGGGGCGTCGAAACCCTATCGGGACGGCCGCCGACGTGTGCGCCGGCGGCCGTCCCGTACACGGACGCATTGCTCTACATGGTGATAGGGATCGCCTCGTATACGTCGACTTTCCCACCGCTGGCGAACACGGGGCAGCCTTTCGCGAGATCCGCCGCGGCGTCGAGGCTGTCGGCTGTCAGGATCGTGTAGCCGGTCAACCCGGTCTTCGCGGCGCCATCGGTCCCGCCCGCCCCCACGGACGCCGACGGCCCGAACGGATTTCCGGCGTCGACGATCGCCGGGCCGAGTTGCCCGAACCATTGACCCCATGCGGCCATCGCCGCCTCGCGCTCCGCGTCGGTTTCTGCCATGCCGCCGCCGGTGTATGCCAGCAGGTAGTTAGCCATCTGATTCTCCTTTTACTGTGTTGTTTGGGGTTTGTGGTGCTGTCTTGGGTGTTGAGAGTGCAGCGCGGCTCGCGGATGCCGCGACGCCGGTCAGATCGCGTGACTCGCCCGAGCTAGACGACCTGGTTGCTGAAGCCGCGCGTGCGGAAAATGTCCAGACAGGAGCTCCAGCCCTGAGCGTGGCGGTCGCGCGAGTCTGAGTCGGGCAGACCGGTGTGCTCGAGCACGACATCGGTGTGGTCTCCCCGCCCGACAAATTCGACCGCCACAGAGCTGATGTCCGCCGGCTCGCCGCTGTCGAGCTCCCACTGCCAGGTGTAGACGAGCCGCTTGGGGCGCTCCACCTCGCGGTAAACGCCTGAGACCGTGTGCGTTTCGCCGTCGGGGCTCTCCATTACCAGGCGGTAGCGTCCGCCGACCCTCAGATCCACCTCGGCCACCGGGGTCTTGCCGTCGGGGTGCACGGCCCACCAGCGCTTGAGCACCTCGGGGCTGGTCCAAGCGTCGAACACCTCCTCGGGGGAGGCATCGAAGCTGCGCTCGATGCGCAGGCTGGTCTCGCTGGTCATCACGGCCTCGGCCGCTCCGGTCGCGTTGCTCATCTCGACTCCTTCGGTCGGTTCTTGTGCTCTTGCTCTTGGGTTTCCCTTAGTTGTCTGCCTGCCCGTTGCTCGCGCAGGTACTCCTCGACGGTGTCGAGCTTGCGCTCCCACAATTCGCGCTGATCGCTCATCCAGGCGTATGCCTCGTCCAGCGGCTGCTCGCGCAGACGCAGTCGGTGTGTGCGCCCGTCGATGACGCGTGTGATCGCGCCCGCCTCCTCCAGCAGCTTCAGGTGCTTGCTGATCGCCGGCTTGGATACGCCGAAGTCGCCCGTCGCCTCGCCCACGGTCATCTCACCGCCGGCTAGGCGCTCGAGGATCCCGCGGCGGATCGGGTGCGAGCAGGCGACGAAGGCGCGGTCGAGCAGAGCACTGTTAGCCATAGGGTTAACAATAGCGGTTCTACGGTCTGCGTGGATCTCGCTCTTTTATTTGGGAGGAGATCCTGTGGCCTGTGTAGGATCCGCACGGTGAACACGCGTGTCTGGCGGTGGCCCTGGCTTAGGATCGTCGCAAGCTTGGCTGTGGCGTTCGCTGTGGTTGGCGTGCCCCCGGCCTCGGCTGCTAAAGGGGGGCCAGTCTGGCCGGCCGCGAGCAGGCTCGAGTTGCCCTCGGGCGCGGCCACGAAAACGCTTGACCAGACCCCTACGCTCAATTCAGTCGCATGCGCCAGTCCCGGGCACTGCGTCGCGGTTGGCAGCTACAACGACACTCGCCACAGCGCCAGGGGCGTCTACGACGATCAGGCGATGGTCGTTGCCGAGACGCGAGGCCTGTGGAGCCGGGCGAGCAAGCTGATGCTGCCCGCCGGCGCGAACTTGTCGGCGGGCGAGCAGAGCGCCAATCTCGCTTCGGTGGCGTGCACCGGGCCGGGGAGTTGTATCGCCGTCGGCACCTTCACCGACAGTGGCGGCCTATTGCAGCCGATGGTCGCCACCGAGACGAAAGGAGTGTGGGGCCGGGCGAGCGAGATCGCGGTGCCCTCCGACGCGAACGCTACGACCGCCGACGGCGTGGGCCTCGACTCGGTGGCGTGCACCAGTCAGGGGAACTGCGTCGCCGTCGGCGCCTACGACGACAACAGCCCCGGACAGCAGCCGATGGTTGCTGTCGAGGCGGGTGGATTGTGGAGTCAGGCGAGCAAGCTGACGTTGCCATCCAACGCGGATACGAACTCAGGCGACCAGGACGCTGCGCTCGATTCGGTGGCGTGCACCGGACCGGGGAGTTGTGTCGCCGTGGGCTCCTACGCAGACACCACCGGCAGCCAGCAGGCGATGGTCGCGACTGAGGCGAGCGGGGTATGGAGCCAGGCCAGCGAGCTCACGCTGCCAGTCGGTGCGCTGGAGAGCAGCGAAGACTTCGGCGAGTGCGGCAATGAGAATTGCGGGCAGTACGCCGTGCTCAGTTCGGTGGCGTGCACCGGACCGGGGAGTTGTGTCGCCGTGGGCTCCTACGCAGACGCCACCGGCGGCCAGCAGGCGATGGTCGCCTCAGAGACGAGCGGAATCTGGGGTCAGGCCAGCAAGCTGAAGCCGCCGCCGGGCGCCAAGACGTCCGGCGGTAACCCTGGTGAAAATCTGGCGCTGGGCCTACATTCGGTGACATGCACCATCAACCTCGGCGGCTGTGTCGCAGTTGGCCAGTACTACGCCAAGAGCAGCGGATACGAGGCGATGGTCGCCACCGAGACGAGCGGCGTGTGGGAGCGGGCGAGCAAGCTGAAGCTGCCTCCCGGCGCGGAGCCGAAAGGGCAGTTCGCCGCGCTTGATTCGGTCGCGTGCACCAGCCCGGGCCGCTGTGTTGCCGTTGGCACATACTCCGCCCACGGCAACACAGCCTCGGTGATGGCGGTCGCTACTTCCGTTTTTTCTCCAGTTTGATCACTTTCAGCACGCCTTTTTTAGACGGTTTGTGGCCTTTGATGTCCACGCTGCCCGTGGCGGTCTTGAACACTCCACCGGAGAGGTAGGTGGCGCTACCGGTGCTGCTCAGTTTGTAGCCGCCGGCCTTGAGCAGTACCAGGCCTGTGCCGTTGAGTTTCAGCGCCACCGTGTCGACGCCGAGGGCCAGCGAGTTGAACGAGGCGCTGCCGATCGTCTCGATGACCGTGATCGTTTTCTTTTTTTTGCCTTTGCCGACCTTCTTCTTGACCTTCGCGAGTAGCGTCAGGCTGCCAGTGCACTTGGCGCCGGTGCAATCCACCAC
>JBAWFB010000170.1:0-13594 GCA_049591495.1 Solirubrobacteraceae bacterium
GGATATGACATGTGGATGTGTGTGCCGGCCGGTCCCCGAGGCTCGTCCGCATCATGTACGGGACGGGCGGCCGCTGTGGGTGTGTCCGCCCGGATAAACTGGGCAACTTATGCGCGACGAAGCGACATTCACAGTCAAGAGTGGCCTGGCCGAGATGCTCAAGGGCGGGGTCATCATGGACGTGGTCACGCCCGAGCAGGCGAAGGTCGCCGAGGACGCGGGTGCCGCCGCGGTGATGGCGCTCGAGCGCGTGCCCGCCGACATCCGTCGAGATGGTGGAGTGGCGCGCATGTCCGACCCCGAGATGATCTCCGGAATCCAGGAGGCCGTCACGATCCCGGTTATGGCCAAGGCCCGGATCGGTCATTTCGTCGAGGCCCAGGTCTTGGAGGCTTTGGAGGTCGACTACATCGACGAGTCCGAGGTGCTGACCCCGGCGGATGAGTCCAACCACATCGACAAGTGGGCGTTCAAGGTACCGTTCGTGTGCGGCGCGACCAACCTCGGCGAGGCGCTGCGGCGTATTGGCGAGGGCGCCGCGATGATCCGCTCCAAGGGGGAGGCCGGCACCGGGGACATCGTCGAGGCCGTGCGCCACATGCGCGGCATCACCGGTGAGATCCGACGTCTGGCGGCGCTGCAGGACAGCGAGCTGGCCACCGCCGCCAAGCAGCACGCAGCGCCTCTCGACCTCGTGCGCCAGGTCGCACAGGCCGGCCGACTGCCGGTGGTGCTGTTCTGCGCGGGCGGCATCGCCACACCTGCCGACGCCGCGCTGATGATGGCGCTCGGCGCCGAGGGCGTGTTCGTGGGGTCGGGCATCTTCAAGTCCGAGGAACCCCCGGCGCGGGCGCGGGCGATCGTGGAGGCCACCACACACTGGCAGGACCCCGAGCGCGTCGCGAGCGCATCGCGCGGGCTCGGGCCGGCGATGGTGAGCCTTGAGAGCTCCAAGCTCTCAGGCGAGCAACTTCTCGCTCAGCGCGGCTGGTAGGGATCGTTCCTACCGAATGGCAACCGGGAGGGGCGGCGGTGCCTTCCAAACTGCACACATAACACTTTACAAAATGAAGTGTTATGTACCCACAAAAGTACATCTGGGACAAGAGGACCACCGATTTCATGGGCGAGCGGGTGTCCGCAGACGGCGGGCACGGACAACTGACAGGACAAGACATGCAGGACACACCACCGCCGGCACCACCCCCGCAGGGGGTGGTGGGCGTGCTCGCGCTGCAGGGCGACTTCGAGGCGCACGGCAACGTGCTGCGCGGGCTGGGCGTGCGCGTGCGCGAGGTGCGCGTGCCGGCCGACCTCGATCGGCTGGATGGGCTCGTGATACCGGGGGGAGAGTCCACCACGATGACGCTCGGCATCGCGCGCGAGGGGCTGGCCGAGCCGCTGCGCCGGCTCGCGGGGCGCGGGATTCCGATCCTTGGCTCGTGCGCCGGTCTGATCATGCTCGACCGCGAGCACCTGGGCATCGTGGACATCCTCGCCGAGCGCAACGCCTTCGGACGACAGCTACGCAGCTTCGAGGCCGAAGTGCCGGTTCAGGGGCTGGAGGGGGGGCCGGTACACGGTGTGTTCATCCGCGCTCCGTGGATCGCCGAGCACGGCCCCGGCGTGGAGATCCTCGCGCAGATCGACGGTCACGCGGTCGCCGCTCGCCAGGGACGGGTGACGGCGGTTGCGTTTCACACCGAGCTCGGCCGCGATGATCGCCTTCACCGGCTGTTGCTCGCCGATGTAGCTGCCAACGGAGCGGGCTCCCCAGCGGACTCTCCGGTTGACGAGTCCTCCGTGAGCGGGACCGGCTGAAGCGTGAGGGGGAGCCGCGGCTCTCCCAGCAGTCCCAGCACCCGGTTGAGCGCGTCGTGGATCTCACCCGGCAGCAGGCCCTCGTCGTCGAGACGCTCGGCTTCGTTCCAATCCCACGAGCGCGACACGTGCATGCTGGGACGCAGGTGCGCGAAGCGCCTGCCAAGCGCGTGCAGGAACGGCTCCAGGCGCGCGTTGTCCTGTGGTGAGGCGTAGCCGCGCTCAAGCAGCCACGGCCACAGGTCCGGCTCGATGTGGTTGCGGTGGTGGGCGCCCACCTGCTTCCAATCCTCGCCCTGCCAGCGCCGTGCGTACTCGCCTGGATCGAGCTCGCATGTGAGGTACACCCGCGTGCGCACCGGAGCGTTGCGGAAGCCCAGCAGCGGCTGGGGCTTGACATGCCACGCGCCGGGACCGTCCTCGCCGAGCAGCTCGCACAGGCTCTCGGCGTGCCCGCCCGCATACAGGTGCTCCGCCTGCGCCTTCAGCTCCCCCGGCCACAGGTGCAGCGTGAGCCGTTCCTGCTCGATGTCAAGCGCGGCGCGCTGCAGAGACTCGACGCCCAGCGCCGTGTCCAGGCGCACGTGCACGAGCCCTGCGCGCTCGGGAACGATGCCGGTGGCTTCGCGCAGCAGCGAGCGCAGCCGCCACTTGCGCCGCACGGGGTCGCTGCCCACTCGCCGTAGCGTGCCGAACGGCAGCAGCTGGCCGAAGTCCTGGTGGGCGTAGGAGAGGACGTCCTGCACGATCGCCTGCTCGGCCGGGCTCAGCACGCCGAGCTCCACCAGTCGCCACCAAGACTCCAGCAGATCGTGCCAGCGCAGCACGCTGGTGCGTCGCTGCGCAAAGTGGGTGCCGCCCAGGTTCAGCTCGGCCACACGGTGCCCGTTGCGCCGCGCCCAGCGGCGACACACCTTGCTCTCGAGCACCACCACCAGATCGGGGTCGAAGCGCAGCACCCCGTCGAAGCGCTGCCCGCGGTCGATGTCGGTGATCTCCTCGGCGAGATCAAACGGCTCGATGTCGGGGGTGAGGAACACGCTCACCAAGCGCCCGCGCCGCACCTGTCCGGCCGAAAGGTTTTCCTCGGATGGATCCACGAGATTGGTGGCCTGCATGTCAATCACGCAATCGGGCAGCTGGCTCTGAGATGGCTCCCCAATCGCCGCCAGCAGCGCCTCACGCGCAAGCGGCACGAGTCGCAGCACGATCATCGCGGCTCGCGTCAACTGATCCTCGTGTCCGCTGGAGAGCTCGCGGTAGGGCTCGAACACGTTCAAGTGTGGATTCGAGGTGGTGCTATCCATGACCCAACCTCCCTATAGGAGTCATGGAGTTTATTGTACTCTACTGTTTCAAGTGGCTTCGAAGCACACCACGCCGTCGAGTTCGCGCTCGCCCACGCGACCTTCGTCGATCAGCAAGTCCACGTGGCCGAGCACCTCCGAGAGCGTGAGAAACGCCTGCGTGACCGCCACGTTGCCCCACATCTCCTGAGCCAGCTCGTACGCGTTGCGCGGGCGCTCGACGATCAGCCCGTGCAGCTTGTCGGCTCGCCGCTCGTGCATGCGAAACCGCTCGTCGATCAGTGCACGGTGGTCCTCGATCGGCTCCCCGTGACCGGCGAGCACGACGTCCAGCTCCATCTCACGCGTGAGGCGCAGCGAATCCATATAGGCCATCAGGGCACGCGGGCGCTCCACCGGCCGATCCTCCTCGCGACCGCCCGGAGGCGGCAGCGGCATCGTGATCAGCGGGTTGGAGGAGATGCGCTTGATCAAATGATCCCCCCCCAACAGCTCCCCGGACGCTTCGTCCCAGAACACGGTGTCCGAGGGTGAGTGCCCGGGACGGTGCAGCACGCGCCAGCTACGCGAGGCGAACTCGAGCAGCTCGCCCTCGGCCAGCGGGCGCGTCACATGCGCAGGCGCGCCCCACCCGCGAAAGCTGGCCGACACCGCGCGCAGCGCGTGCACCACGTCCTCGGGAATCCCGTTGCGCAGCATGATCGCCGCCGAGAAGCTGTCACCCGCCTCCATTTCGCGCTTGTAGTCGGCCAGCCACGGCGCGAGTCGGTCCAAGGCGCACACCTCGGCGCCGGAGCGCTTCGCGACGATCTCAACGAGGCCGATGTGATCGATGTGCTGGTGGGTCACCACGATCCGCCGCAGATCCTCTACGCGGCGCCCGTGGCTGGCCAGAGCCGATTCGAGCACGGTGAGCGAGGTGGCAGAGTTCGGCCCCGCGTCGAGCAGCGTCAGCGGCTCGTCGTCGATCAGGTAGCAGTTGACGCGGCCCACCGCGAACGGGGTGGGAATCGGAAGGCAGTGCACGCCTCGCTCCGCCGCGCACGCGAGCGTCTTCTCGGCGTCGCCGAGAACGTTCACCGAGCGCCCCTCGAGGAGTGGATATCTCCGATCCGGTCGTCAAGCGCCCCAACGAGCGGCGAGCGGAGGAGCACACTCACGAGCGGATCAGCTCGAGCACCTCGTCGCGCTTGCTCTCCATGTGCTCGTGCGAGCGCAGCGACTCCAAACACAGACGCAGCAGCGGCTCGGTGTTGGAGGGGCGCACGTTGAAGTGCCAGTCCTCGTAGTCGATCGACACGCCGTCCAGCCAGCTCTGTTTGGCGTCGGCGTAGCGCTCTGCGATCTCCTGCATCTTGGCCTGCTGGTCTGTGACCTCGGTGTTGATCTCACCGGAGATGAAATAGCGCTCGCGATAGGGCCTCAGCAGCTCCGATAGGCGCTTGCCCTGTCGGGAGAGCTGCTCGAGCATCAACAGCGCCGGAATCGTGCCCGAGTCGGCGCAGTAGAAATCGCGGAAGTAGTAGTGACCGGAGACCTCTCCGCCAAACAGCGAGCCCTCCTTGCGCATGCGCGTCTTGAAGAAAGCGTGACCCACACGGTTGACGTAGGGGATTCCCCCCGCGCGCTTGACCGTGTCGGGCACCGCCCAGCTGGCGCGCACGTCATAGAGGATCGCCGCGGGATGGGCGGGATCCGATCGCTTGGCCAGCAGTGACTCGGCCAGCAGCGCCGTGAGGAAGTCCCCGTCCACGAACTCGCCGGTGTCGTCGATGAAGAAGCAGCGGTCAGCGTCGCCGTCCCAGGCGATCCCAAGGTCGGCCCCCCTCTCCTTGACCTTCTCGACGATGAACGTGCGGTTCTCGGGCAGCAGCGGGTTGGGCTCGTGATCGGGAAAGCTCCCGTCCGGTGTCCAATAGGTCTCGATCAGATCCAGTCCGAGACGCTCCAGCAGCGGGCCCACCATCGGCCCAGCCATGCCGTTGCCACCGTCCACCACGACCTTCAGGGGGCGGATGGTCTCAGCGTCGATCATCTCAAGCGTGACTGCCTGGAATTCCTCATAGACGTCCACTTCCTGGAGCGTCCCGAGCGGGAGCGTGCTCCCGTCAGCCAGGCCCCGCTCGATCTCGCGGCGGATGTCCTGGATACCGGCGTCGCCCGAGAGCGCGATCGCACCGTCACGCACCAGCTTGGCGCCGGTGTAGGCCTTCGGGTTGTGCGACGCGGTGCACATCAGCCCACCATCGAGCTCGCGCGAGCCGACCAGGAAATACAGCATCTCGGTGCCAACCTGGCCGGCGTCGAGCACGTCGGCGCCCTCCATCAGGATCCCCTCGCGGTAGCGCGCCGCCAACTCGGGGGCCGTCAGTCGCATGTCGCGGCCCAAGCCGACGCGTAGATCGGCGGTCGGCTTGCCCACCAGCTGCGACAGCACGCGCGCGAACGCCCGTCCGATCTGAAGCGCGGTATCGCCGTCGATCTGCTCGCCATACAGACCGCGGATGTCATACGCCTTGAAGATGCTGGAGTCGATAGCCATGAAGCCGCATCATCCTAGAGATGCTGCGCCGACGGGTCGGTCCCGGCGCTCCGAAGTATCCTTCCCAGCTATGTCAGGACACTCCAAGTGGGCCAGCATCAAGCACAAGAAGGCGATCGTGGACTCGCGTCGCGGCGCCCAGTTCACCAAGCTCGCACGTGCCGTCACTGTGGCTGCGCGTGACGGCGGCGGCGATCCGGCCGGCAATGCCGCGCTTGCGCTGGCGATCGCCAAGGCCAAGGCCGCGTCGATGCCGAAGGACAACATCGAGCGCGCGATCGCCAAAGGCACAGGTGAGGGGGGCGAGGCCGACGCGATCGAGACCGTCCTCTACGAGGGCTACGGCCCCGGCGGCGTGGCGGTATTGGTGGAGGCCCTGACCGACAATCGCAATCGCACCGGTGCCGACGTGCGTCACGGCTTCTCCAAGTACGGAGGAAGCCTGGGGGAGCCAGGCTCGGTGGCGTATCTGTTCGAGAAGCAGGGCACGATCACGATCGACGCCGAGCGCTACTCCGAGGACGATCTGATGGTCGCCGTGGAGGCCGGCGCCGAGGACATCTCGACCGACGAGGGAATTTTCGAGGTGATCACCCAGCTGGGAGATTTCACTTCCGTGCGTGCCGCGCTGGAGGACGCCGGGGTTGAGATCCAGGACGCCGAGCTCGCCTACCGGCCCAAGAGCCTTGTGCCCATCGACGAAGCCGGCGCGACGCGCCTGATGAAATTGATCGACGTGCTCGAAGAGCTGGACGACGTCGACGCGGTGTACGCCAACTTCGACGTGCCCGCCGACGTGCTCGAGCGTGTCGCGGGATAGACCGCCGGTCGTGATCCTCTGTGGCGGTCGCGGCACGCGGCTGCGCGAGCACACGCAGGAGATCCCCAAGCCACTCGTGGAGATCGGCGGGCTGCCGATCGTTTGGCACGTGATCCAGCTCTACGCGGTACAGGGCTTCAGCCGGTTCGTGCTCGCCACCGGCTACAAGGGCGAGCTGATCGAGCACTTCGCACACGAGACCCCGTGGCCGCAGGGGGTGGAGGTGGAATGTGTGGACACAGGCCTCGACACGCCCACGGGCGGACGCATCAAGCTGCTCGAGCAGCAGCTTGCGAGTGGGCCGTTCTGCGCGACCTACGCCGATGGGCTGGCGAGCGTGGACTTGGCGGAGCTGCTCGCCTTTCACGCGGCCCACGGGCAGCTGGCGACGATGACGGTCGTGCGACCCGAGCTGCAGTTCGGCGTCACCGAGCTCGACGCGCGCGACGGACGCGTGCTCGGCTTTCACGAGAAGCCGCGCTCCGAGCACTGGATCAACGGCGGGTTCTTCTGCTTCGAGCCCGGGGTGCTCGACTACCTGGAGCGCGACAGCGTGCTCGAGCGCGACCCGCTGGAGCGCCTGGCGGCAGACGGCGAGCTGCGCGCCAACCGCCACGAGGACTTCTGGGAGTGCATGGACACCTACAAGGACGCGGTCGCGCTCAACGATCTGTGGAAGTCGGGCGCGGCGCCCTGGCGCATGTGGTAGCGAAGCTTTGCCGACGAAGCTTGCCGAACGCATCCGGGCGTGGGCCCGAACGTGGGTTCGGGGCAGGCGTCCGGACCAGCACGCAGAATCACTCAGATGATGATTGTGCTCGGCATCGACCCGGGTCTCGCCAACACCGGCTACGGCGTGGTGGCCCGCGACGGCACTCGTCTCGCGGCGCTCGACGGCGGCGTGATCGAGACGCGGTCCGAGCTTGTCATCGAGCGACGGCTCGCGGCGATCGCAACACGCGTTCGAGAGATCTTGAACGAGCACGACTGTGACGCTGTGGCGCTGGAGGAGCTGTACTTCGGTCAGAACGTGCGGACCGCCTTCGCCGTGGGGCACGCGCGCGGCGTGACGATGCTCGCCGCCGGCGAACGAGGCATCCCGTGCTTCTCCTACACCCCCCAGAAGGTCAAGTCGTCAGTGTGCGGTCACGGCCGTGCGGCAAAGGACCAGGTTGCCCGCATGGTGCAAACGCTGCTCGCCCTCCCACAGGTTCCGACAAGCGATCACGCCTCCGACGCGCTCGCGGTGGCTCTCTGCCACATCAACGGCACGCCGCTCGCCGATGCTGTCTCACGGGCCGTAGAGGCCGCGGGAGCAACCGCGTGATCGCGCTGCTTCGAGGCGAGGTGGCGATCCGCCGCTCAGACCATGTGGTCGTGCTGTGCGGGGGTGTCGGCTACCGCGCGGCGGTCTCAAGTGAGACCCTGCGCCAGGTGCCCGCCGTGGGCGGGGAGGTGACTCTGCACACCCACCTGGTGGTGCGCGAGGACGCGCTATCGCTGCACGGCTTTCACTCCGAGCAGGAGCGTGACCTGTTCCTGATGCTGCTGTCGGTGCAGGCGGTTGGACCGAAGGTCGCGCTCGCGGTTCTCTCAAGCGGCTCCCCGCGCGAGCTGCTCAGCGCGATCGCGGCCGCCGACGCGGGACGCTTCCAGGCCGTGCCGGGGATCGGAAAGCGCACCGCCGAGCGAATCATCGTCGAGTTGCGAGAGAAGGTGGGGGTTGACACCGAGCTTGAGGATCTGATGGTTGCGGGTCGCTCCTCAGGCCCTCGCGCACTCGCCCTCGAGGGCCTCCTGGCTCTCGGCTACAACGCGCTGGAAGCGGAGGAGCTGTTGCGAGGCGTCACGGGCGACTCCCCCGAGGGGCTGATCGCGGGCGCCCTGCGCACCGCGCGGGCAGCGTGAGGACCACCCAGCCATGAGCGACGCAGAGCGCATACAAACCCCGTATCTGACCGCCGAGGACGAGCTCGACCGTTCGCTGCGTCCACGTGCCCTGGAGGAGTTCATCGGACAGCCCTCGCTGCGCGAGCAGCTGGCGGTGGCGATCGAGGCGGCCTCGGCGCGCAAAGAGGCGCTCGACCATCTGCTGCTCGCCGGGCCTCCCGGTCTCGGCAAGACCTCACTCGCGCAGATCGTCGCGGCGGAGCTCGACGTGCCGTTCGTGCAGACCGCCGGACCTGCGCTGGAGCGCAAGGGTGACATTGCGGCGTTTCTGACTGCGCTGGAGCCTCACAGCGTGTTCTTCGTCGATGAGATCCACCGTCTGCCACGCACATTGGAGGAGACGTTCTATCCGGCCATGGAGGACCGTCGCCTGCCGATCACGGTTGGACAGGGAGCGGGCGCGCGGGTGGTCACGCTCGAGCTGCCGGAATTCACGCTCATCGGAGCGACCACGCGCACCGGCCTGTTGACGACTCCGCTGCGCGACCGCTTCGGCATCCAGGCGCGTCTAGAGCACTACGGCACCGAGGATCTCGCGCGGATCGTCAGACGCTCCGCGCAGATCCTGCAGATCGGTATCGACGCGCAGGGCGCCCAGGCGATCGCGGCCCGCAGCCGTGGCACGCCACGCGTGGCCAACCGTCTGCTCAAGCGTGTGCGCGACTACGCTGAGGTGCGGCTCGACGGTGTGGTCGGGGCCGACGCCGCACAGGGAGCGCTGGAGCTGCTCGAGGTCGACGAGTGTGGGCTTGACCGGCTCGATCGAGAGATCCTGAAGGCCATCTGCGTCAAGTTCGACGGCGGGCCGGTCGGGCTATCCACACTCGCGGTGGCGGTCGGCGAGGAGCAGGACACGATCGAGGACGTGTATGAGCCCTATCTGCTGCAGCAGGGCCTGATCAAGCGCACCGGGCGCGGACGCGTCGCCACGGCTGCCGCGTTCGAGCATCTCGACATCGATCCGCCTGCGCTCGAGGCCCGCGCAAGCGCGTTGTTCTAGAGGGTCTGAGCCCGAGGCCCACGTCAGTCGCGCGTCGGCCCGCTCGCTCCCCTACTCTGTGGAGTCCAATGGCTCATCCGTTCATCTGCCCCAACTGCGGGCACCGCACACGTGAGATCGACCGCAACATCGGCTTCACGCGCCAGCCCAAGGGTTGCGCCAAGTGCGGCTTCGCCTTCCTGTTCGAGCTGCTCGACGACTACTACCCCGCACCGGACGCCGCGTTCTTCGTGTGTGACGGGGAGGGACGCGTGATCGGGTGCGGACGCAACTCGTTCGCGTTCACCGGCCTCGAGGAGGAGGGCGTGATCGGCCAGCGAGTCGAGCAAGTGCTCGGCTTGAAGTTCTCAAACGGCGACGATCCCGTGGAAACGGTGCTGGAGTGGGGTGTGCGCGCACTCGACGTGCCCGTGCAGGTCAGCGGCGAGCGCGACGTGGATGCAAACGCGAAGGCCGACATGTTCCCGGCATATGACGACGACGGTGGGCTGCTGCTCGTGCTCACTCCCGACAGGTAGGCGATCGGACCATGGGAAGCCGCCGCCGAAACGCTCTCGTACTGCTGATAGTCGCAGGACTCGCTGCCGCATCGCTGGCGGTGATCGCGAGCAAGCCCACACGCCTCGGACTTGATCTGAAGGGCGGGGTGCAGCTGATCTATGAGGGCCGTGCCACCGCGCAGGCGAAAGTCGATCCCGAATCGCTCAACAGGGCGATCGACATCATGCGCAAGCGCGTCGATCAGCTCGGCGTGGCCCAGCCTGAAATACAGCGCACCGGCGGCAGCGAAATTGACGTGTCGCTGCCCGACGTCACCAACGCCAAGCAGGCCCAGGAGCAGGTCGGCAAGACCGCGCAGCTGTTCTTCTATGACTGGGAGCCGAACGTGATTGGCCCAAGCGGCGAACCCGAGCCGACCGAAGCAAAGGTCACGGGCGGCCCGCAACCGGCCACCTATGCGAGTGGCCTCCCTGAGTACGAAGCAGTGCTGCGCGCGATCAAGCGCAAGGCGATCATCCGCAAAAACGACACGACATACGAAAAAGGCTGCACTCCCGCGCAGGTGGACGGCTGCATCTACGGCCAGTGGTACCTGCTCGACACCACTCACAAAAAGGTGCTGAAGGGCCCCGAGGACACAGAAGCCGACCTGTATCCGTCGACTGCCTACAAAGCGCCTGCCGGAGTCAAGACACGAGCGGTACGCGTCAACCCCGGCACGGTGCTCGCGCAGGCCCAGCCGGTCACCGGCACAGACGGCAAGGTCACCGAGGCATCCCCGGAAAGCTGGTACGTGCTCAACGACGATCCGGCGCTGAACGGCGAAGACATCAAGAACCCCACGCAGAACACCGACACCAACACCGGGCAGCCGGACGTCACATTCGAATTCAGCTCCAGCGGCGGCAAAACCTTCCAGCGCGTGACGCGTGAAATCGCCGAACGCGGCCAGCAGGCGGCGCTGCCGGGTGTGCGCAAGGAAGACGCGCTGCAGCACTTCGCGGTGGTGCTGGACAACCAGATCATCACCGCGCCCTCGATCGATTACACCCAGTACCCCGAAGGGATCGACCCAACCAGTGGGTCGGAGATATCCGGTGGATTCACGCTGACCTCGGCGCAGAACCTGGCCGACGAGCTGCAGTCCGGGGCGCTACCGATCAAGCTCGAACTGATCTCCCAATCGCAGGTGTCTGCGACGCTCGGCAAGACCGCGCTCAAACAGGGGCTGATCGCGGGGCTCGTGGGGCTCGCGATCGTATGCCTGTTCCTGCTCACCTTCTATCGAGTGCTCGGCATGATCGCGGTGGGCGGCCTCGTGATCTACGGGATCTACTTCTTTGCGCTGATCAAGCTGATCCCGATCACACTGACGCTGCCGGGCATTGCGGGCCTGATCCTCACGATCGGCATCGCCGCGGACGCGAACATCGTGATCTTCGAGCGCGTCAAGGAGGAGATCCGTGGCGGGCGCTCGATCCCGGCCGGCATCGCGACCGGCTACAAGCGCGGTTTCGCCGCGATCATCGACGCCAACGTGGTGACGTTCATGACCGCGTTCATCCTGTTCGCGCTCGCCACCGCCGAAGTGCAGGGCTTCGCGTTCACGCTCGGGATCGGCACGCTGCTGACACTGTTCACGGCCGTGCTCGCCACCCAGGCGGCACTCGGCGCGATGGGGCGCTCACGCGCCGTGGGGCACCCCGCGCTGCTCGGGGCGAGCGCGCGCAAGCGCAAATGGACGTTCGACTTCATGGGCGCCTCGAAGTGGTTCTTCTCACTGTCGGGCTGCATCCTCATGATCGGAGCGCTTGCGATCGGCGGCAGGGGTCTGAACCTGGGTATCGACTTCACCTCCGGCACGCGCATCCAGACGGCGTTCGTCAAGCCCGTCAGCGAGAACCAGATCCAATCGGTGATGTCGGCAGCGGGCTACCCGACCGCCGAGATTCAGAAGTACTCGAACAAGAGCATCGGCGGGGAGGGATACCAGATCTCATTGAAGAAGCTGAGCCCCGAAAAGGTGGTGGAGATCCAGGCGGACCTCAACACGAAGTTCGGATCCGGACCGCGCTCGCCGGGCACCAAGAACTTCTCCAACACCTCCATCGGCCCGACCTTTGGTCAGACGGTCGCCAAAAGCGCGATCATCGCGATCATCGCCTCGCTGCTGGTGATCTCGCTCTATATTGCGTTGCGATTCGAGTGGAAGTACGCCGTGCCGGTGCTGATCGCGCTGATGCACGACCTGCTGATCACAAGCGGCGTGTACGCGCTCACAGGGCGTGAAGTGACGACCTCAACCGTGGCAGCGCTGTTGACCATCCTTGGATATTCGATGTACGACACGATCATCGTGTTCGACCGCGTGCGTGAGAACGTGCCGCGCATGCCGCGCGCGGCGTTCTCCCAGATCGTCAACCGCTCGATGTCGGAGGTTTTGACCCGATCGCTTGCGACGAGCTTCTGCACGCTGCTGCCGGTGGCCGCGATCCTGCTGTTCGGGGGCGCCACGCTGAAGGACTTTGCCTTCGCGATGATGGTCGGGATCGCCTCGGGAGCGTATTCGTCGATCTTCATCGCCTCTCCTGTGCTGACCCATTGGAAGGAGCGCGAGGGGGTCTACCGCAACCGTCGCACGCGGATCGTGCGCGACCTCGGCTATGTGCCCGCATATGCGACGGCGGTAGGCGAGAGCCCGATCGACGTGGAGCCCGCACCGAAGGCCAGACGAGGTGGACGCACAGGCGCGGTGCTCGCAGAGGATCCCGGAGAGCAGCTCTCCAAGGAGGAGTTCGACGCGCTCGTGCGCGACATCGATCCCGAGCTATCCGAGCAGTCCGCCGCTCCGCCGGCACGCGGCAGCGTGGGTCTGCGCCGGCGTCGCGCCGGCAAGGCCGATGCGAAACCGCAGGAGGTCAACGGGCAGGAGGAGACCAAGGACGCCGAGCAGTCGCCGCCACGCGACCCGGCCGCGGACCTCGGACCGGAGGACCTCGTGCTCAAGAACCAGCCCAGCCATGGCGGAAAGACACGACGTCCGCGAAACCGCAGGCACGGGAGGGCGCGTTAGATGTGCCCGCAGGCGTTTACGAACCGTGAGCAGGAGGGGCGCGACTGATGGGAATGCTCGGCTGGGTGATGATGGGCTTGTCGATCTGGCATTTCACGATCTTCCTGCCCGACCGCTTCTGGGGCGGGATCGTAGGCGCGTTCGTCGGCTCGCTGGTGGGCGCGATCATCGCGGGCCTGTTGATCTACGGGATCAAGACCTCCTCGCTGCAGGTTCCGGGTCTCAAAGCGACCGACATCGTGATCGTCCTGTATGCGGTCCCGGGAGCGCTGCTTGGGATAGCGGCGGTGTATTTCGAGGGAGTTCGGCGCGAAGCCGCAGCCGCGGTCGAGCGCAGCGCTTGACGCTTGGGGCGTAGCCCCAAGCGCGATAGCGCCCTTAATCTTTCCGTCTAGGCCGCCCCGTAGGGTGAGCGGACGATGGTTCGTTTCGAGATCTCAGACTGCAGTGGCGAGGATGTCGCGCGTCTGCGCGAGCGACTGGGCGTGAGCGACGCGGTTGGGCAGGTTCTGGTGCGCCGCGGCTACAGCGATCCAGATCGCGCGAGAGCGTTTCTCGCGGCTGAGGAGCGACACGACCT
>JBAWFB010000171.1:0-4653 GCA_049591495.1 Solirubrobacteraceae bacterium
GGCAACCCGCCACACGCCGCCGCGCGCGCGCGAGCGCCGGCGCACGGCGCAACGGGCGCGTCGCGCTGAACAGCGCGCAACGGCGCGAGACCGTGCGCAACCGGCTGATCGAGTCGCGCCTCACCCCCAACACGATCTCGCTGACCGGGCTGGCGCTGAACTTGGTGGCGGCCGTGCTCGTGTGGGAACAACTGTATTTCCTCGGCGGAGTCGCGTTCGTCGTGGGCTCGATCATGGACACGCTGGACGGGCGCTACTCGCGCATGTCGGGCAAGGGCACCCCGTTCGGCGCGTTCCTGGACTCGACGCTCGACCGCATCGAGGAGGGGATCGTGCTGACCGCGGTCGCCGCCGACTTCGCGCGCGAAGGGCGCTCGGGCGCCGCGGCGGCGGTGGTCGTCGCCGTGCTGGCATCGCTGATGGTGTCCTACACACGCGCCCGCGCCGAGGCGCTGGGCGTGGAGTGCAAGGTCGGGATCGCCACGCGGCCGGTGCGCGTCGTGATCCTCTCGATCGGGCTGATCTTCGCGCGCGGCGCGTCGCTCGGCGACTTCAGGCTGCTGGCACCGGCGGTGTACGTGCTGGCGGCGCTCAGCGTGCTGACGGTCGCCCAGCGCATCTGGCACGTCAAGCGCGCCCTATCTGTCACCTAAGACCAGCAGCGGGGTAATCTCCCCCGACCTCCACAAAGGAACTTCACTAGATGAGCATTCAACAGAGCAACGGCGCCGCCTCTTCCAACGGTAAGGCGCGCTACCAGCAGGACAAGGTCCGCGTCGCCATCATCGGCGTCGGCAACTGCGCCTCCGCGTTCGTGCAGGGCGTGGAGTACTACAAGGAAGCCGACGCAAGCGCGCTGGTGCCAGGCCTCATGCACGTGGACCTCGGCGGCTACCACGTGCGCGACATCGAATTCACCGCCGCGTTTGACATCGACTCCACGAAGGTCGGCAAGGACCTCGGTCAGGCGATCTGGGCCGGGCAGAACAACACGATGAAGTTCGCCAAGGTGCCAAAGAAGCTTGGCGTGAACGTGTACCGCGGCATGACCCACGACGGCCTCGGCAAGTACCTCAAGCAGAAGATCAAGAAGGCCCCCGGCGAGACGGCCGACATCGTCAGCATCCTCAAGGACACCCACACCGACGTGGTCGTGTCGTATCTGCCCGTGGGCAGCGAGGACGCCACCAAGTGGTACGTGGAGCAGATCCTCGAGGCCGGCTGTGGCTTCGTCAACTGTATCCCCGTGTTCATCGCCCGCGAGGACTACTGGGACAACCGCTTCAAGAAGGCCAAACTGCCGATCGTCGGCGACGACATCAAGTCGCAGGTGGGCGCCACGATCGTGCACCGCACGCTCGCCCGCCTGTTCGCCGACCGCGGCGTGAAGATGCTGCGCACCTCCCAGCTCAACGTGGGCGGCAACATGGACTTCTACAACATGCTCGAGCGCGAGCGCCTGGAGTCCAAGAAGATCTCAAAGACCAACGCCGTCACCTCGATCATGGACGAGCAGCTGCCTCCCGAGGACGTCTACATCGGCCCCTCCGACTACGTGCCGTGGCTCACCGACCGCAAGTGGGCCCATATCCGCGTCGAGGGCCAGGCGTTTGGCGACGTGCCGCTCAACGTCGAGATGAAGCTCGAGGTGTGGGACTCGCCCAACTCGGCCGGCATCGTGATCGACGCGGTGCGCTGCTGCAAGCTGGCGCTCAACAACGGCATCGGTGGACAGCTCGACGGGCCTTCTTCCTATCTGATGAAGTCGCCGCACAACCAGCGCCCCGACAACCTCGCGCGCGAGGAGACCGAGAAGTTCATCGCCAAGCACACCCGGATTGGCGGCCCACCCACCCAGACACGGCCGAAGGGGCGCACGGCCCCGAAGGCCACCAGAAGCCGCGCTTCTTAGCGGCGACGCGAAGCGCCCGTCGAACGGATGGTTTCGGCGGAGGCCGGTCACGCCTATCCTGCAGATGTGGCCCAGCAGCGCTTCGCGATCGCCCACGTGACTCCATACCCCTGGGAGTCGCAGTCAAACCCGATCAACACCCATGTGCGGGAGCTGGCCGGCGAGCTGGCCCAGCGCGGACACCGCGTGCTGATTCTCGCGCCCTCACGCTCACCGGAGCTGGTGCGCGCGTCGCGCAGCGAACTGCGGGCGGCCAAGGCAGAGCCCGAGAGTCTGCTGGCGGGCACAGGCACAGAGGGGAGCGCGCCGCGCGTGATCGCGATCGGCGAGGTGCTCGACGTACCAAGCGCCGCCGGGCGACGCCCACGCGCGCTGCCGGTGGACGTGGCGCGCACGCTTGAGGAGCTGCTCGGCTGGATCGCGCTCGACTTCGTGCACGTGCACGAGCCATTCGCCCCGAGCGCATCGAGCACCGCGCTGCGCTACTCGCGCGCGCTGAACGTCGGCTCCTTCCACGCGCCCACCGAGCGACTGCTCTCGACGATGCTCGCGCGGCGCTTCGTGGAGAGCTTCTTCGGACGGCTGGACGCGCGTATCGCGAGCTTCCCCGAGACGGCCGAGCTGATGGCAGGCCACTTCCCCGGCGACTACCGGATAGTCGAGCCGCGCGCAAACAGCGCACAGGCGGTGGAGGCGATATATGGGGAGCTGGCCGCACGCCGCCACGACACCGCAGGCAACCCCGCGCTGCGCCGGCGCCTGGCGCGGCGCAAGCTGATCGACGTGGACCTGCACATGCACACCGACCACTCCGGCGACTGCGAAACGCCGGTCGAGGTGCTGCTGGCAACGGCCAGAGAAGTCGGGTTGGGGGCGATCGCGGTAACCGATCACAACGAGATCTCTGGAGCGCTGGAGGCGCGCGCGAAGGCCGCTGAATCCAGTGCCCAGGGCGGGCGGGAACAAATAAAGGTGATCGTCGGCGAGGAGGTCAAGACAGCCGAGCAGGGCGAGGTGATCGGGTTGTTCATCGAGCAGAAGATCCCGCGCGGCCTGACGATGGCCGAGACCGTCGCTGAGATCAAGCGCCAGGGCGGGCTGGTGTACGTACCTCACCCATTCGACCGCATGCACTCCGTGCCCGACTACGAGCACCTGCTGGGGATCCTCGACGACGTGGACGCGATCGAGGTGTTCAACCCACGCGTGGCGATCGGCGCCTTCAACGAGGAGGCCGCGCGGTTCGCCGCCAAGTACCGGATCGTGGCCGGAGCCGGCTCGGACTCGCACGTCGCGCAGGGTCTCGGCTCGGTGCGCATCCGCATGCGCGACTTCGACGGGCCCGACGAGTTCCTGGAGTCCTTGCGCGACGCGGAGATCACAACCAAGCCGTCGAGCCTGATCTATGTGCAGGCGCTGAAGTTCCTGCAAACGAAAGCGACCCCCGCGGCCGCCCGTCGCGCCAGCCGCGAGCGGCGCGTGCGCAGAGCCACACGCGGGGGGTCACAGTGAGCCTTCTAGGGCAGCACCCGCGAGTGTCTGCGCGAGTGTTCAGGCAAGCGATCCGCGGTGCCAATTGAGGCCTCTCGCCTGAAAGTCTCGATGCACTCGCAAGGACAACCCGGCCGGCCGTCAAATCCTTCCGCGTCGATGCCCGCTACAGATGACGAGATCCGCGAGAAGTACCTAGAGCGGGCAATCAGGGAGCTCAACGCGCTCACACGCGAGCTGCAGAGCTGTCCTCACTGCCCGCGCGGACAGCTGATGCCGGTGCTGGGCTCGGGTCACCCGCAGGCTGACATCATGCTGCTGAAGTATTCGCCGCTGCCATCCGAGGTGGAGGAGGGCGTGGCGTTCTACGGGCGCTCCGGCAGCGCGCTGATGAAGTCGTTCAAGCGCCTGTCAATCGACCCGCTGACGGTCTACGGCACGCTGTGCGTGAAGTGCCCGCTCGCCGACGCGTCGATGGCCGATCCAGCCTGCGTGGCTCGCGTAATCGAAGAGCTCGCGATCGTGCAGCCGCGAATCGTGGTGGTGATGGGTCCCGAGGCGCTCGCGGCGCTGGGCGACCTCGACATCCCGCTGGCACAGCGGCTCGAGCCCAAGCTCGGCGAGATCCAGCAGCTGACGCCGACAACCGACGCGCTGTACGTGCCCAACATCGACGAGTCACTCGATGAGCAGGACACCAAGCGCGCGTTCTGGGCCGCGTTCCGCGTGCTCGGCGACTGGTACGCGGCCCAGCCTCCCTATTGAGCTAACCGATAGAGAGCACGATCTTGCCGAACTTGCCGCCGGCCGCGAAGCTGTCGTAGGCGGCGGCCGCCTGCTCCAGTGGGAAGGTGCGCGCGACCGGCACCGTCAACGCGCCCGTGTCAAACAGCGGCAGCACCTCGCGCTCGACACGCCGTGCCACAAGCGCCTTCTCCTCCAGCGGACGGGCGCGCAACGTGGAGCCGTGGATGCGCGCGCGCTTGCCCATCAGCGCCAGCAGATTCAGCTCACCCTTGACGCCCGCGGAGACACCGATCACGCAGATGCGCCCACCGGTCGCCAGCGCGTTCATGTTCTCAGCAAGGTTGGGCGCGCCCACCAGCTCCAGGATCACGTCAAACGGACCGTGCTCGACGAAGCCCTCGGGCGCTATCGCCTCCGCGCCGAGCGCCGCCACCTGTGCACGCGACTCCTCGCGGCGCACCGTCGCCGTGACGCGCGCGCCCGTCGCGCGCGCGAGCTGGATC
>JBAWFB010000172.1:0-29346 GCA_049591495.1 Solirubrobacteraceae bacterium
CGACGAGCTAAACGGCCGCCCCCTCGGCACACGTCTCTCCAGCCGCGCGCTCGCAGCGATGGCGGGCATCTCCCTGACGGGTGCGGTTGCGATTGGAGTCGTGGGGGCGCTGACGATCTCGCTCACGCTGATCCCGTTCGTGCTCGCAGGCACATTCATCGTGCTCGCCTACAACCTTGAGTGGTTCGGCGGACGTTTTCACACCGCCTTCTGGCTCGCCGCAGCGTGGGGCGCGTTCCCTGCGCTGACCGGCTACTGGGTCAGCGCTTTGCAGCTGCGCGCGTCGGCACTGCTCGCCGCTGGCGCCTGCTTCGCGCTCACGCTCGCCCAGCGGAGTCTCAGCACTCCGGTCCGCGCGCTGCGCCGACGCACCGTCTCGCTCAGCGGCGAGCAGCACCTGGCGGACGGCACGGTGGCCGAACTCGACGCGGCGCGGCTGGCGGCGCCGATGGAGGGTGCGCTGAAGGCATGTGCGGTGGGCATGGTGCTACTCGCCGCCGGCCTGGTGGCTGCCCGACTGTAATTGGAGCTGTGTGTCGTCGGCCGGGGTGGAGGTCGGCGGGCGCTCAGTATCGAGCGTGCCGGCCACCGCGGCTGGCCAAGCGCAACTGAACGGGCCCGCGCACACGATGATCGGATCCGGCCAGCTGTCGTTCTATCCGCCGGTCGTGCTCCTCTGCCAGAACCCACAACCGGATCTTGCCCTCGACTGATCTAGCTTGCTCTCGATTCATAGTTGCCATATTCACGCGCCCGTCATCGATGCGCTTTGGACACCGGTCCCAAATCGGCCTGTGACCGCTGGACATCCGGTCCAAGGCGCTCGACCATGACACGGTGCGCCTCTGGGTTTGAATCGATGAGAACGTAGCGCCTGCTCATCTTCGCCGCGACCGCGCCCAGCGTGCCGCTGCCCGCGAAGAAGTCCAAGCACCAGTCCCCCTCACGCGTGGAGGCCTGCACCATTCTTCTGAGAACGCCTTCCGGCTTCTGCGTCGGATAGCCGGTCTTCTCCGCTCCATTGGTGGACACAATCGTGTGCCACCACACGTCGGTAGGCAGCTTGCCCTTCGCCACCTTCTCTGGGGTGACAAGCCCTGGAGCCATGTAGGGCTCCCGGTCGACCCCGTCGGAGTCAAAGAAATAGGTATCCGGATCCTTCACATAGACGAGGATCGTGTCGTGCTTGGCGGGCCACCTGCTTTTGGAACGGGCACCGTAGTCGTACGCCCAGATGATCTCGTTCAGAAACGACTCTCGACCGAATATCTCATCAAGGAGCAACTTGCAATAGTGGGCCTCGCGATAGTCGATGTGGAAGTACAGAGTTCCACTATCGGCGAGTAGACGATACGCGTGCACGATCCTCGGTTCGAGAAATGACAGGTAGTCATCGAAAGAGTCCACATATGACGACTCGTTGAGAAGGCGGGTCTTGAACCGTTTGCCCTGGAACCCAACACGATCGCCACCCTCGTGAGGTGTCATTTGGAGAGTCTTTCTCGTCTGCTGCCTGCCGGTGTTAAATGGCGGATCGATGTAGATCATCTGAAACGATCCGTCCTCGAACCGCGGGAGGAGATCGAGATTGTCACCCAACAGGATCTCGTCGTGCCTCTCCACCGCGTCCACCCTACGAGACGCGGCTGCTCAACCCGAACGGGCTTCCCTCTGAGTCCTTGCAAATTGCCCAAATCTCACCCGGATGGACGACGCTCCCACCCAGCGACTCCACCCGTGCCAGGGCGCCCGGCATGTCATCAACCTCAAAGTAGGGCAGCGAGAACGTATCGCCTGGACCGCGCCCACGGGCATGGACACCCACGGCCGGGGTGGCGACGTCGGTCTGCCAACCATCGCCCTCACCCTCACCGCGCTGCTCAAGCGCATGACCGAGCAAGCCTCCCCAGAAGGCTCGCGCACGCTCGGGATCGTCGGCCGGGAACTCGATCAGCGCGAGCCTGGATGCCATTCCCTCACGTTACTCGACCCCGCAATCACCATGTGCAACCGATGTACATGGCCTAGGCGCATCTACTCCAATGGGCGATCCTGGATTCGAACCAGGGACCTCTTCCTTATCAGAGAAGCGCTCTAACCAACTGAGCTAATCGCCCGCGGCCGCCGATTCTAGCGTCCACCCATGGCCGGCGCAGGCCATCACGCCTCGCTGGCCGGCCGTAGCCTCTCGGCCAGCGCAAGCGCTTCCTCTGGGCTCGCAAACGACAGCTCGGCACGGTACCCGTTCTTCTCCGCACGCACGCGCACCTCGGCGCCAAACGCCTCTTCCAGTGTTGTGGCGATCGTGGCTGCGGCCTCCAGCTGGTCGGGGTGGAAACGCTGCTTTGAGCTCGTCGTACGCTTGCGTTTCTCCGTCCCTCCGCTCTTGTTGGCCTCGCGCGAGCGCGCTTCGACGGTACGCACAGACCAACCTTCGCGTGCGGCATCGCGTGCGAAGCGACGCCTCGTGCTGTTGTCTTCGGCCAGCAGCAACGCTCGCCCATGCCCCTCGGTCAGCTGCTCCTGCTCGATCATCGCGATCGCCTCATCCGGCAGATCCAACAACCGCAACAGGTTCGACACCGCCACACGGCTGCGCCCCACACGAAGACCCACCTCCTCGCGCGTCAATCCAAGCTCCTCGACCAGCGCCACGCACGCACGCGCCTCCTCGATCGGGTTGAGGTCCTCGCGCGCCATGTTCTCGATCAGCGCCAGTTCCAGCGTGGCAGCGTCGTCGCGCGGGCGCACAAGCGCAGGGATCTCCGTCAGCCCAGCGATCTGCGCTGCCCGCCAACGACGCTCGCCGGCCACCAGCTCATACGTTCCGCCCGGCTTGGGCCTGACAAGCACTGGCTGCAGCACCCCACGCTCACCGAGCGACCCCGCCAGAGCGGCCAACGCCTCCTCGTCAAAATGCCGCCGCGGCTGGTTGGGGTTCGCCACGATCAACTCCACCGGCAGCTCGCGCAGCTCATCCGCGGTTGAGCTCTCACTCGACACACTGAGGATCGCCTGCAGCCCGCGACCCATGCCCGGCTTTGGCTTAGCCACGGGCCGCCACCTCCTTGGCCAGCTCGAAATATGCCTCCGCGCCAGCGCTGTGAGGATCGTGATGGGTGACCGGCAAACCGTAGCTGGGTGCCTCTCCGACTCTGACGTTGCGTGGGATGACGGTGTCGAACACCAGGTCGGAGAAGTGCTCTCGCACCTCGCGCTCCACGTCGCGGCCGAGCCTTGTCCTGTTGTCGTGCATCGTCAGCAGCATCCCGGCGACGGTCAACCGCGGGTTGAGCTCGCGTTGCACGAGCTTGAGCGTCTCCAACAGCCCCGCGAGCCCCTCCAGCGCGAAATACTCGGTCTGCACCGGCACGATCACGCGATCAGCCGCTACCAGTGCGCTGACCGTCAACGGCCCAAGCGACGGTGGACAGTCCAACACGATGTATTCAAACTGATCCCTGATCGGCTCAATCGCCTCACGCAATTGCTGCTCGAATGCTTCGAGGCGCGGCAGCTCGACGTTTGCCCCCGCCAATCCGGGACTCGCCGGGAGCAGCTTGAGGTTCTCCACCGAGCTATCCACGATCGCCTGTGCAGGCGTGCTCTCGCCGGCAAGAACCTCGTATAGCCCGGGCACCTGTGAGCGCGGCAAACCCAGCCCGACGGTGGCGTTTGCCTGGGGATCGACGTCGATGACCAGCGTCGTGTACCCAGCCTCGGCGATGCACGCCGCCACGTTCACGGCCGTCGTCGTCTTGCCCACGCCCCCCTTCTGGTTGGCGATCGCGTAAACCTTGCCCATGATCGCCGGCACGCTAGCGCCGATCGCGCTCGAAGGTCGCCCGGCCAGATCGCCGACCGGCAGAACACGGATGGACGCCCGACCAGCGCCCAGAGCTCAAGTCAGATCGCAAGTGGCTTCTTGCGCGCCATTCCAGCCCTGCGGGGAAACCTGTCCGGGGTCTCTCGCGCCTTCAAATACACATGCAGGTGATGGTCGCGCACACCCTCATACGGCTCCACACGGCGGATCGACTCACATTCCAGCCCAAGCAACTCGGCGGCGTCTGCCGCGATGCGCTCCTCCTCAGGATCGCGTTGTCCGCGCCAGTCGACCAGCGCCCCGCCTAGGCGCAGCAGCGGTGCCGCGTACTCCAGCACGATCGTCTGCGGAGCCACCGCCCGTGCCAGCACCACGTCATGGGCGCCCAGTCCCTCAGGCCACTCCTCCACACGCGCGCACACCACCTCGACGTTCGTGATCCCGGCCGCCTCCGTCACACGCTCGATAAACGCACACTTACGCGCCTGGCTCTCGACCAGCCTGACCGTGCTCTCCGGCAGCGCTACGGCCAGCGGCAACCCTGGAAAGCCTGCGCCGGCACCAATCTCAGAGACCCACGTGGCGGAGCGCACGGACTCCAGCCCAAGCGCCACAAGTGAATCGGCCAAGTGCACATCGACGGCGAGCTCGGGCTCATGCACGCTCGTAGGCGCCAGCTCATCTTGGGCCACCTGCGAGAGCACCATCGCCAGCTGCGCAGCCTGATGCTCGCTCAGGTCATACCTATCGGCGAGGGCCTCTAGTGCGGTTTGCACCTCAGATTTCACGTGAAACACTGTCGTGAGCCACTACACAAACCACAGAGATCCCGATCCCATTTCACGTGAAACGGAGCTAGCGAGCAGCAAACGCCGAACTCAACCCTCGACCGGCTCCACAACCAAGTACCGCTCAGGCTCCTCGCCCTCGCTGTGGGTCTGGACATCGTCGCGATCTCGCAAGTACTCGTGAACAATTCGTCGCTCAGAGGCCGGCATCGGGTCGAGCTCGACCGCCCGTCCAGAGCGCAGCGACTCCTCGGCTGCGTCGAGCGCAATCGACTGCAGGACCTCGGCGCGGCGTGCGCGATAGCCGTCAGCGTCGATCACGACGCGTGCGTCCGGCGAACCTCCGTGAAACACAATCCGCTGCGCCAGGTGCTGCACGGCATCGATCGTCTGTCCCCGCCGGCCGATGAACAAGCCCACGTCATCTCCCTCCAGGGATCCGCTCAGCACTCCATCGGCCTCGTCGACCTGAACATCGACATCGAGGCCGAGGCCATCGGCGATCTCCTCGAGCAGCTCGCGCAGCACACTCAGTGGATCCTCGCGCTCCTCCTCAAGTTCCTCCGCCTGGCTCATCGCCGCCTACCGGAGCGCTTCTTCTTCTTACGCGGAGGCGGAGGCGGACTGCCTCCAACGCCGGCGCCGGCGAGTGCTGGTTCCCCCTTGGCAACAGCCGACCCCTTCGCCCTGCCGTTGGTTGAGCTGGTGCCGATCCCAGGCGACACGGTCGGCGGCGACCCGATGCTGCGGCGCACGAAGTAGCCCTGACCGACCGTCCACAGGTTCGTAGTGACCCAGTACACGAGCAGTCCGGCTGGGTACCGGTAGAGAATGATCACGAAGAACAGCGGGAGGGCCATCATCAAGCGCCTCTGGGTGGGATCGGCCGTCGCCGACATCACCATCGTGGAGGCGAGCTGCGAGCCCACGTAGAGCACCAGCAGCACGATCAGTGCCAAACCGGTGGCCTTGGCGGTGATGTCCGGTAGGAACAGGAATTTGGCCGAACCGGGTGCCACCGTCTGGCAGTCGGTCATTTCGATGTATTTGGCGGGCAGCGCGGAAACACTGGCGATGGCGGTGTGGTGCAGCGTGTTGTAGTGAGACACCAGGCTCGTTCCGCAGATGTGCTTCTTGAGATCCGTGCGGAGCATGTAGAACAGCGAGATGAACACGGGCAGCTGGAGCAGCAGCGGCAGGCAGGAGGCAAACGGGTTGACTTTGTGCTCCTTGTAGAAGTTCATGATCTCCTGCTGCTGGCGCTGCTTGTCGTCTTTGTACTTCTCTTGGAGCGCCTTCAGCTGGGGCGCGAGACGCTGCAGTTCTCCCATCGAGCGGAACTGCTTCAGCGTCAGCGGCACCATGACCGCGCGGATGAGCACCGTCATGCAGACGATCGC
Organism: Solirubrobacteraceae bacterium; assembly: GCA_049591495.1. GTDB lineage: Bacteria > Actinomycetota > Thermoleophilia > Solirubrobacterales > Solirubrobacteraceae > Palsa-744. The sequence goes on from JBAWFB010000172.1 coordinate 6,015, forward strand.
AAGCCCCCAGCTGCCACCCACAACGTCGTTGTGGATGAACACAAGGATCGACTGAAACACGCTGATAAGCGGCGAAAACGCTTCCTGGATGACGTTGGCGGAGATGAACATTTGAAGAGCTTGCTTATGACCTATGGCTGGCGTGGAGTGCGACCTCTGGAGGACCGCCCTGACCGTCCTGTGGACGCGCGGTGGGCCTCGAACAGCCGTTGAGCCTCAACCGGGTCATACCCGCCGTGGCTCCACGGATTACACCTCAACAAGCGCCACGACGCCAGCACAAGGCCCCTCAGTATGCCGTACTCACGCACCGCCTGTACCGCATAGCGCGAGCATGTGGGCTCATACTTGCACCGGCGCGGCAGAGCCGGGGAGATCAGGCGCTGATAGACGACCACAGGGGCCAGCACAACCTCACGGGCACTGCGTTCAACTCTCACCAGCACCCGCTCCCTCACAGCGCAGCCCTGCTTGGCCGAGCAGCTCTCCAAGCGCGCCATCGATCCCGGCCAGCCCCTCACGCTCGGCCAGCTCACGAGCCTCAGGACGCGCCACGACGACGACGTCGTGGCCACCGCTCAATTCGGATTGCACTCCGTCAAAGGCCTCGCGCAACAAGCGCTTGACGTGGTTTCGCTCGACCGCGCCGCCCACCTTGCGCGATACCGACAGACCGAGTCGTGGGCGATCGACCGACTCGTTGGGAAACGAGTAGAGCACGAGGTGACGGTTGGACACGGAGCGACCCTGGCGGTACACCCGCTCGAACTCGGCGCTGCGCGAGAGGCGCCGGCCGCGTCGAGGTGATCGCCGCATCATCGCGCGACCACGACTATGTGGACAGGCGCTTGCGTCCCTTGCTGCGCCGCCGCTTGAGCGTGAGCCTTCCCGCACGAGTGCGCATGCGGGCGCGAAACCCGTGTGCTCGGGCTCGCTTGCGTTTCTTGGGCTGGTAGGTGCGCTTCATGATTGATGTTCTCCGGCTGGGCCGATTTTCCTGCCGCGACGTCAGCTCTGACGTCGGGGGCAACAGACCAACTTCCGCCGGGCCGAGGAGTATAGAGGTCCCGCCGGGCCGGCCGCCGACCAACCCGCCGGCTCACCTCAAGCCGACCCTTCCGCGCGGTCCCGAGACACGGAATTTCTCGCCATTTGCGGCGAGGTGAGGGACTGCGCGAGCGCGAGCGCGCAGGCTCGGATATATTCGATTGACCGGGCCCATCCTGGGCCTCACACGAATGTTTTTTGCCCGCTTTCTCCCCCCAAGGAGCAGGTCATCGCTGCCGTGAGCACCCAGCTCGAGCACATTTGGACGCAGGTAGGAGCCGAGCTCTCGCAGACGATCGACGAACCCGTCTACCGCATCTGGCTCGAGCCACTTCGAGCCGTGGATCTAACGGACAACTGCCTTACCATCGAGGCTCCAGAGCAGACTTGTAGATGGATCAGAGAGCGCTTCGGGCGCGCCCTACAGACATGCGCAGCCGCCGTTCTGGGCCCGGATCTCATCGTCGATGTCGTTGAGGCATCTTCGAACAGGCACACAGCGCACCGTGGTGCCCCCACGGCACCCACAGCCATGTCCACAACCAATCCACAACCCACCCCCACGGTTTGCGGCAACCCCAAGCTCACGTTCGACCAGTTCGTGATTGGAGACTCCAACCGTCTCGCGCACGCGGCGGCACTCACCGTGAGCGAGCTTCCAGCACACGCCTACAACCCGCTCTTCATATGCGGTCCTCCAGGTGTCGGCAAGACGCACCTATTGAGGTCAATCGCGACATACATGGCTGCCTACAACCCAGGCCTGCACGTACGCAGCACGACGGGGGAGTCCTTTACGAATGACTTCCTGCGAGCGCTTGGATCCGGCGGGCTCGACACATTCAAGGCAGGCTTTCGCCGTGTGGACGTGCTGTTGATAGACGACGTCCAGTTCTTGGAGCGCAAGACCAAGACCGAGGAGGAGTTCTTCCACACCTTCAACGTGCTCTATGACGCGGGCAGCCAGATAGTGCTGACCTCCGACCGTCCTCCAAGCGACCTCCAAGCCCTGGAAGACAGGCTCCGTGAGCGATTCCAATCGGGGCTCGTCGCAGACATTCGCCCGCCCGACCTATCCACTCGGATGGCGATCCTGCGTAAGCGCGCTGACCACGACGGGATCGAGCTGGCAGACCCACAGGCATTGGAGATCATCGCTCAGCGGATCGCGATCAACGTCAGGGCGCTCGAGGGGGCTCTAATCCGAGTCGTCGCGTTCAGCTCGCTCACAGGTCGTCCCTTGAGCGCGGAGCTCGCAGCCGAGGTGCTCGACGGTCTCTACCCCAAGCCCGATCCTCCAGCGAGATCCATAGCCGAGATCAAGGCAGCCGCGTGCGAGCAGTTTGGGCTTTCGCCTGAGGAGTTGCTCTCCTCTCAGCGCACGGCACGCATCGCCTGGCCCAGACAGGTCGCCATGTACCTCGCACGGGAGCTCACCCAAGAATCGCTTCCAGCCATCGGACGGGAGTTTGGTGGCCGTGACCACACCACCGTGCTGCTCGCTTGGCGGCGCACCGAGGAGCGCATGTCCACAAACGCCGCCTCCAGAGCTACCGTCGAAGAGTTGCGCACACGCCTGGGCACACCGTCCTACTGACCGGTGGGCTTGAAACACTACCCGGCTTCTCCACATTAGATTCACAGGCTCAACCACCGTATCGCCAGCAACCACCGTCAATCCACAGCCCCACAGCCCCTACTAAACCTATAGACCTATCAAGGTGCACAAGTGAAGCTCTCCCTTTCTACCGATGAGTTGCTGACTCAACTGCAAACCGCGACTCGAGTGGCATCCGCACGCGCTTCGGTTCAGGCCCTCTCCGGAGTGATGATCTCGGCCGAGGGAGACCAGCCTGTGTTGCTTGCAACCGATATGGAGGTTGGGCTACGGGTGCCGTTGGCTGGGGAGATCGTCAGTCCCGGTCTGGCCGTGCTGCCTGCTCGGTTGTTGCTCGATGTGGTGCGCTCGCTCCCCGCTGAGACCGTGACACTCGAGCTGCGGACTCAAGAGCAGGACGTGGAGCTGATCTCAGGCCCTGCCAAGTTCCATCTCCGGACTCTGCGCTCCGAGGACTTTCCAGAGCTACCGTCTCCAGATACTGGCGGCACCATGACGCTGCCAACGCAAGTGTTCGTGGAGACCGCTCTGCAGGTGTCGCGCTCTGCCTCCAAGGACGAGACGCGGCCCGTGCTCACGGGTGTGCTGATCTCCGCCGGCGGTCAGGAGCTCACGATGGTTGCGACCGATTCCTATCGCCTGAGCGTCAAGCACGCGCGGTTGGAGTCGGCGCTTGAGGGCACGATCGAGGCGAACGTACCGGCTCGCGCTCTACAGGAGCTGGGCCGTATCGCGCAGTCCACCGAGGAGCCCGGGCTGACGATCAGCCTCGGACAGAACCAGGTCGTGTTCGAGATCGGCCAGATCGTGCTCTCATCGAGGCTGATCGATGGACAGTTCCCCAACTATCGCCAGTTGCTGCCGGAGTCTGTCGATCACGAATTGCGCCTCTCGAGCGCCGAGATCGCGGATGTGGTTAGGCGTGTCAGCCTGCTCGCGCAGAAGAACGCGCCACTGCGGCTCAGCTTTGGCGAGGGCGAGTTGACGGTCTCCGCTCAGACTCCCGATGTCGGCGAGGCGAGTGAGGCGCTCCCGGTCCCGTTCTCGGGCGACCCATTCGAGATCGGCTTCAACCCTGAGTTTCTGCGCGATGGCCTGGAAAGCGTGGAGTCCGACGAGTTGGTGCTGAAGCTCATAAGCCCGTTGCGCCCCGGCCTAATCGAGTCCCCCGACGGAGGTGGATTCGTGTACCTGATCATGCCAATCCGTTTGAACGCCTGAGGCTGGCGGGAGCGTGCCGTGCTGGTGCTCAGCGTGCAACTGCGCGACTTCCGTACCTACGCGCGGGCTGAGGCGTATCTAGGAGAGGGTCTGACCGTTGTCCACGGTGCCAACGGTGCCGGGAAGTCGAACTTGCTGGAGGCGCTCTATTTTGGTTGCACAGGCCACTCCCAGCGCACCCGTTCTGAGCGCGAGCTGGTGCGCTTTGGGGCGCAGGCCACGCGAGTCGCGGTGCGCCTCTCAGACGAAGGACGCCCTCATGAGCTGACCGTTGGATTTCAGCCCGGCTCAGCAAAGCGCATGACGGCTGACGGGGCTCCCGTGGAGCACCTGACCGATGTGCAGCAACGACCTCTTGTAAGCGTCTTCTCCCCCGATCGCCTGGAGCTGCTCAAGGGGCCTCCGACCTTGCGCCGTGCTCATCTCGACCAGCTGGTCGCGGCGCTGTGGCCGCCGCGCGCAGCCACACGTCGCGACTACTCGCGCGCACTGGCCCAACGAAATGCGCTGATCGCCGGGATACGCGCCTCGCGCGCCTCGCGCGCCTCGCTCCCGACCTGGGATCTCGAGCTGGCCCGCCACGCGCTCGCGCTGCGTGATGACCGCACGGAGCTGGTCTCGATGCTCGCCGAGCCATTCGCAGAGCGCGCCCTGCAGCTGGGGTTGAGCGGTGAGCCACGCTTGGAATATCGCCCCCGCTCGAAGGCCGGGAGTGTCGAGGAGTTCGTGGCAGAGCTCGAGCAACGCCTGACAAGCGACCTCGAACGTGGCTTCTCCACACACGGTCCCCACCGCGACGAGCTGGCAATTCTGCGCGACGGTCGTGAGCTGCGCTCCTATGGATCCCAGGGAGAGCAGCGCTTGGCCCTGTTGGCCCTGCTGCTCGCGGAGCGCTCAGTGCTGGCGCGCGAGCGCGATCACGTCCCACTGATGCTGCTGGATGACGTCATGAGCGAGCTCGACCTGACCCGCCGAGAGCTGTTGGCGCACGAATTGTGCGATGGAGGGCAGAGTGTGGTGGCCACCACGGATCTCGCCCACGTGCCGGGATCCGGTGAGGCGCGCGTCACACGCCTTCGGATCTCGCCCGGCACGGTCCTGCAGGAGGCGATGGCCGCGTGAGCCGCTTGGCGCCTCGTCCTCTATCGCTGGCGCTGGGAGGCCTGACGGCGGCGCTCGCCCCCGCAACCAACCTGGCACGTGCGCAACAAGTCTGGGAGCAGGCGGTCGGAGCGACGATCGCCGAGGCGGGTCTTCCCACCGCCGAGCACAACGGCGTGCTCACGATCACCTGTGCGGATGCGGTGTGGGCAGCGGAGCTGGATCTGATGAGCTCCGAGCTCGTCGCGCGCCTGAACGAGACACTCGGCGATGAGCTGGTTCACAGGCTTCGCTGCCGCACCGGCTGAAGTCGCTGCAACGCGGCGCGGAGAGGGTCCGACAGAACCCGCGGCGAGATCCCAAAAAGAGCTTTAGGCGTACGCCGATTTTGGCTTGTTTGCAGGGATTTCTGTACCACTCCGAGGGGGAGTAGGGGGGGTCGCTGTGCTATCATTCTTGTAACACACACCACGCCCCGGACCGAGGTCGAAAGTACCCGGGCTCCGGGGCGTTCTCGCGTCATCGGAGGACCATTGGCGACCGACATCTCAAGCTCGCAGACGAAGCCTGCCACAAAGGGGGGCGCCAACGACCCCTCGATGGCTGGCAACGCCAGCTATGACGCGCAGGACATAACCGTCCTGGAGGGGCTTGAGGCTGTGCGCAAGCGCCCCGGCATGTACATCGGATCGACAGGCATCATGGGCCTGCACCACCTTGTGTACGAGGTTGTGGACAACTCCGTGGACGAGGCCCTCGCTGGCTTCTGCACCGAGGTGTCGGTCACCATCCACCCCGACAACTCAATCACGGTCGTCGACAATGGCCGCGGGATCCCGGTCGCGATGCACGAGAAGGAGGGCCGCCCGGCCGTGGAGGTCGTGCTGACGGTCCTGCACTCCGGTGGCAAGTTCGGAGACGGTGGCGGCTATAAGGTCTCCGGCGGCTTGCACGGTGTGGGCGTGTCTGTCGTCAACGCGCTATCCGAACGCCTGCTCGTGGAGATTCGCCGCGATGGCCACTCCTTCTCTCAGGAGTACGCACGCGGCGCGCCCCAGCAGGAACTTCAGCGCGGGGACCCACTGCCCGCGGGGTCCTCGACTGGCACAACAATCACATTCCTGCCCGACGCCGACATCTTCGAGTCGCTGGACTTTGACTTCCACACGCTCGAAGAGCGCTTGCGCGAGACCGCGTTCCTGACCCGCGGGTTGAAGATATCGATCGTCGACGAGCGCGCCGAGGGTCACTCCGCCGAGTTCCAATACGAGGGCGGGATCGAGGACTTCGTCGCCTACCTCAACGAAAACAAGGACACCGTCCACCGCAAGGTCGTGTTCTTTTCCGGTGAGTCCGACGAGGGCGCCGTCGAGGTGGCGATGCAGTGGAACTCCTCCTATCAGGAGTCGATCCATTCGTTTGCCAACAACATCAACACACGCGAGGGCGGCTCGCACATGTCCGGCTTCCGCTCCGCGCTCACGCGCACGCTCAACAAGTACGCGCGCGACCACGGCCTGCTGAAGGAGAAGGAGGACAACCTCTCCGGCGAGGACGTCCGCGAGGGATTGACCGCGGTGATCTCCGTCAAGCTGCGCGACCCTCAGTTCGAGGGCCAGACGAAGACCAAGCTCGGCAATCCTGGAATGGCCGGCTTCGTGGAGTCGATCGTCAACTCCGGATTGGCCGAGTTCCTGGAGGAGAATCCCAGCGAGGCGCGCGCCGTGATCATGAAGGCCGTCCAGGCGCAGCGTGCGCGCGACGCAGCTCGCAAGGCACGCGACCTGACACGCCGCAAGTCGGCGCTCGAGAACTCCACACTGCCGGGCAAGCTCGCCGACTGCTCGGTCAAGGACCCGAGCCTCGCCGAGCTGTTCGTGGTCGAGGGCGATTCCGCCGGCGGCTCGGCCAAGCAGGGCCGTGACCGCAACACCCAGGCGGTGCTCCCGCTGCGCGGCAAGATCCTCAACGTCGAGAAGAGCCGGATCGACAAGGTGCTCCAGAACACCGAGGTCCAGGCGCTCATAACGGCCATCGGCACCGGTGTGCGCGAGGAATTCAACATCGAGAACGCGCGCTACCACAAGGTCGTGCTGATGACCGACGCCGACGTCGACGGTGCCCACATCCGAACGCTCGTGCTGACGCTGCTGTTCCGCGAGATGCAGGAGCTGATCGAGGCCGGCTACGTGTACATCGCCAAGCCGCCGCTCTACAAGCTCAAGCAGGGCTCGCGCGAGCGCTACATCGAGAAGGACTCAGAGCTGGAGGACATCCTGCTGTCGGACAAGTGGGAGAAGCTTGCGGTCTTCGACCGCCACGGCACCCAGTTCAAGCTCACCGACACACGCTGGCAGCGCTTCGTGCGGCTGCTCGCGCAGTACGAAGGATGGTCCTCGACACTGCGCGCTGTGCACGGCCACGAGATGGTCCAGTTCCTGGAGGAGTCCTCGCTGCTGGGTGAGCAGGTGATGAACGCCGAGAGCGCCGTCGAGCTGCTCTCCCGAGCGGGCCTCGAGGGAGAGACCCACGCGACCGAGCTGGTCGAGCAGGATCCGATGGAGCTGCGCGTGAAGGCGACCGAGACCCGCACCGGCTTTGCCCGCACCCACCGCATCAAGCGCAGCCTGTTCGACTCGCAGGAGTACCGCCAACTCGCCTCGGTTCACAGGCAGTTGATCGAGCTCGCCGGCACCCCCGCCTTTGAGGTGCGCCTCGGCGATGCCCGCGACAACGCCCCTTCATTCGAGGCGTTGCGCACAGCCGTTATGGCGGTCGCCCAGAAGGGCATCAAGCTGCAGCGTTTCAAGGGACTCGGCGAGATGAACGCCGAGCAGCTCGGCGAAACGACGATGGCGCCCCAGTCACGCACGCTCGCACAGGTCACACTCGAGGACGCAGCCGCCGCGGACCGCATCTTCTCGATGCTGATGGGCGACCAGGTCGAGCCGCGCCGCGCCTTCATAGAGGATAACGCCCGCACCGTCGCAAATCTCGATGTGTGAGGCCAGGAGAGAGACGATGAACTACCAGGAGCTTTCTGGGCCATTAGGGTCAAGCAGATCAAGGACGCAGGTCGTGTGGTGTGCTCTGCACACGAACGACCGAGGACGCAGAGATGCGCAGACCATGAGGGCCCAGAATGGCTAGTGCCGATGTGATCGGTGGCGGCAACATCGAGCCACGCGCGCTCGAGGACGAGATGCGCACCGCGTATCTCGATTATGCGATGTCGGTGATCGTCGGCCGCGCGCTGCCCGACGTGCGCGATGGTCTGAAGCCCGTGCACCGCCGCGTGCTCTACGCCATGAACGAGCTCGGGCTCGGACCCACCCGCTCCTACGCCAAGTGCGCGAAGATCGTCGGAGAGGTGATGGGCAACTATCACCCCCACGGCGACTCGGCGATCTACGACGCACTGGTGCGTATGGCCCAGGAGTTCTCGATGCGCTACGAGCTCGTCGACGGGCAGGGCAACTTCGGCTCGATCGACGACGATCCGGCCGCCGCCATGCGCTACACCGAGGCACGTCTCGCGCGCATTGCCACCGAGATGCTGCGCGATCTCGACATGGACACCGTCGACTTCGCGGCCAACTATGACGGTTCGCGCCAGGAACCGATGGTGCTCCCCGCACGCTTCCCGAACCTGCTGGTCAACGGCTCCTCCGGGATCGCGGTGGGCATGGCCACCAACATCCCACCCCACAATCTGCGCGAGGTGATCGGCGCGACGATCGCCTACATCGACGATCCCGACATCGACCTGGATGGGCTGATGCGCCATATCAAGGGCCCCGATTTCCCGACCGGGGGAATCATCCTTGGGCACCAGGGCATCCGCGACGCGTATGAGACCGGACGCGGACGTGTGCGCGTGCAGGCCAAGGCGCACATCGAGCCGCTGCGCCAGGGCAAGGAGGCGATCGTCGTCACCGAGCTGCCGTTCATGGTCAAGAAGGCGGGCGAAGGCAACCTGATCACCAAGATCGCCGAACTGGTCAACGACAAGCGCATACCCGAGATCTCAGACCTGCGTGACGAGACCGACAAGCGCGGAATGCGCCTCGTGATCGAGCTCAAGCGCGACGTGATCCCAAAGGTGGTGCTCAACAAGCTCTACAAGCACACCTCGATGCAGACCACCTTCGGCGTGAACATGGTGGCGCTCGTCGACAACGTGCCGCGCACGCTGAACCTGCGCTCGGTGATCCACAACTACGTGGCCCACCAGCGCGAAGTGATCGTGCGCCGCACCAAGCACGAGCTCTCCGAGAAGGAGGCGCGGGCCCACATCCTGCAGGGGCTGCTGATCGCGCTCGAGAACCTCGACGCGATCATCGAGCTGATCCGCGCCTCGCGCGACCGCGAAGCCGCTCGCGAACAGCTGATCGAGCGCTTTGAGCTGACCGCGATCCAAGCGACGGCGATCCTCGACCTGCGCCTCTCCCAGCTGACGGCGCTGGAGGCCGACGCGATCGCCCAAGAGCACGCCGACGTAAGCGAGCGCATCGCCGAGCTGCGCGCGATCCTCGGTGATGAGACCCGCGTGATGGCCGTCATCAAGGAAGAGCTCTCAGAGATCTCCGAGCGCTTCGGCGACGAGCGGCGCACCGACATCACCCACTCCGAAGACGAGATCGACATCGAGGACCTGATCGCCGACCAGCAGATGGTGATCACGATCACCAACACCGGCTACATCAAGTCGCTGCCGCTGGACACCTATCGCCAGCAGCAGCGCGGTGGGCGCGGTGTGACCGGGATGGACATGAAGGACGGCGACTTTATCGAGCACCTGTTCGTGTGCTCCTCGCACGACTATCTGCTGTTCTTCTCCAACCGCGGCAAGGTGTACCGCTCCAAGGTATACGAGCTGCCCGAGGCCTCGCGCACCGCCAAGGGGCGCGCGCTCGTCAACGTGCTGCCGCTGCGCGAAGACGAGCGCATCCAGGCGGTCCTCTCCACGCGCGATTTCACCGAGACCAAGTACCTCGTGTTCGCCACCCGCGACGGCACAGTCAAGAAGACCGAGCTGCTGGCCTACAACACCCCGATCAAGGCCGACGGCATCATCGCGATCAATATCCGCGACGACGACGAGCTGTTGGCGGTCCGCGCGGTCGATCCCGAGGACGAGGTCATCATGGTCTCAAGGGCCGGGCTCACCGTGCGCTTCGCCGAGTCCGCCGTGCGCTCGATGGGCCGCGACACGACCGGTGTGCGCGGGATGGACGTGGGCAAGGATGGAAGGGTGATCGCGATGGACGTCGCTCGCGACGACATGGACCTGCTGGTCGTGACCGAGAACGGCTACGGCAAGCGCACCCAGATCGACCAGTACCGCAAGACCAACCGCGGCGCCAAGGGCGTCAAGACGATCGGGCTGACCGAGCAGAAGGGCGCGCTCGCAGGCGCTCTGGTCGTCCGGGAGCATCAGGAACTCGTCTTCATCAGCGTCGGAGGCATGGTCCAACGGACGGCCGCCGGCGGGATCTCCCAGCAGGGCCGCTCGGCGACCGGTGTGCGGGTGATGAACCTCAAGGACGACGATGTGGTGAGCGCCGTTGCTCTGGTGGTGGACAGCGCCGGTGAGGAAGACGCCCAAGGCTCGCAACAGGATCTATTTCAGGATGGGGCGCAGCCCTCGCCGGGCCCGGTGGACGATGTCGGACAGGAGCCGGAGGAGCCCGTCGTCTGAGCTGCCCCACATCGTCAGCTCGGTCCGCTACATTGCTAGGACCAGAGAAAGGAGGTGGTCCTACGTTGGCTGACAGTATTTGCGGGACTCTGGAGGTGGCCGGCCGTTAGGCCGAAGCACTCGGCTGGACCCGCCTAGCGGAATCCAACCCGGGCCACCATCGCGCAGGTTGCCGGACTTGTCCCTCCGGCCCGCAGTGTCGCTCGCGCCTGCCGGCGTGCCTGACGATGCGAAACCTACGCGATCGTGTCCAGCACAGTCGAAAGCGGAGGGCGTCCAGTCGAGGGCGCCCTCCGTGTTTTATGGGCGCCCCCTGGCTGCTACTCGTGCCGGGTGCTCGTGGTGGGTAGGTCAACGCGCTACCCAAACGCCTGCTCGTGGAGATTCGCCGCGATGGCATGTGTGCCGCGCAGTGCGAAAGGGGTCGTCAGGCAGCGGCCGGGAGATACTGCCGCCACGCAGCCGGGATCGTGGGGCTGGCGACGTGGATGAAGATCTCGGCGCGCGGGGTGTGTGGCTTGTGACGTGGATGCATTCCGGCTTGGCGCGGCAGCATGTCGCCCTTGCGGCGATTGCACGGCGCGCAGGAGGCCACGATGTTGTCCCAGCTCGACGTGCCGCCCTTCGAGCGTGGGATCACGTGATCGACAGTCAGGTTGGAGCGCGATCCGCAGTACTGGCACATCCAACCGTCTCGCGCAAACACAGCGCGGCGAGTGATCTTGCGGCGGTGAGTGTCGCGCGGCACGTGCACATAGCTCACCAGCCGGATCACAACAGGCCGGGCGAGCGTCGAGCTCTCGGAGTGCAGTTCCCACAGTCCCCGCTCGATCAGCTCCGCCTTCTCCTTCAACAGCAGCACAACCGCGCGGCGTACCGAGCACACGTTGATCGGCTCGAAGGTTGCGTTGAGGACGAGCACCCGGCCACCCATCGTCGAGTTCGACGATGGGTTCGGTCCGTGCCGCTGGTGCTCTGACGGCGGCACGGACCCCACTGGCTCTGTGGGCGCCGTGCTTTCCATCTTCAGCGCCGGAGTGTAGCGATCAGCCCGCCCGCCCGCGACCCATCCGACATTGTCAGGCCGCTGGGTAGGAGCCAAGCACGCGTGCCTGCTCGCACACCGATCGCAATCCCGCGAGCGCCTCGGAGACGATCTCCTCGGTCAGCGAGCCTTCGAGATCGACAAAGAACATGTAGTGCCCCAACCGCTCGCGCATCGGCCGCGACTCGATCTTCGTGAGGTTGATCGCGCGCCGGGCGAACTCGTTCAAGCACAGCACCAACCAGCCCGCGCGATCGGCGCCAGGTCCCCAGAAGACGAGCGAGGTCTTGCCCCCCCCGCCGTCTGGCCCACGCAGTGGCGGCGCGCCCAACGGCGAGTCTGCACGGGCAAGCCACACAAAGCGCGTCTCGTTGTCCTCTCGATCCTGGATCCCCTCGGCGATCACCGTGCACCCGTACAGCTCGCTCGCCAAACGTGTCCCAATCGCCGCCCAAGAGTGATCCTCGCGCTCGCTCACCAGTCGTACCGCCTCGGCCGTCGAGGTGGCCGCGACCACACGCGCCCGTGGCAGCCGGCCATGTAGGAAGCGGGCGCACTGGCCCGGCACGTGCGGGTGAGAGACAATCGTCTCGATCTGCTCGAGCGCCACAGGTGCACTTGCGATCAGATAGTGGCGCACTGGCAGGATCACCTCACCGACGATCGCCACGTCGCTCGCGTCGCCGACGATCGCGTCGAGCGTCACCGTCACCGATCCCTCGATCGAGTTCTCGATTGGCACCAGCGCCCACTCGACTGCCCGGTTCTGCACAGCCATCACGACATCGCGAATCGTCTCCAGCCCAACCGGCCTCACGGCCGCCTCCGAGGCGCTGCCAAGCAGCGCCTCCTCACTGAACGTCCCCTCCGGCCCGAGGTAGCCGGCCCGTGGGATCTCGCTATCCGCCGGTGGCATCCGCGGCGCTCGTCGGCATCGCCGCGCGCTGCTGCGCCGCGGGCGCTGTCTGCCCGCCACTGAGCGCCACGCGCACCGCCTCGGCCTCCTCGGGCGATAGCTCGAGCTCGCCCTGTCCGTCGCGTACCTGCTTGGCGTACACGCGTGCCTGGTCGCGATGGTGGATACACGTGAGCACCACACCCGAACGCCGGTCGTCAAGCAGCGCGATCGACATCGACTGCTGTCCGGAGAGCTCGTTGTAGGCGTCGTAGCGGATCAGCGAGTGATGGGCGATAGCCCCTGTGAGCGCCGCTTCGACACCCTCCAAGCGGCCGTCGAGCCGCACAGCCATATCGCCGACATACTCGCGCAGCGCTTCGAAGGATCCCTGTAGTGAAGCGCTGTGTGCGATCAGGTCGTGCTCGGCGCCATCGCCGAGCACCAGCTTCTGCGCGCTGCGCAGCCGACGCACGCTACGCGCCAACGCACCGCACACGATCAACGCGAGAACCGCCACGGCAATCGCCGCGAGCGCGACGATCCCCTGAGTGTCGGTCAACGAGGTGGTGCTCAGCGCGGTGGCGACCATCGACAACAAGTTAGCCGCTCACGCGGCCGGCGAGGCCACCCACGAGCGGAGGTTCCTCGATGCTCGGGCGCGTGCGGGCAACACGGTCCTACTTTCCAAAGATCACGATGAAGCTGCTCTTGTTGTTTTCGACGTCCGTCTCGCCCGGCACAGGCTGGACGTTGACCGTCACACGCGACGCCGCTTCCAGGGTGACGCCCTTCACCTGTATTTCGGCGTTGTAGGTCTGTCCCGGTTCGGTCTTGTCGATCACATGCGACGCGTTCAGAGTCTTGCCTTCGGTGGTGACCGCCACGTCGACCTTGACGTCCGTCTCGGGGTTGGAGCCGGAGTCTTCGACCATCGCGCTCAAGGTCGGGTTCGAGCCGACGTTGACATGGTTGATCGCGGGCGACGGTTCCAGCGCGCTCGTACCGACGCTCACGCTCTTCAGCGCGCTGCCGTGAGTGCCGGGTGTCACCGCGCCGCTGCTGCTTGTTGCCACGCCGGTGATGTTCGACTGCACCGTTGCAGGGGTCAGCCAGCCGAGGTTCGGCAGGAAGCGACTCGGGGAAGTGCTCTGGCCGCTGACCCCGCCCGCTGTGAGCGTCTGCTGTATCAGCGGCACCACCCGCTGGGAGTAGACGACGTCGGAGGCCAGGAATATCTCCATCGCGCCTGCGATCTTGGTGCTCGCAGCCTGCGCTTGGCCCCCGAGCGCTTCGCGCACGAGATTCGCGATCTTCGCGAGTCCTTCCACGCGCAGGTCGAGCGCCAGCAGCAGGCTGCGCTGCGCGGAGGTCATTTCGCTCGGCACGCTCAGCCCCTTTGCGTGTTCGGCCTGTTCCTGGGCCTGGCGGCGCAGCTGATCGACCTGCACCTCTACGTTGAGCGCCGACTTGCTGCCAGCGTCGGCGAGCGCTGAGAACAGCGGCTTTGACACCTGCGTTTCCGATGCCTGCCCGATCTGGTTGACGTTCTGGTTGTAGCTTTCCAGCCCCTGCTGTTTACCTCGCTTCAGGCAGCCGTTGACAAGCAGCACGATCACGATCAACAGCACCACACCCACGCCCGCCGCGATCCGCCGCCGCACCATCATCGCGTGATGATCTATGGATGAAGCCCCACCCACCCCGCCCGCTCCGCCCGTGCGTTGGGGGCGCCGCGGCTGCGGTCGCGGCTGTTGCTGGCTCTGCGCCGGACGTACTGTCGTCGGCGGCTCCTCGTCCTCGTCATCGAAGAACGACAAAAGATCGCTCCTTGCAGGGATTGTGAAGGTCACCAGTATGACCCCACCGGCAGTTGGATTGCTTGCTGCAACTTCTCGGTCAGTGCGGGATCGCACAATCTTGTGGCAGGGAAAGCAACTCGACACGGCGAACGCGGGAGTCGGTGGACTCCTCAAAGACCCTCGTCCAAGGCCCCGACCGCCGCAAGTCCGTCGTGGCGGGCACCTCCCAGCCGCCGGCTGGCGCGCCCGCCATCCACGTCTCAGACGAGCGCTCCCAGCGCACAGGAGGGTTGCTGCTGGGGCGCTACCGGTTGCTGGAGCGTCTCGGTGCGGGCGGGTTTGGCACCGTGTGGCGCGCCCACGACGAGACGCTGGATCGCACGGTCGCGCTCAAGCGCATCCCGCTGCCCTCCGAGGAAGACCGCGAACGAGCCACGCGCGAGGCACTGGCCACCGCGCGTCTGGCGCACCCAGCGATCGTGGCGTTGTACGAGGCCAGCGCCGACGAGGACGCGTTCTACCTGATCTCAGAGCTCGTGGAGGGCGACACACTGGCCTGTCTGATCGCCGAAGACCAGCTCTCCGACGAAGAGACGATCGAGATCGGGGGCGCCCTCTGCGCGGCCCTCCAGCACGCCCACGCCCGCGGTGTGATCCACCGCGATGTAAAGCCCCACAACGTGCTCGTGCCGAATGACGCGCTCGAGCAGACGCCGCCGCGCGGCAGCTCCTCGCCGCCCGCGGCGAAGCTCGCCGACTTTGGCGGTGCGCGGCTGGCCGGCGATGACGCGCTCACGCGCACAGGGGACGTGCTCGGCACGCTCGCCTACATGGCTCCCGAGCAGTGCGACGGTCACGAGGCCGGCATCCCAGCGGATCTCTACTCGCTCGCGCTGGTGCTGTACGAGGCGCTCAGTGGCGTCAATCCGGTGCGCGGCCGCACGCCGGCCGCCACCGCACGCCGGATTGGCGCTCCGATCGAGCCGCTGGAGCGCCGCCGCCGCGACCTTCCACGCGAACTGACCCGCGCACTGGACACGGCTCTCGATCCGGACCCCAAACTGCGCGGCACGCTCGCCGATCTTCACGACGCGCTCAGCGACACACTCGATCGAGGTCTGAAGCGCCGGCTCTTCGTGCGTCGACCAGCAGCTGTACGGGCGTCAGAGCAGACGCTCGAGCGAAGCCTCGTGGATGAGCCGGCGCTCCCTCTCGAGGTACCCGCTCGCCACGCCCAAGTGACCGGCCAACCCGATACCCGTGTCGGAGGCTCGCCTCGCACGCGCCCAGCTGCCTCGCACGAGGCTCTCGGTCGATCGCATCCCAGCGTTTCCGAAACCGACGACGACGAGCGGGCAGCTCAACGACCGCCCCGTCGTCATGTGGCGCTCCCGCGGCTGGTGTGGATCGGTTGCCTGCTGGCCGCCGCGGCCTGGCAGGCGGTGGCGGCTCGCCCGGGCGTGTCGCTGCTGCTGCTAGCTGCTGGCGTCCCGCTGCTGGCGTTGCCGCGTCGCTCGGGCCCCGGATGGCTCGCGGCGGCGCTGGCGCCCGTGCTCGGACTCGCAGGTCTGGCGGGCGCCTTCCCCGCGCTTGCCGGTCAGCGTGCTGGATGGCTGGCGCGCGCTTCGCTGGCGGCGCTCGGTTTCTGGTGGCTGGCGCTGGCCGAGTCGCTGGTGGGTAGGCGTCTGTGGCTCGGACCGCCCAGTGGAGTACCACCGCGCGCGGTGTGGGAGTCATCGCTCGGCAAGACCGCCGCCCACGTGATCGCCGCCACCTTCACCGTCGAGCTGCTGCTTGCCGCGGCGGTGTGGGCGCTTGGCGCCGCGATCCTGCCGTGGATCGTGCGCGGACGTAGCGCGGCGCTAGACCTGCTCGCCGCGCTCGCCTGGACGACCGCGCTGCTTGCAGCCACCCCGCTGCTGGACCGCGCACTGCTCTCCCACGCAAGCCAGCCCAGTCCACGTGGCGCGCTGATCGGGGCGGCTTTGGGTTGCGCGCTGGCGGTGTGTGCCCGCGCACTGCGCGGCCCCGTGTGAGCACCCGATACACGCTGGTCGCGCATCGCCGTCGCACGTGGCCCTTAAAGTGGTTGAGCCACCGCGCACGAGCAGTGGCGCCCACGATATGAATCCCCTACGCACACTGGAGAACATGATCGCCGGCCTCGTCGAAGGCACGTTCGGTCGCGTGTTCAGGGCCGAGGTTCGCCCGATGGAGCTCGCGCGCAAGCTCGCGCGCGAGATGGACGAGAACAAGACCGCTTCGGTGTCGCGCGTGTACGCACCCAACGAGTACTCGGTGTGGCTCTCCCCAAAGGACCGCGCGCGCTACGAGGGCGTGGAGCACGAGGTGATCGACGAGCTCTGCGCCTACCTGCTCGAGCACGCTCGTGGCGAGGACCTCGCGCTCGCTTCGCGTCCCAGCATCAAGTTTCACACCGACGAGCGGTTGACGCTCGGCGAATTCGGGATCGAAGCACGAATGACCAGGACCAGCGATGGCGAGGCGCAGGAGGACGAGCAGGTGTCCCCGCGCGCCTCCCACGCAAGCCAGGAGCCCGAGCGCTCGGTTCGTGGCGCCGCGCTCGCCGAGCGAGCGAGCGGGATGGGTGAGATGGCGGGGACTCCCCACGAGCAGCCCGGGGAGATCGGAAACACGATGATCTTCAGCAACTCCCGGCGGGTTCGCGATGCTGTCGAGCAGACCGGCTCGCGCCGGCGTCCAAAGGCGCTGTTGGTCGTGTCCGGCAGGCGCCTGCTCGTGCCACCGGGCGGCGCGTCAATCGGGCGCAGCCGCGAATGTGACATCGTGCTGGAGGATTCGAGTATCTCGCGCCGCCACGCCGAGCTGCACTTGGAAGGGGCCGCATGGCGGATCGAGGATCTCGGCTCGACCAACGGAGTGCGTGTGAACGGCCTCACCGTCCATTCAAGTCACGAGCTGCGCTCGGGGGACCGCATCGGGATGGGCTCCACTGAGATCCTCTTCGAGATCGCCCCATGAACAACCTCGAGCCAGTGTCGGTCCTGTTGAAGTTCGGCTTCCTCGCCGTCCTCTATCTGTTCCTGTTGTGGGTCTCCCGCAGCGCCCTGCGAGATCTGCGCGGCAACAGCGCACAGCTCCCGGGCTTCCAGGCCGGCGGTTCTGCGACGGTGCCCGCCGATGCCACCGGTTTGCACTCCGCCTCGACGTTGGGTCCGGCCGATCTCCTCAGCCGCGCGCCGCGGTTGGTGGTGGAGCGCGCACCCGGCCACGAGCCCGGGATGATCTACGACCTTGACGGAGACGTTGTGTTTGGCCGCGGCGATCGCGCCGAGATACGTTTGAACGACCCGTTCGCCTCCTCGCGCCACGCGCGCGTCTACGAGCAGGGGAGGATCCTCGTGATCGAGGATCTCGGCTCCACCAACGGCACCTATCTAAACGAGGAGCTGCTCGACGGTCCCCGTCCGCTGCACCCCGGCGATCGCGTACGGATTGGAGACTCCGAATTCACGTTCGAGGTCGACTGAGCGTGGGCGCGACCGCGCTTACGCAGGCTCGCCGTGCGCGCGCGGCGGATCGCTTGCGCGCACACCGAGGAGTCCTCTGATGTTGCGCGTAGCCGAGCATTGGTGTGGCACCGACACCGGTCTTCAGAGGCGCGCCAACGAGGATTCGCTGCTGGTCCGCTCGCCGCTGTTCGTAGTCGCCGACGGTATGGGCGGCGCGCAGGCCGGAGAGGTCGCCTCGCGCGTGGCGGTGGAGACGTTTCGCGATGGCCTGCGTGACGGCGCGGACGCCGAGCGCAGCCTCGTCGAGCAGGTCGAGCAGGCCAACTCGCACATCAACGAGCTCTCACACACAAACGCCGAGCACGCAGGCATGGGCACCACGATCACCGCCGCATACGTGGGCGAGCAGGAGGTGGCGATCGCCCACGTCGGCGATTCGCGCGCCTACTGCCTGCGCGCCGGCGAGCTGCTGCGCCTCACCGACGACCACTCGCTCGTCGACGAGCTGATCCGGGAGGGAAAGCTCACACCCGAGGAAGCCGAGGAGCACCCGCAGCGCTCGGTGATCACGCGCGCGCTCGGCCCCGAGCCGTATGTCGAGGTGGACGTGCGCTCTTTTAGGGGCCGCTCCGGCGACGTGTACCTGGTGTGCAGCGACGGACTCACCACGATGCTGGGCGAGGGCGAGCTGCTCGACGTGCTGCTCTCCCATGAAGCTCTCTCCGACGCCGGCGAGTCGCTGATCGCGGCCGCCAACGCAGCAGGCGGCAAGGACAACATCACTGTTGTGTTGTTTCGCCTCGAGGAAGTGCTCACCGAAGCCGAACGCCTCGCCGACGGCCACACGACCATAACCGCCGTCGCGCCAGCGCCACTGGCCACGGGGGCGTCTCCAGAACGAACCAATTCCCCAAATAAACAAGCTCATCTGGGGCTCGCCGAGCCCAGTGATTGGGAGGCGGCGCTGGCAGCCCCTACGGTGATCCCGCGCCGTCCGCGCCCTCCGCAGCCCTCCTCGGCCCCCTCGACGGGGGGCCGCTGGCGCCGGCGTTTGCGCCGCGCGCGCGTGTGGGTGGTGCTGCTCATCGTGCTCGGGATGCTCGCGTCGGCTGCCTACCTGACGCTGGAATCGGTGTATTTCATCGGCACCAACCAGCGCGGACTCGTGACGGTGTTCCGCGGGCTGCCCTACGAGCTGCCGGGCGGGATCCATCTCTACGCCGTCGAATACGTCTCCGGGGTCAGCGCCTCGACGCTTGCGCCCGCTCGCCGCCAGGCTTTGCTCGACCACTCGTTGCGCTCCGAAGGCGACGCGGCAGAACTGATACGCCAGCTCGAACTGGGCCAGCTGAGTGCGCCGTGAACCGTCCGATCGTCCGTCTCTACGGCCTTGTGGTCGTACTGTTTGCCGTGCTGATCGGGTTCACCTCGCGCTGGACGATCTTCGAAGCGTCCTCGCTGCGCACCAACCCGCTCAACAAGCGCGGACTGCTCCAGCAGCAGCGGATCAACCGCGGCGAGATCCTGGCTGCCGACGGCACGGTGCTGGCACGCAGCGTGCGCGACCGCGAAGGTTTCTACACGCGCGTGTATCCCACCGGCGACGAGTTCACGCACGCGATCGGCTATTCCTTCATCGAACCCGGCCAAACCGGGCTGGAGCGCTACCGCAGCAACGCCCTCAACGGCGAAACCGGCACAAGCGTGCGGAGCATCCTCGATGAGCTCCAGGGTCGTAAGCCACAGGGCAACACGGTGCTCACCGCGCTGCAGCCGGCCGCCCAGCGCGTCGCGATCTCCGCGCTCGGCGAACACGAAGGCGCGGTCGTGGCGCTCGACCCACGCACCGGGGCGGTCGAGGTGATGGCGTCCACGCCCAGCTACAACGCCAACGACGCCAGCTCGCACACGGCCTACGAACGCATCACCGGCGAGCCCGGCGCGCCGCTCGTCAACCGTGCCGTCCAGTTCGGATACGCCCCCGGGTCGACGTTCAAGGTGGTCACGGCCACCGCCGCGATCGACACCGGGCAGTTCACGCCCGAATCGTTGGTCAGCGGGCGCAATGGAATAGAAGTCTCGGGCGTGCCGCTGAAAAACGACGACAACGAGAGCTTTGGAGACATCACGCTCACTGAAGCGCTCGCCCATTCGGTCAACACGGTCTACGCACAGGTCGCCGAGCGGGTCGGCAAGCAGACGCTGGCGCGCTACATGAGGCGCTTCGGCTTCGACCGCAAGCCGCAGCTGGACTACCCCGCCGAAGAAATGTCGGCCAGCGGCGAGTACGTCGGCGAAAAACTGCTGTCCCCCACCAGCACCTATGTCGATGTCGGTCGCATGGGCATCGGCCAGGACAAGCTGAAAGTGACGCCGCTGCAGATGGCCGAGGTGGCCGCGGCGGTGGCCAACCACGGCACGCTGATGGTTCCCCACCTGACCACCGCGATCGTCGAACCCGACGGGCACGTTCTGCAGCGCATCTCCCCCAAAGTGCAGTCGGTCGTGATGAAGTCGTCCACCGCGGCGGCGGTCACGACGATGATGGAAGCGGTCGTCTACAGCCCCGGCGCCACCGGCACCAGCGCCCAGATCCCCGGCGTGCGCGTCGCGGGCAAGACCGGCACCGCCGAAACCCAGATCGGCACGGCGATCAACAACGTGTGGTTCATCGCGTTCGCCCCCGCCCGCAATCCGACCGTTGCCGTTGCGGTCACGCTCGCAAAAGTCCCCGGCCAGGGCGCCTTGTTCGCGGCCCCCGTAGCCCGTCAGGTAATGGAATCGCTGCTGCATGGTTGAGGCCGGCACTCTCGTAGACGGGCGCTACCGCGTCTCCGCGCGCCTCGGCTCGGGGGGCATGGCCGACGTGTACCTCGCCCACGACACGCTGCTCGGACGCCAGGTGGCGCTCAAGCTGCTGCACCACCGCTTCGCCGAAGACCAGGAGTTCGTCGAGCGCTTCCGGCGTGAGGCCTCCAGCGCCGCCGGCCTGTCGCACCCCAATGTCGTGGCGGTGTTCGACCGTGGCGAGTGGGACGGCACCTACTACATCGCGATGGAGTACCTGCCGGGCCGTTCGCTGAAGGCCGTCGTTCGCGAGCACGGCCCGCTGTCCCCAGGCGACGCGATCGACATCGTCATCCAGATCCTGCTCGCCGCCCGCTTCGCGCACCGGCGCGGAATCATCCACCGCGACCTCAAGCCCCACAACGTGATCCTCGACGAGGAGGGCCGCGCGAAGGTCACCGACTTCGGGATCGCGCGCGCCGGCGCCTCCGACATGACCCTCACCGGCTCGATCATGGGCACCGCGCAATACCTGTCTCCCGAGCAAGCCCAGGGGCACGCGGTCAGCGAGAGCTCCGACCTCTACGCGGTCGGAGTGGTGCTGTATGAGCTACTCACCGGCAGCGTCCCGTTCGAGGGGGACTCGGCGGTGACGATCGCGCTCAAGCAGGTGTCGGTAGAAGCGGTACCCCCGAGCCAGCGCAACCCGGAGGTGGGGCCCGCGCTCGACGCGGTCGTGATGCGCTCGCTGGCAAAGGAGCCCGCCCAGCGCTTTGCCAGTGCCGACGAGTTCATCGCCGCGCTGCAGCAGGCGCGCGAGGGAATAGCGCCGGCCCCGGCGCCCCCACCGAACGGAAATCCCCCAACCGCCACCGGCACGGCGGCAATGTTGATGCCCCCACTGTCAAACGAGGATCAACAGCGTTCCCCAGACGCCTCGCGAAGGCGAAAGCGCGCATTGTGGATCGCCGCCGGGGTGGTGGCGCTCGCGATCGCCGCCGCTGTGGTCCTGTTGCTTGTGCTTTCACCCAAGACGGGCCAGGTGACGGTACCCAACGTCACGGGCGAGACCCAGTCGGCGGCGGTCACTTCTCTGCAACACGAAAAGCTCGTCCCGATCGTGTCGCTTGCCGCCAACGCGCACGTGCCGAGCGGCCTGGTGGTGGGCACCACTCCGCCCTCCGGCACCACCGTCAAGAAGGGCGCGCGCGTGAGCGTGATCGTCTCTTCCGGCCCCGGGATCGTCACGCTCCCCAACGTCAACAACAAGCCCAGCGCGGAAGCTCTGAAGATCCTGCACGACAAGGGCTTTCAGCCCACCCCGCAGAGCCAGTCCAGCAACACGGTGGGCAAGGGCCTTGTGATCTCCACCGACCCTGCCGCCGACACAGAGGTGCAGGTTGGCGGGCCGGTGACCGTGCTCGTGTCCAGCGGACCGCAGGAAGTGGGCGTGCCGGAAGTCACGGGCGAATCGCAGGCCAACGCCACCGCCACGCTCGCCGCCGCCGGCCTGAAGGTGGCGGTGGTGAAGCGCGAAGTCGCCGAACCCTCCGCGGGCACCGTGATCTCCCAGTCGCCCAGCGCCGGCACGATGCTGAAGCTGGGCGGGCAGGTGACGATCGTCGTTGCGCAGGCACTCAAGCAGACCCCGGTGCCGTCCGTGCTCGGACAGAGCGAAGTGCAGGCGGTGGCGACGCTCACAGCCGCGGGCTTCACCTCCAACACCGTCACGCACACCGTCACCGACACCACCAAGGTGGGCACAGTCGTCCAGCAAAGCCCCGAAGCGGGCCACAAGCTGGCCAAAGGGGGAGCGGTGACGATCGCCGTTGGCGCGCTCGCACAGCAGACGACGTCCACATCCACCACAACCACCCCCACGACGCCGACCCCGCCCGCCGCCACACCGGCGCCCGCGGCGGAAGCTCCTGCCGTGGGCAACTGATCCCGATCTCTCCAGTGGGATCCTCCAGCGGGAGGTTGCGAGCGAGAGTCACACGTCGCGCGGGAGTCGAGCGCCCGGCTCGGGCTGGTGCTACTTGAACAGGGTGATCTCCGATATCTGCGCCGTTTCGCTGCCGGGCGGGAGTTTCGTGATCCAGACCAGGTAATAGAGGTACACGAGTTTTGCCGAATCGATCGGGATGGTTGTGCGCGAGGCGATCGTGCGAGGCGCTGCCAGCCGTGTCCAGCCGAGCGCAGCGAGGCTCTGGGCAGCGCCCGCAGGGTGGGTCGAGCGGAAACCCGTCGATCCATACACCGCGGCGCTGAAGCCAGGGGTCGGGGTTTGGATCTCCACCGCGCTCGCCGTCACCCCCGGGGACGCGTTGAGCGCGACTCCCAGTCCGGGCTTGTCGAGGTTGTCGTCGAGGTAGTGCTCGGTGCTCCAATACGTGCTGGGATCGCCGTCCACCACGTTCGACACGTCTTCGGCGTGTTCGGGCCCAGTGCCGAACGGATTGTAGGAGCTGGCAGCCGTCTGTCTGAGCACCACCGGCGTGATTCCCGGCCGCGCGTGCACGTCGGAGGCCACCCCTGTGCCGCTGTGGGTGTGGTCCGCGGCCGCCACGATCGTTGCCGCCACGATCGCCGCGAGCAGCGCCAGCGAGACGACCCAGCGC
>JBAWFB010000173.1:0-16660 GCA_049591495.1 Solirubrobacteraceae bacterium
CACCAGAACACGGCGAATGACGCCTGCCCATCTCGATGCTCGCCGCGCAGGTCCGGCCAGTTGCGGGCGACCGGGTCGAACAGGGTGCGCTCGTACGCGAACCCGGCTTCGGCTGCGAGCCGGTAGCAATCGAGGCCCGTCGCGGCGGCCAGCTCGAGCAGGGCGACGGCGATCCCGGCCGCACCGTGGGAGAGTCCGGTCAGTGAGGGTGTGCCGGGGAGCATCCTTGCCGGCCAGCAGAGTCCATCGCCCGGCCGCTCGGCGGCTGCGAGCAGCTCATCGCCGTGGAGGACGGCGAGGTCGAGCAGCTTCTCATCGTCGAGTTGCGCTCGCAGCGCTAGCAGCCCGACGATCGCCCCGGCGCTCCCTGACATGAGATCGAGCTCTTCTCCAGCTCCAGGGCCTGTGAGGTTGGAGGCGATCGCGCGCGCTGCGTCGTCAAGCTCTGGCCGGTCAAGCGCTCGGGCCGCGAGTGTGAGCGCGAGCGCCACGCCGGGGCGACCGCTGTAGAGCCCGACCTGTGAGGCAGGGAGATCCTCGACGCGGGAGACCGCGTGTCGCAGCGCGCCGAGGGCGGTGCGCCGGCACTGCTCGTCTGCTGTCGTGCTCGCGATCTCGGCAAGGAACAGGCCGACGCCGGCGGTACCGCCATACAGGTCTGCTCCGAGCGCTCTGTAGCTGAGCGTCGTGCGGCCACCGACCCCCTCCTCGGGCATCGCGCCGATCCAATTGCAGCGGTCCTCCTTCCACACCGCGGTGGCGAGGATCTCCTGCGAGATGCGCTCGGCCGTTGCGAGCATCGAGTCGCGGTCAGCCACCGGCGAATCCATAAAGGTCAACGGAGTCACGATTCAGGTAAGGAGTGTCGAGTGATAGACCCTCGCGGGCGAACCGCTCGCCGACCACCTCCAGTCGCTTCGAGGGTTCTGTGACTCCCCGCTCGGCAGCCTCCACGATCGCCTCGGCGAGTAGCCGGCAGCGGCTCATTCCGAAGCTCATGGCTGCTTCACCTGGGTCCTCAGCGAGTCCCAGCCCGGGCATGAGCTGCTTGGTGAGCGCCGGCGTGGTCGGCTTCAGCATCGGCGCGACCCCTTCGTAGACCTCTGCCACCAGGCCGCGCACACGCTCATATTCGTCGCGCTGGGCATACAGCACGCCCGCGTCGCAACGAGAGTAGCTCCCAGGTTCGCTCGCGACCTTCAGACGAAAGGGTACGCACTCGGCATTCAAGCGGCTGGTGAGTGCAGCAATCAATGCCGGCGCCGCCTCGCTGCGCAGATTCCAGTAGAAGCGCAGGATTGCCACCGTGCCGTCGACGGGGAACGCGACATCGCCGAGCGCCATGTAGAAGCCGGGGGAGAGCCGCAGAAGCTCCTTGGGCATCAGCACGCCGACCGGCGCCCCGGGGGCGAGGCTGTTCCCGTCGGCCGGATAGACCTCACCGGGCGGCGCCCACACGCTCAGGCCGCCACGGCTCACCACCAACGCGTCCCCGTCCGCGCGTCGCACGGTCCAGCCGGGTTCGCGGGCCCCCGTGCCCGTGTTGGCCTCCGACAAGGCGCGCACGAACGGCGAATGGCCCGGAAGCATCTCCAGTGCGGGGTTACCGAGCTGCTGTCGTGGCCCCCCAGCACAGTAGAAGTCGGTGTAGAGCCGCGCCTGCAGGTTGTACAACAGATACTCGCGCGCGCTGTCCGCGCCCATCAGCCTCGTCGTCTCCGGCGGGAGCGATTGCGATTGGGTGCCAAACCATGCGTGAGAGGTAGAGGAGACGACCTCGGTCGCCGCCAGTGCCTGCGTGATTAGCTGTCGGTGCTCATTCATGTGGCGTGAACCCGCGCTGAGTTGAGCCCGAGCAGATCCGTCGTAGCCGCCTCGGGCCGCTGCAGGATGTTCAAGGCAAGCTGCAGATGGAGGATCGCGGCGCTGGTGAGCTGTTGCATCATCTGCGCCGCCTCAAACGCTGTCTGAAGCAATCTCACACCGGCGTACTCGACGGCTCTCAACAACTCCTCCTCCGAGTCGGCGGATGAGAAGCCGCGCGCGTCGGCGTAAGCGATCCAGCAGGCAGCGAGCGCGGGCTTCATCGTGTCAAGGGGGTGGCCGGCGAGTTCCGGAAAACGCTCGGGAGGCACCGACCCGGTGACGGGGATCGAGAATAGCCAGAAGCTCAGATAATGACTGAGCGCCGAGCCGATGTCCCATGAGGGGTCTCCGGGGAACGCGCTCTCCCAGTCGATCAGCCTGAGCCGCTCCTCGCCGTCTCCGCCGAGGCTGAGCAGGCAGTTGTCCCACTTCACATCGCCGTGAACCAATGTCTCCTGGCGCCACCGCCCGCGTATCCGGTCCAGTGCCTCGGAGAAGCCGGCGGCTCCCTGCACCACACCGATCAGCTCGAGCGCCGCTGCGCTGGCGTCGCGGAATACGCGCGCATCGGGACGGTGCAGCCACAGGCTCCCCGTCGCGCCAGCTGGGGAGGGCGCCGGCGCGGGCAGTCGCGTTTCGCGGTGCACCGCGCCGAGCGCGGCGCCGAGGAGCGCCGCTGGACCGGCGGAGAATCGACCGGTGCGCAGATGAACGGCACGCAGGTCCTGGGCGTCACGCACCAGCTCCAGAACGAGCACACCGTCTGTCGGGTCATATCCGTAGAGCCTCGGCAGGTGAACTGTTAGCGGCGCCCCACCCTGTGAAAGCTGTTGGTACACGCTCGCCTCGTGCGCGACGCTCGCCGCAGTCTCCAGAGTAAGTCCCTGCTTGAGCAGATAGCACGGACCATCCATGCTTTCCACGCGAAAATTGCGATTGCGGCTCGACGCGTCCCTGATCACAAGATCGCCGTCCAGCACCGCCCCGGGGGCGAGAAGCCCACGATCCAGCAACCAGCGCGCGACGTGCTCCTGAGCCAACACCGCGGTCCCGACTAGCCGCGGCCGTGTAGGGCCGCGGTTGCGGCCCTACACGCGAGTCGCGCTCGACCTCTTCCATGCGCTGCGCGAGCACACGCCACTACTGAGCCTGACCGCCGCCTCCGAATTGACCGCCACACTGGATGCTCGGGCAGAATGCCGACGGGCATACCTCGGCGCTCTGGCAGGGGATCCCCACGGAGGGGCATGGCGGGTGCGATGGGCATGCCTCTGACGGACAGCGCCCGAGTGCCGTGGGCGTCGGGCAGATCACCTGCACAGACGCCTGGTGACAGACCGCATCTGTCGTGGGAGCTGGACAGACGAGGTGCACCGAGTGACACGCAAGCGACGGGCGACAGGCCAGATCCTGGCTCAGGAGTTGACAGTTGATGGGCGCGTGCGTGGGACAGGGAGGCGTCAGCGTGGTCCGGCACAGCAGCGGGCTGCTGTGACAGGGCCCCAGGCGCGACGGCGGACAGGCCTCGGTTGGGCAGATCGGGAAGCTCACACGCGGGCAGTCGGGCGTCTGACACGGTGCGCAGTGCGATGGCGCGATCGCCTCGGATGGGCAGATCGGCAGGCTCACGCAGGCTGCGAAGTGCGTGGGGCACCCCACGCAGACGGAGGGGAGCGTCGGCGGCGTGAGCAGCGGGCCGTGTCCGACGCCGGCCGCACCCGCGGCGCCCGCGAGGTGGCTCGCGGCGATTCCGCCCGCAAGGAAGCTCGCCTGGGTTTCGTGCGAGGACACCGAGCCGTGGGTGATCGGCGCGTTGGCGGCAACCCAAAGGACCGTCCCGGCATCGTCGGGCAGCGTCTTGGAATAGAGGATCGCGTCGTCGGGAATATCCGCGTAGCTCGTGAGGCCGGCGTCGAGCCACAGGCGTGTACTCCCTTGCTCGGGAGACGCCCCGGGCAGGCCGATGAGCTTGAGCGTCTGCTGGGGTGGCTTGGTCGGGTCCGGGTTGAGAGCCTCAACCAGCGGGTGTGGCGGCACCTTCGGAGTCTTGCTGTTCCCAGCCATCTCTCACCTCGTCGTCGTGTGCTTACCGAACTTGACCCTGGATGTGGTCAAGATTCTGCGGATCCTAACAGTCCGCTCAATGAAAATGTTGCCAGCCTGTTTACTGAATCGAATCTGGGGACTATGCGGTGCGATCTGTCGGGTGCGATTCCGCCGCCCGCGAAGTTATGCGTATAGGGCGGGACGCTCTAATCTGCCCTCGCGGCGGGTGAGTCGATGGCGATGCGCCCGAGCCCGATGACCTCCATTTCGGTGTCGGGTGCGCACACGGCGATCTGCTCGGCCTCCTCGCGCAGCGTCCGGCGTAGAGCGACGAACGCAATCGCGCCGAGCATGGCGGGGATCCACAGCGCGATAGCGCGATAGGCAAGTACGGCGGCCGTGGCGGGGGCAAGCGAGACGTTGTAGAGGACGAGCGTTCCCACCAGGCCCGCGTCGACGCCGCCGATTCCTCCAGGCACAGGAATCAGGCCGCCGAGCTCGCCGATCAGGTAGGCGATCCACACGACCGCGATCGGCGGTGTGGCGCCGAAGGCGTGGAAGGTCGCCCACAGGATCATCACGTCGAAGACCAGATAGGCGAGCAGGCCGGCGAGCAGCAACGCGTTGCCTTCGCGCAGCAGAGCGACCGCCTCCTCGACACCGTCGGCCACGGCTGTCAGGCCACCGTGCAACGCCCGGGTTCGTCGCGAGGCCTCCTCCGCTCCGGGGCGAGCCATCCGCCGCTGCAGCCGCGTTGCGATTCGCCCGGCGAGAAGCGCTCCCACGATCGCCAGCACGGCGACGACCGCGGGGATGAGCGTAAGCGCGAGGTTCGTCTCGCCTGGGAAGACGCCCGTGGCCAGGCCGAGTCCGACGAGGACCAGGCAGACCACGTTGGGCACGCTCGTGAGTAGAAAGAAGGCGACCGTACGCCGCGCGATCTCGCGAGCGGGCATGCCGCCCCGTCGCAGCGCCCAGGCGCCGAGCGCCAGTCCACCCGCTCCGCCGGTCGGGAACAGCGCGTTGGCACCGAGCTCGGACATGCCCACCTGGTAGCTGACACGCCAGCTCATGCGCCGGCAGAAGACCATGCGAAAGACCGCGACGTAGCCGACGCCTGAGAGCACCTTCAGCCCCACGCCGAGCAGCAGCCATGCCGGCCTCGCGTGGGACAGGCGCGAGCGCAGCTCCCCCAGCCCGGGGAGCAGCGTCACGACAGCGATCACGACGAGTATGAGCCCGAGCACGAACAGCACTCGCGATCGCACACTGCGCCGGCTCAGGCCTTCGGGAACCTCCACGTCATTCGCGGCGATGCTCGCTGCACCCTGCCGATCAACCTCCACGCTGTCATGGTGGCAGCCTCGGTGCTGGAGTCCCACCAGCGCGAGGCTGCCACCTGAAAGGCGAAGAGGCCGCCGGCGAGCTCAGGCGAGCTGCTCCGCGGTCTGGGCTGTGGCTGCCGCACGGGCGAAGTCGCGCTCGAGCTCCTCGACCTCCTGTGCCACCGTGCTCGCCGGTGGGCGCAGCACCAGCAGAGCCGCGAGGATGCCGAGCGCCACGAAGCCAGCCGCGACGACGTACGCGAGTTGGTATCCACCTGTCAGTGCGTCGCCCAGCGCGTGCCCACTGGCGGTCAGAGCCTTCGTGTGATCGGTCGCGATCGCGCCGAGCGCCGCAAGGCCGATCGCGCCGAACAGCTGCACCGAGACATTGATGATGCCCGAGGCGAGCCCCGCGTCACGCTTGGGCGCATCGGCCATCCCGATCGTCAGCAGCGGCAGGAACGAGGAGCCGGCTCCCAGGCCCAGGAACAGGAAGGCCAAGAACAGCCCCGGGAAATAGCTCGCGTGGACGCCCGCGCTCGCGAGCAGCAGCAGCCCCACGATTATCCCCGCCAGTCCCACCACGAGCGTGTTGATCGCGCCGAAGCGCTCGGTGATCTTGGCGGCCACTCCCATCGACATCACGGCGATCGCGCCGGTGAGCGGCAGGAATGCGAGTCCCGTGTCGATCGCGTCGTAGCCCAGCACCCGCTCGAGGTACAGCGCGCCGAGGAAGAACGCCGAGAACATGCCTGTAATGAGCAGACCGCGCACGAGGCTGGAGCCCATCAGCATGCGCAGGCGCAGGATGCGCAGCGGCATGATCGGGTTCTCGATGCGCGCCTCCCACGCGAAGAACGCGCCGAGCAGCACCAGCGAGACGGCGCCGACCCCGAGCGTCCTCGCCGACAGGAGACCGTATTCGGTTGACTTCACGATCGCGAACGCACCGAACATCGTCGCAAGCGTGATCAGCGCCGATCCGGCAATGTCCACGCCGCCGGCGAGCCCGATGCCCTGGTTCTCCTTAATCAAAGCCGAGCCCATCACCAGCGCGAACACGCCGATCGGCACGTTGACGAAGAAGATCCAGTGCCAGTTCAGGGACTGCGTGAGGACTCCGCCGGCGAGCAGTCCAATCGAGCCCCCGCCGGCTGACACAAACGCGTACATGCCCATCGCCTTCGCCTGCTCCTTGGCCTCGGGGAACTCGGTGACGATGATCGCGAGGATCACACTCGAGGCGACGGCACCGCCGACTCCCTGCAGCAGCCGCGCGCCGATCAATAGGCCCTGGCTGTCGGCCACCCCGCACAACACCGAGGCGCTGGTGAACAGGACGAGGCCCGCCAGGAACACGCGCTTGCGCCCGATCAGGTCGCCGACGCGCCCCGCGAGCAACAGGAAGCCGCCGAACGTGATCAGGTATCCATCGATCACCCAAGTGAGGTTGCCCTGTGAGAAGTGCAGGCTGCGCTGGATCGAGGGCAACGCGACGTTCACGATCGTGGCGTCGAGCACCATCATCAGCTGGCCGAGGCACAGGACCGCGAGCGCGATCCAGCGACGGCGCTCGCTGCGTTGGGGTGTTACGACTGCTGACTGCGAGGGGTTCGACTGCTCAATTGTGGTGCTCATGAGGCTCCCTTCAGGTTGCGAAGGGAACACCGTAGCAAAGATCATCACTGTAAAAGGGATGATCTATGAAATATTTATTATGGCTGGTAAAGTGACGACTGATGCAAGATGCTGTAAAATCACACGACATGGGTGCCGAGAGGGCATGCGCTCCGGGCTCTATGGCCCTGCTCACACGCCTGGCCAAGCAGGTCTACAGGCGCAGCACCGAGGAGCTGCTGGGAATGCACATGCGCCACCTGATGGCGCTCAGCTACGTGCGCGACCACGACGGTGGCCCTCAGCAGGAGCTCGCGGAGGCGCTCTGCATGGACGCCAACAACGTCGTGCTGCTGCTCAACGAGCTCGAGGACCTCGGGTTCGTGGCGCGTCGTCGCGACACAGCCGACCGGCGACGCCACGTCGTCCAGCTGACGCCCGAGGGTCGCACAGCGCTGCAGGACGCCGAGCACTCCCAGGAGCAGATCGAGGACGATGTGCTGCAGGCGCTCGACGCGGAGGAGCGGGCAACGCTGTGGCGTCTGCTCGGCCGCGCCCTGTATGCGGCTGAGCCCGCCCAATTGCTCACGCCCACGCGTTGAATAACCTGCTCCCATGAGCAGCGAGATGGCAAGGGCAAAGACCCTTGACACGCCAAGGGCCAAGAATCTCGCCCTGATGTTGCTGGCGATGACGCAGTTCGTGATCGTGATCGACGCCTCGATCGTCAACGTCGCGTTGCCCTCGATCGGGGCTCACCTGCACTTCTCCCGCGACAACCTCTCGTGGGTGGTCAACGCCTACACGCTCACCTTCGGCGGCTTCCTGCTGCTCGGCGGCCGGCTCGCCGATCTGCTCGGCCGCAGGCGCATGTTCATGGTGGGCCTCGTCCTGTTCTCGCTTGCCTCACTCGGCGGCGGACTGGCGCAGTCGGAGGCGTGGTTGATCACCGCACGTGCGATCCAGGGTCTCGGTGCGGCGATCGTCTCGCCGGCCGCGCTCTCGATCATCACCACCACTTTCGCCGAAGGCGCCGAGCGCAACCGCGCACTCGGCATATGGGGTGCGGTCGCGGGTGCGGGTGGAGCCGCGGGCGTGCTGCTTGGCGGCATCCTGACGAGCGGCTTGAGCTGGCGCTGGGTGCTGTTCGTCAACGTTCCAATCGGTATCGCCGCGGCGGCGCTCGCTCCCCGGCTGCTGCTTGAGAGCCGAGCAGATGATGGAACCGAAGGCTTCGACATACCCGGCGCGGTGACCGTCACGGCAGGGCTTGCGCTGCTCGTCTACGCGGTCGTCGACGCCGTCAACGTCGGCTGGGGCGCCACCAGCACGCTGCTGCGGCTGGCCGGTGCAGCCGTCCTGATTGCCGCGTTCGTCGCAATCGAGCTGCGTCAGCGTCATCCGCTGTTGCCGTTCTCGATCTTCCGCCTGCGGACGCTCAGGGGAGCAGACATCGTGGGTCTGCTGATCGGCATGTCGCTCTTCTCGATGTTCTTCTTCATCTCGCTCTATCTCCAGGACGTCCTGCACTTCTCGCCGATCAAGGCGGGGCTGTCATACCTGCCGCTGTCGGTCGGGATCATCCTGTCCGCAGGCGCCGCCTCGCAACTGGTGACGCGCGTGGGCTTCAAGCCGGTGTTGATCACGGGGATGCTGCTGATCGCGGTTGGGCTGCTGTGGTTCTCGCAGGTGCGAGCACCGGGCGGCTCCTTCCTCGCGGATGTGCTCGGGCCCTCGATCCTTGCGTCGCTTGGGCTGGGGTTCTCCTTCGTTCCCGTGACGATCGCCGCGGTGACCGGGATAAAGCCCCAGGAGGCGGGCCTGGCCTCGGGGCTCATCAACACCTCTCAGCAGGTCGGAGGTGCGCTCGGTCTCGCGATCCTCGCCACCGTCGCCAACAGCCGCACGCAGAGTCTCCTGCACGCGGGCACCCACAGCTCTGTGGTGGCCCTCACGAAGGGCTTCGACCGCGCCTTCCTGGTGGGCGCAGGGTTCGCGATCGCGGGGGCGATTCTCACAGCGCTCCTGATCTCCTCGCGCGACAGCCGCGAGCAGGCCGAAGCCGCACGTCGCGGCGAGCCCGCGGTGTCACCCGCCGCGGGCTGAGAGGTCGACACGTTCTGGGAGTCCGTCAGAGCGCTGAGTGAGTGGCTCGGGATGACACCTACGAGCTCTCGTCGCGGATCGGCTCACACGCTGTGAGCCTCGGCTCGCTTGAGCAGCAGCAAGTACAGGTGTTCCTGAGCCGCCGCCGGGAATGGTCTCAGGGCACCTGTACTGAGCAGTGACACTTCAGCTCGTCCGTAGGTAAAGCCGAGCATGTCCATGTAAAAAGGAAGTTTGATGTTGCGCACGGTGATCGTGGCGGTGATTCGCCACCAGAAGCTTCCCGTCGCACCAGGCGAGGGGGGAGTGCCTTGCGAGATGGAGATAGAGACTGGGCCGATGGCTCCCGGGTAGCCTTTCTCCTTGATGAGCTGGTTCCTCAGGAGCACGCTCAGGTAGTGGGACAGGCATCCCCGTATGTGATTGCCGCGGATCGATTTGAGCTCCTTGGTGGCCTGAATCGGCGTTTGCGCGACGCTGACTTTCGAGTTGATGTCGAAGCTGAGCACGCTGCGCTGGATCTTGAAATGTGGCGAGCTCACTTCGGCGAGCCCGCCGTGCGACGGCAGGGTTCCTCCCGTGCATTGCAGCAGTTCGTGTTCGAGCCGCTTTTCCGCTGCCGTTGCGTGTTTGTGTGTGTGTTCTGAGGTTGCGGTGAAGCCAGGCACGTCAGCGGCGGTCAAGTTGACCGCGTGTGCGAACGCGATCGCCTGTGCCTTGGTGGGAGATCTGGCTGCGCCGGCAGGTGCTTGCTCAGTGGGGGGAGTGCGCGCACGGGCTGCCGTGCCGCTTGTGGCGGCGCGGGTGTGATGATCATTGCTTCCGCAGGCGGCGAGAAAGAGCCCGGCCGAAACGACGAGCACAGGGATCGCGGCCAATCGACGTACCACCTGCAGCATTGTGGCAGGATGGGAGTCGTGTGCTGTGACGCGTGTGAGGCTATGTGATGTCCCTCCCAGCTGAGGGCTACCAGCTGAAGGGGATCTCCCCGAAGGCGTATGAACATCCGGCCGACCGCGCGGCGACGGCTGCGCTGAAGTCGATTCCCTACCTGGACACTGTCGTGCGCAAGCTCATCGAGCTCGGGTATGAGCGCGCGCTGCGCCAGGCCTATCTCGGCTCCTCGGTGCGACTCGGAGACGATCAGCTCGCCGACGTGTGGTTGGCGCACAAGCGTGC
Organism: Solirubrobacteraceae bacterium; assembly: GCA_049591495.1. GTDB lineage: Bacteria > Actinomycetota > Thermoleophilia > Solirubrobacterales > Solirubrobacteraceae > Palsa-744. Next base: position 10,140 of record JBAWFB010000173.1, read on the forward strand.
CTACATCACATTGGATCTGGAGCCCGTCCCCGATCTGTACCTGACGCAGGTTCCAATCGCCAACGCCGTCACGATCGGTGCCGGACGCCCGATCGTGGTCGTCCAATCCGGGCTCGTTCAGCTGCTCGACGTCGAGCAGCTGCGGGCGGTATTTGGCCACGAGGCCGGGCATGTGCTGTCCGATCACGTGCTCTACCGCACAGCGCTCATCATCCTGATGCGCCTCAGCTCGATCCCAGGCATTCCACTGCCGCTGCTGCCACTGCGCGCGGCGCTGATGGAGTGGTTCCGAGCGGCCGAGCTGACTTGCGACCGCGCCGCTGCGCTTGTGACTCGCGATCCACTGACGGTGTGCCGCACGCTGATGGTCATCGCCGCGGGTGCGGAGGCAGAGCGCCTCGATCTCGACGTGTTCATGCGCCAGGGCATCGATTACCGCGAGAAGGGCTCGGGTTTGGAGCGTATCTCGCGGTTGCTGCTCGACCTCAACATCACCCACCCGATGCCGGTCCGTCGCGTACACGAGTTGATGGAGTGGGTGAAGGGTGGCGACTACGATCGGATCGTCGGCGGCTCGTATGTCACGCGCGACGAGCCGCTTAAGCCACGCGAGGAGGCCGGCGACGCCGTCGCGCACTATTCCGAGCGCTTCCGTGAGATGTTCCGCGAGGCGGGCGAGTCGGTGGGTGACGTCGGCCAGCAGCTGAGCGACTGGTTGCGTCGCACCCGCAACGACGCGGACACGGCTGAATGAGTCGTGGGTGCCGCGACGGTGTGGGTACAGCTGAGTGAGTCGGCGACTACTGCTGACTACGCTGAGCGCTTCCCTGCTTGCACTGTGCGGGTGTGGCTCATCCAATCAAAACACCTCCACTGCTCATTCCTCTCCCGGCGCTCTTGTCTCGATCGGAGCCGGTCTGAAGGGTCCGGCGGGGCTCAGGGCAACTATCTATGCCAAGGGTCCGCGCACCGTTGCGGCGTTCGCGTTCGACTCCCAGGGACGGCTGTGGCTGACCGCGGCGGGCTTGGAAGAACACACGGCCGACGGTGTGTATGTGATTGCCAAAGCTGGGGCACCGGCGGTCAAGGTCATCTCCGGGCTCGACGATCCGCTCGGCATCATCTGGCACGGCGGCAGGCTGTACGTAGCGTCGGTGGGACGGGTGGACGTCTTCAGTGACTTGCACGGGACACACTTTGCAAAACGTGAAGAGATAGTCCATGGGCCGGTCCCAAATGCAGAGAACAATCTGCTCGCGATAGCTCCCGATGGTCGCTTCGTGATGGGCGTCACGGCGACATGCGACCACTGCACGCCACGATCGCGCTTCTCGGGATCGATCGTCACGTTCCAGCCCAACGGCAGCGACCTGCGCCTCTACGCAACACGCATACGCGCGCCGTTCGGGCTGGCCTATTTCCCCGGCACAAGCGATCTTTTCGCCAGCATGAACCAGCGCGATGACCTTGGCTCAAGGACGCCAGGCGACTGGCTCGGGCTCGTCAGAGAAGGGCAGGACTGGGGCTTCCCCGGCTGCTACGGGCAGGGGGGCGCGGTGTGCGCCGGTGTGCCGGCGCCAGTCGGGATACTCGACAAGCACGCCGCCGCCGGCGGCGTGGTGATCGCCACCGGCCAGCTGGGCGCGAGCGTTGGGACTGCGGCGCTGGTGGCCGAGTGGCAGTCGGCGAAGGTTGTGAAGGTCGCCCTCACGCGGACCGGCTCAACCTACGCCGGCACGGTCACACCAATGTTGAGCGGCATGGAGAATCCGTTGGCGCTGTCGCTGGCGCCCGATGACTCGCTGCTGGTGGGCGACTGGGGAACCGGCACGATTTATCGCATTCAATCCACGTCGCGATAGTCGCACAACCACGGCGGCGCCCGTTCAGTCCAGCGTGAATTCGCCGCCGCGGTAGATCACGCGCTCCTCGCCGCCTCTCAGCTGCGCGGTGACGAGCCGCTCGGTGGTCGACACGATGTCTGTGTGCACGCTTGAATCGTTGAACCCCAGCCGCTCCCAATCCTCGGGCTTGAGCTCGCTGGGGTCCCCAGCGTAGGCGTCCTGATAGGAGCGCCCGAGCGCGATGTGGGTGTTACCGAACGGTCCCCCCACGTTCTCGTCGTACAGCGTGTGCGCCATGAAGCGCGTGATGCGCGAGAAGCGCCGGTCTGTGAGAGAGAGCTCGCCGACGCGGTCGGCGCCCTCGGTGGCGATCATCTCGGTCAGGATGCGCTCGTTCTCCTGGGCACTGGCCTCACTCACGCGCCCATCGACGAACGCCAACCGGATTCCCTTGACGAGATTGCCGTAGCGGTAAAGCGGCTGGTTGAAGCGGATCCAACCCTCGGTCCCGCGCCAATCGGGGCTCGTGAAGATCTCAAAGCTCGGGATGTTGCGCCCACGCCCGCCCAGCCAGCGTCGTTGCTCACCGACGCTCACCCACAGATCGACGTCCTCTCCCTGCACATGCACGCGCTCGATGTCGAGCGCGTCGAGGCGCTCGCGCGTCTCGTCGAGCTGGCGTCCGATCTCGCGCCAGCGCGCGATCGGATCCTCGACGTCCAGGAAGCACGCGTGCACGATCTGCTCCCAATACTCCTCCAGCGTCATCCCAGCCTCCGCCGCCATCGCCGGCGTTCCGTACAGGCCGAGCGTCCAGCTGAAGCGCCCCTCGTTCTCCTTCTCCCCGCGCCAGTCCAGCAGCTGTCGCATCGCCTCGCCGCGGCGCATGATCTTCGCGGGATCGACCGACTCGAGCGCGTGCGGGTCGCTGTCGGAGAGCACCGATACCTGATGGTCGATTTCGTCGATCAACCCACGCATGTAGCGTGCGGGGAAATAGTCGAGCTGAGCGTCGCCCGCCGTCTCGAAGAAGTCGCGCGAAAGATTTCGGTGAGAGTCGTCGTCGGGCTCGTAGGCCCCGATCGCATGCGCTCCCGCGCGCCACACCGCCTTGCGCAGCTCCGCATACAGCGGCTTCGCGCTTTCAGGCGCCGCCACTCGCACCACCTCGCCCGGCTTGATGCCCTCTCCTCCGCCGAGCGCGAAATCGACCAGCACCGACGCGTAGCGCTCGAGAATCTCCTGGGGTGGGGTGTAGCTCATAGTGGGTGGACTCTAGTGCGAATGCTCAGCCTTCGAGTGACTCAGACGCATCGAGCCACGACGTCTCCAGCTCTTCGCGTTCTGCGATGAGCGACTCGAGCTCGGCCTGAAGCTCGGCGAGACGACCATAGTCGGTGGCGCTTGCCGCCATCTGCCCTTGTAGCGCCGCCTCGCGTTCGGTGCGTCTGTCGATCTCGCGCTCCAGGCGCTTGACCTCTCGCTCGGAGCGTTGGGTGTGCTTGCGCGCCGCACGCACAGCCGCGCCGGGGGAGAGACCCTCATTCGGCGCCTGCCCGCTCGACTCGGCGGAGCGTCCCGGCCTGGTCTCGGATGGGGCATTCGCATCTGAACCGCTCCCCACAGGCGATCCAGCGCCAGCCGGCTGGGACTGCTCGACCTCGTGGCGCTCCTGAAGGTACTGGTCGATTCCGCCCGGGAGGTGGCGGATCCCGCCGGCAGAGGCGAGTGCATAAACGTTGTCGCACACGCGCTCCACGAAGTAGCGATCGTGGCTAACCACCACAAGCGTGCCGGGCCAGCCGTCGAGCAGGTCCTCGAGCGCCGTGAGAGTGTCGACGTCGAGGTCGTTGGTGGGCTCGTCCAGCAACAGCACATTCGGCCCTCCCATCAGCAGGCGCATCAGTCCAAGTCGCCGGCGCTCCCCGCCGGAGAGGTCGCATACCTTTGTGCGCGCCTTCTCCCCGCGAAAGCCGAAGCGATCGCACAGCAGTGTCGCGGTGATCTCCCGTCCGTCACTGAGCACGGCGTTGCTGCGCACCTCCTCCAGCGACTCCAGCACGCGCAGGTGTCCCGGGATCTCGACGGTGTCCTGGGAAAGATGTGCCAGGTGGACTGTCGCGCCCCGTTCGACCAGGCCCGCGGTCGGTTCGAGCTCGCCAGAGAGCAGCCTCAGCAATGAGGTCTTGCCCGAGCCATTGACCCCCACGAGGGCCACCCGGTCGCCGGGACCCAAGCGCCACGTCACCCCGCGCAGCACCTCCCGCGCGCCGAGTGTCAGCGACACGTCGAGTGCGTCCAGCACCTTGTCGCCCAAGCGGGTGCCGGCAAAGCGCAGCAGCTCGGCGCGGTCGCGCACCTGTGGCTCATCCGCGATCAGGGCGTTGGCGGCCTCGATCCGGAACTTTGGCTTGGTGGTGCGCGCAGGTGGTCCCCGCCTCAGCCATGCCAGCTCCTTGCGCACCAGCTGCTGGCGCCGGTCCTCTCGCGCCGCCTGCTGGCGGTAACGCTCGGCACGCGCGAGCACGTATGCGGCGTAACCGCCCTCATACTGGTGGACCGCGCCGTCAGAGACCTCCCACGTCGCGGTGCACACCGCGTCCAAGAACCAGCGGTCGTGAGTCACCACCAGCATCGAGCCCCGGCGCGCCGCCAGATGATGGGCGAGCCAATCGACCCCCTCCACGTCCAGGTGGTTGGTGGGCTCGTCCAGCAGCAACAGCTCCGGCGCGTCGAGCAGCAGGCGCGCCAGCGCTATGCGCCGTCGCTCGCCTCCCGAGAGGCCGTCGATCGGTGTGTCCAAGCCGGCGGGAAAGCGATCGAGCGACACCCCGCCCAACAGCCCGTCGAGCACACTGCGAAAGATTCTGTCAGCCGCCCATTCGTGATCGACGCGATCGCCGACGAGCGCAGCGCGGATGCTTTGGTGCCCGTCGAGCTCGTCGCGCTGGTCCAGCAGTGCCACACCCACGTCGCCGGCGCGCGTGAGCGCGCCCGCATCGGGCTCCTCCACCCCGGCAATCAAGCGCAGCAGCGTCGACTTGCCCCCGCCGTTCTGCCCAACGACACCGATGCGCTCACCCGCCGACACCCCGAGCGTGATGTCGTTCAACACCGAGCGGCTGCCGTAGCCCTTCTCGACTGTCTTCAGGTTCAAGAGGTTGCGAGGCGTGGGCATGTCCAGAGCATCCTGGCGGATCGCAGCCCGGCGCGATAATGAGCCGCATGGCATTTGCTCCACCCGCACGTCACCTGCTGCGCGCCAAGGACCTCGCCGACGCCCAGTATTTCGAGCCGCTGGGCGTAGACGATCTGGCCAGCGCGGCCGGTCTCTCTCGCGCCCATTTCAGCCGCGAGTTCCGCCGCGCATTCGGGGAGTCGCCACACGCCTACCTGCTCACACGCCGCCTGGAGCGGGCCGCGGCGCTGCTGCGCAACACCGACCGCTCGGTGGCCGAGGTCTGTTTCTCGGTGGGTCTGCAGAGCGTCGGCTCGTTCACCACCAGCTTCACGCGCACCTACGGCGCCTCGCCCACCGCCTACCGCGCGCGCTTTCCGCCGGCCTCAGCGCAGGCGTTGGTGCCTGGGTGCGTGGTGCGGGCCTACGCGCGCCCCCAACGCCGCACGTTTCGAGAAGACAGCGGCCCTGAGCGGACCTAGCATGGCTCGTGACCTTTCCATCCACACCAGGAGGACACGATGATCAGGATCGCCAACGCCCAACTGTGGGTCAACGACCAGGAGGAGGCGCTCGCCTTCTACACACAGAAGGTCGGCATGGAGGTGCGCATGGACGTCACCATGCCCGAGATGGGCGACTTCCGCTGGCTCACTGTCGGCCCGGCCGACCAGCCCGATTTCGCGATCGTGCTGATGGCGATTCCCGGGGCGCCCGTGATGGATTCCGACACGGCTGAGGAGGTGCGGGCGCTGATGGCCAAGGGCTTCGCCGGCACGGTGTTCCTCACCACCGAGGACTGCCAGGCCTCATATGAAGAGCTCAAGGCGCGCGGGGTCGAGTTCACCGAAGCGCCCTCACAGCGCCCCTATGGGATCGACGCCGGCTTTCGCGACCCGTCGGGCAACGCTCTCAGGCTGACCCAGGTGCAGATGGCCGCCGTTTGACACGCCGCGCGGACCGCGGCCGACCGCACGGTTGCGAGGAGAGCCCGCTCACGTGGACGCGTGGCCGAACATCCACGCGTCGGTGAGCGGGAGCTCCCCCGCGGGCGCCGTCGAAGGGCCGCCCGCGGCAACAAAAAAGACCAGCCGCTACGGCGTGGCGGGCACGACGACGAGCGGTCCATCAGCCGAGGGCAGCTCGCTCGTGTCGAAGCTCGCGTTCTCCAAGCGCTCGACACGTCCCATCAGCCCGACGAACTCCTCCTCGGTCTCCAGGAAGCCGATGCGATGCGTGCGGTAGTGCATCGGCACCACCCACTTCGGTGACAGACGATCGACGATCGCCTTTGCCCCAGCTGCCCCAATCGTGGGGCCACCGCCGACCGGCAGGATCATCAGATCGACCTCGCCGATCGCCTGCGCCTGCTCGGGGCGCAGCTCGCTCTGGCCGAAGTCGCCGAAGTGCGCGACGCGCACGCCGTCCAGCGTGAACACGAAGATCGTGTTCGGTCCGCGCTCGGTGCCGGCCTGCTCGTCGTGCTCGGAGGCCACTCC
>JBAWFB010000174.1:0-1534 GCA_049591495.1 Solirubrobacteraceae bacterium
CCTCGGCACTGTCACCTATACTCACGGCAACCACAACTTCAAGGTCGGCGGCAACTTCATCCGGCGTCAACTCACCTCTTTCCAGAGCAGCTATCCTGAAGGTCTTTGGATCTTCCTCGACTACCCAGGCCTCATCCAAGGCAACTACGTTAACACGCAGCGGTCGCTGCAACTCGTCGTGCCTCACCTCCGCGTTTCAGAGACTGGCGTCTTTGTTCAGGATGACTGGCACGTCTCGAAGTCGCTTACTCTCAATGCAGGTCTGCGCTACGACCACTTCACTCCTTATACCGAGATCAAGAACAACATCTCCACCTTCAATCCCGCGAGTGGCATGCTGCAGGTAGCAGGTGTCAACGGTATATCCAATACGGCGGGTATCCAATCGGACTGGCATGGTCTTGCACCGCGCTTCGGGTTTGCCTACACCTTCCCCAGGAGTCTCGTTGTTCGCGGCGGCTACGGCATCGGGTATGTCCCGATGAACACCACTTCGAACGCGAACCTCAAAAATCCACCCTTTGTTGCTACGGTCAGCTCCTGTGGTTACTTCAGTTGCGGGCCAGGCTTTACGAAATTCATCGACGGCTTCCCTCTGCCCACGCCGACCGATATCAATAATCCCGGTTCTTCGATTCCGGATGCCGTCAGCCCGCACTTCCGCACCAGCTACCTGCAGCAGTTCAACCTCACGGTCCAGAAAGAGGCTTCCGGAAACGTCTACACGGTCAGTTACGTCGGCTTGCTCGGGCGTCAACTCGCTCAATTACTCCCGGACCTGAACGCTCCGCCCCCGAATACCTGCGGAGCCGATGCGACTTGCTATACCGCGCTTCGGCCCTATCAGGCAACGGTTCCCAACGTCGGTGTGATCGGCTACTTCCAGACCGGCGGTATCTCCTCCTACCACTCGCTCCAGACTTCGGTCGAACGCCGCTTGAGTCAAGGCCTCACCATGAACCTCAACTACACACTTTCACATAGTCTCGATAACTCGACCGGCCTCAGCGAAGAGGGCGCAGGCGGCTACGGGAGCGTTCCCAACCGCGTCGACACCCTTGAGTACGGCAACAGCGCACTCGATCTTCGCAGCCGCCTCGCCGGTACCATCAACTACGAGTTGCCCTTCGGCAAAACTGCTTCCGGCCTTAGGGGACTCGCCATCAAAGGGTGGCAACTCAACACGATCGGGGTCTGGAACACTGGAACTCCGTTCACCGTCACCAACGCCAACGACGTCAGCAATACGAACCCCGGCGCCAACAACGCCGACCGTCCCGACCGCGTTGCCAACCCGCATGTCGCCAACCCGAACGTCACGGAGTTCTTCAACACCGCTGCTTTTCAGGCACAGGCTGCAGGCACGGTCGGCAACGAGCGCCGCAATGCTCTCTATGGCCCACACTACCGCCATCTTGACTTGTCTCTGTTCAAGACCGTCCCGATCCGCGAACGCTTCCGCCTCGAATTTCGAGCCGAGAGCTTCAACATTCTGAATATGGCGAATTTTGCTATCCCAAATGCATCTCTGGGC
>JBAWFB010000175.1:0-2054 GCA_049591495.1 Solirubrobacteraceae bacterium
GTCAAATGACGATCCCCACCGCCAACAACGTCCCTATCACCTTCTCGGGTTCGTTCTTCAATAGCGGCGTCACCCAATATCTTGAAGCCACCACCATCTGCAGCGGCACCTCCTGCGGAGAGTACTCCACCGACAAGACCCACTTCGGTTTCGTCTACAGCAAGCCCGACCCCCAGGCGCTCTTCCTGCAGGACCCCGCGCGGCCCATCCCGATCCTCATTCACGCCGAAACGACCAACACCACCCTGCCCGTAAACATCGCGCGCGCCCAACTGTCCACAGCCGTCAGAGACTTCCTTTCCTCCGTCAACCTCAACAGCCTCACGCAACCCTACCGCCGCTAGGAAGCGCAAGGGACCGCTTGGATTCGCGCACAGTGGATATTCGTGCATAGTGGATATATGACATTCAGGCCGCCCCGCTCTCGAACAATCTTTTCGGCCATTACCGTCTGCGCACTCTCATGGTTCCTGGCCGGTTGCGGCGGCGCCGGAAGCAGCGTCACAACCACAACTCTCCCGCCACCCGGTTCTGGAGTTACCTTTAGCGGCAAAGCCCTGGCAGGAGCCCAGCCCATCGTCGGCGCAAGCATCCAGCTCTACGCCGCAGGCACCACCGGCAGCGGTTCCGCGGCAACAGCGCTTCTCTCCGCTCCTCTCACCACCGACGCAACCGGAGCCTTCACCGTCCCAGCCGGATACTCCTGCCCCTCCGCAGGCTCGCAGCTTTATATCGTCGCCAGTGGAGGCAAAGTCGCATCGGCTCCCGACAACGCCGCCATCATGTTGGCGTCAGTCCTCGGCCCCTGCAACCAACTCACCGCTTCCGCGCAATTCGTCATCAACGAGGTCACCACCACCGCAACCGCCTGGGCTCTCTCGCAATTCTTCACCGGCAGCGCCAATCTGGGGGCCTCGGCAACCAACGCACAAGGCCTAGCCAACGCCGTAGCCACCGCGAACAATCTTGCCAACATGTCCACCGGCACCGCGCCCGGAGCGGCCTTCCCCGCCACGGGTACTTCACCCGCTGCCAAAATCAACACCATTGCCAATCTACTCAATATCTGCACGGCGAGTGCAATACCGGCGTCCTGTAGCCAACTCTTCGCCTCTGCAATCCCGGCCAGCGGAACAGCACCCACCAACACGTTGATCGTCGCCTTGGATCTCGCCCGCAACCCGGGCACAAGCGTCGCCCCACTTTACGCGCAGGCCACTTCTATTTCGGCCTTTTCGCCCGCACTCACCAGCGCTCCCGCCGACTGGACCCTCTCGATCAACTACACCGGCGGAGGCATGAGCACCCCCAGCACCCTCGCAATCGACTCGACCGGTAACATCTGGGTCGCCAACTACTGCCTCGCAACTTCCTGCCCCACAGTCTCCGGCGCCTTCCCCTCGGTCGTCTCGGAATTCTCGCCCACAGGAGCGCCCATCTCAGCCTCTGGCTATACCGGCGGCGGCCTTGCCGAATCCTACGGCCTCGCCATCGATGCGCAGAACAACGTCTGGATCGCCAACGGAGGCAGCCCGTCGTCCTTCCAATGCAGTACCGGAAGCGTCACCGAGCTCAACTCTGCCGGACAGCCCATCTCCGGCGCGAACGGCTACACCACCGGCGGCTTCAACTGTCCCATCGCCATTGCGATCGACACCAACTCTTCAGCCTGGGTCGTCAACAACGGCAATGCTCATCTCACCGTCCTCTCCACCACGAACGGCCAGCCCACCTCCGGCACAGCAGGATACCCCGCCGCCGGCACCACCGATCCTCTCGCCTTTCCGTCCTCCGTCGCTCTGGACGCGAGCCACAATGCCTGGATTGGCAACCAGTCGTCCACCTTCATCACCAAAGTCTCTCCGGACGGCACCCAGTTCACCAACATTTCCTGCTGCAACGGTCCCGCCACTCTCGCCATCGATCAAGCCGGCAATGTATGGGCCGCCAATTTCTATGGCGACAGCGTCAGCGAGATCTCCAATGCCGGAACCGTCATCTCGTCCGGATACACCGGCGGCGCTCTCGACCGTCCCAACGGTATAGCAATCGAC
>JBAWFB010000176.1:0-25358 GCA_049591495.1 Solirubrobacteraceae bacterium
GTGCATGCACCGTCCGGTTCAAGAGAATGGTCTTCTCATGAGCGAGCCCTTGCGATGAACGCGCTGGCCTCGATAAACGCTCGTTTGCGCGCGTCCGACCCAGGGATGTTCGTGCTCAAGGGCGCCCTGCGAGCGGCGATAGTGGTGCCGCTCGCCTTTGTGCTCTCGCTGGTGGTCATCGACAGCAAGCAGATGGCTCTGTTCGCGGCGTTCGGCTCGATGGCGCTGCTCGTGTTCGCCGACTTCGGCGGTTCCCGAGGCGCGCGTCTACGCGCCTACCTGCTGCTGGTGGCAGCCGGCGCCGTGTTGATCGTGCTGGGAACCCTCTGCTCGCGCTCACCCTGGCTGGCCACCATCGCGATGGGTGTGGTGGCCTTCATCATCCTGTTCGCGGGCGTGCTCGACGATTACGTCGTGGCCGCGCGGGCGGCTGTGACACTGACGTTCGTATTGCCCGTGATGGTGCCGGCGGACGCGGCAGAAATCCCAACGCGGTTGGCCGGCTGGGCCCTTGCGGGAGCACTTTGCATTCCGGCGGCACTGCTGCTGTGGCCCGCTCGCCCCCGCAGCGTGTTGCGCCGGGAAGTCGCACGGGCGGCACGATCGCTGGCGGAGCTGGTGGAGGCGACCTCCCAAGGCGATCGCCCCGCTGCCGATGCCGCTGCGCAGAGCACACACGCGGCGACGGTGGCGGTGCGTGGTCGGTTCGTGTCGATGACGCAACGCCCAAGCGGCACCACCGGTCCCACTGCCGCGCTCGCTCGACTGATCGAAGACCTTGGCTGGGTGCTGCGGATCGGCGAACGCCCGTCCGCCCTGGCGAGCACCGCGGCTCCGTGTCCCGCCGAGCGCTATGAGATCGAGTTGACAACAGCCACCGCATTGCGTGGCATCGCGGCGCGTTTGGAGGGCAACGGGCCGGACCTGCCACTCGAGCTCGCCCGGCTGAGAGAGGCGCACGATGTGTTCGGACGAGCTCAGCTGGGGCACTTCGAGCAAATGCAGCCCAACCGCGACGAGGCCGAGGCGGAGATCGAGCTGGACGAGGCATACCGCTTGCGCGCACTCTCCTTCGGGGTTCTGCAGGCGGGCCAAGACGCACTGCAAGCTTGTGAGGACCACGCCAAGGCGACACCGGCGCAAGCCAAAGCGACGCCCGGACAAACGCTGCGCACGCGCATCTACACCGCTCGGCGGCTGATGCGGGCTCACACGAGCACGAGGTCGGTGTGGTTGCGCAACAGCCTGCGCTGGGCCGTAGGACTGGCGCTCGCGGTTTTGGTGGGGCAGCTCGCCGACCTGCAGAACTCGTTCTGGATCGTGCTCGGCACGATGTCGGTGCTGCGCTCGAACGCGCTCTCCACAAGCGCGACCATCGCCTCCGCTTTGCTGGGAACGCTGGCGGGAATCGTTATCGGCGGGCTGATCGTGGTCGCGGTGGGCGGCGATCGCGGCGTGCTGTGGGCGGTGCTCCCGTTTGCCGTGCTGCTCGCCGCCTATGCACCTCAGGCGATCTCGTTCGCGGCCGGCCAGGGCGCCTTCACGATCGTGGTGCTCGTGCTGTTCAACTTGATCCAGCCAGCAGGTTGGCGGGTTGGGTTGGTGCGCGTCGAGGATGTCGCGGTCGGCGCCAGCGTCAGCCTGCTCGTCGGCCTGCTGCTGTGGCCACGCGGCGCAACCACAATCCTGCGCGGCGCGATCGGTGCGGCCTACAACGGCGCCGCCCACTACCTCGACGCGACGATCACAGCTCTGCTCGACGGTGACGAGCAGGCACACTCGACGCTTGCCGCGCGCGAAGCGTTCGACACCGAGCAGTTGCTCGACGCGGCGATCCGCGACTATCTCGCCAACCGTGGCTCAGCGCGGGGGCGCATCAACGACATCACCCTGCTCGCCACCGGCGCCAGTCGCGTGCGCAGAATCGCGCGTCTGCTGCAGGACGCCCACTCGTTCATGCGCCTGGCGCCCATCGACGACACACTGCCACGGCTGGCAAGCGCCCGTGACGCCCTCGACGCCGAACGACAAGCCCGTTGTGGGTGGTATGAGTCGTTCGGGAAAGCCATCGCACAGGCGGCGTCTTCACCCGATGCCGAGTCGAGCGATGCGGGCACAACAGCACGTGCTCCCGCCCGCGAGCTGAGCGTTGCGGGCACGACAGCACGTGCTCCCGCCAGCGAGGTTGTGCTCGAGCACGTGGACGGCGGTGATTCGCTGCAGCCAGGACTTGCGATCGCGTGGGCACGCCGACACCTCCACGTCCTCGCGGAGCTGGAGCTGATGCTCGGCTCGGCCTACGGACGGATTAGTTTGTGAGCCTTCCCTACGCAAAAGCGCGGCGACGAACAATCGCGAACACGCCATCTCTCCGGCAGAGCGTCGAGCCGCTAGCGCGGAGACGCTAGCTCTTCAGTGGGGAAATCGGCACGGCTGCCTCAGGCGTGAGCACGCGGAAGCTGAAGGACTCCTCCAGGTAGAGCGTGACCACGTTGCTGTCGTGAGACTCGTACCCCACCGACAGATCCTGGCCGCACTCGAAGCTGAAATCGCCGCCGCGCATGCTCACCACGACCGCTCCCTTCACCCCCGGCGCCCACACGATCGGGCCCTCGAGGATCTTGCGCAGGTGATCGAGCAGCGGGTAGCCGCCGTGCTCGGCGCTCTCCACCACGCGCGTGTATTCCTCGCGCCCCAGTGCCAAGCCGTACGGTCCCGCGATCCCTTTGCGCAACAGCAGCTCCACGGCGCGCGCGACGTGCTCGGGATACTTCTCCACGCCTCCCCCGCTCTTGATCGCGCTGTGGGGTGAGCGCTCGCTGATCCCGTCGATTCCCGCCTTTGGCCAGGAGTGGAACACGGCGAGGTTCTCGGCTTCCACAATGCTCTGCGCGGCGACATCGAGCGCGTCGAAGTCGATGTCCTCGGCGCCACGGTCGCCGGCTCTGAGCTCCTCGCGAGAAACGGTGAATCGTGCACGCAACTCGACCAGCGGCAGAACGACGCGGCGATTTGCCTCCACGCCCTTCACCGGGCTCACGTCGAGGTCCTCGACACGACCGAGGTTGGTGGCCGAGTGCTCCCAGCCGTGAGCCCCGGAGAAATCGACCAGCCGCCGTCCGGCGAGCCCCGGCAGCAGGCGCTCGCGGGCCTCGTCGTCGATCGTCTTCCAGCCAGCCTGCGTGATCGGCGCGTGCTCGCGCAACAGATGGCTCATCGCTCCTCCTTGAGGCTTCCAATACCCCGTGTGCCGGCAACTTCACGAGACTCAGAGCCAGCGCCTCCTGTTGAGGCAGAGCCAGAGCCCCTTGTTGAGGCAGAGCCAGAGCCATCCGTTGAGGCAGAACGAGAGCCCTCCGCCGAGGCGGCGCTGCCCGCGGCGGCCTCCGCCGCCTCCCCATGCTCGACGATGTCCCCCTTCTGGAAAAGCACTCCCTCGGCGGTCTCTCGCCACTTCGGTGTGCGACGAAGCAGGAACTCGAGGTCCATGCAGAAGTGCTTGTACTCCTCGCCCACCGCGTCCGCCATCACACCTCGCGCTTCGGGGTCGCGCTCGACCGCCAGACGCTGCTCGTACCAGCCGATCGCTTCCGCCTCCTCGGTCAGCGACGAGCAGAGTCGCGCAAACGTCCGCGTCTGCTCGGGAAGCTCCTCCGGCGGCTCGTGATATTGGTCGAAGCCCATCGATTCCTCCTCGGGGATGTTTTCACGTCGGGCAGCTGTCCGCGAGCGTCTACCCGGGATCATGCCACTTAGAGCTCAACCGGCAACACATCAAGCGTCGCTCTCACCATGTAGGGTCGAACGGACAACAAGCAACAACGTGAAGTGGGAGATGAGATGCTCGTGGGTGCGACTAGCGGACGAGTCGGTGACAGGTCGGGGATCGGACGATGCTGGACACTCGCGCGCGGGCTCACCGGCATGCTGCTCGCCGCCGTCTTCGCGCTCGCTCTCGGTGCGCCCACGGCGCTCGCCAGCACCACCACGATCAACTTCGACACGCCAGTGGTCAGCAGCCCGGTGGGGCTTGGCAGCCAATACTCAGCCGAAGGCGTGACTTTTAATCCGAACGTGAGCTCGCTGCCGATCCCCGACGATTGCTCCTCGCAGCTGTACCACGACCCCACTCACGCGCGTTCGGGAGAACAGGTCGCCTACAGCTTCTGTCAGGCACACGGAGAAGACTTCGACAACGAAGCCGAGATCCTCGGCCGGCTCTCGGACTTCAGTAATTCGGTCAGCGTCTATGCCGGTGCTCCCGGCGGCACCGTAAACGGAGTGATGTACGGCAGCGGCATGTCGGAAGTGACGCTCACCGGCTACAACGTCCACGGCGCGGTGGTGGCCAGCGACACCGCCACGGTTGGGGCCGATGCGAAGACGCTGATGACGATCGCCACCTCGAGCGAAGAGATCGCCTACTTCGCCGTGCAGGGGCCGATCGCGATCAGCACCCCGCTGGAGATCGACGACCTCAGCTTCGAGGTTCCCAGCACTCCCCCACCACCGCAAATCGGCCTGGAAGCGGGCAAGTTCTACTCGGCCGCGCAAAGCCAGAGCGACACCGTGGAGGTCGGCGTTGAGCGCTTCAACGGTGCGAACAACGCTGTCAACCTGGCCGTCTCGGGGCTCCCCAGCGGTGTCACGGTCGCCGGCTCAGAGATGATCCCAGCCGGCAGCGACGCCACCGAACTGATCTTCGCGGTCGCGCCCAACGCCCCCGCGTCAAGCAGCGAATTCACGATCACCGCCACCAGCACCGGCGTGAGCGGGCCCGTAAGCGCGAAAGGCACCTTCGCGGTGGTGAATGCGCTCGGCTTGACACTGGGCGCAGGCAGTGAAACCGAACGCACGATCGCACTCGGCGTTTGCTCAAACGGCTCGGTGACGATCACCAGCCTGCAAGAACTGGGCGGCTCCGGCACGCTCACACTCACCTCCAGCGGTGCCACCGAAGGGCTCACAGCCACCCTCAGCTCGGATTCGATATCGCGTGGAAAGAACGTGTCGCTGTCGTTTGCCAGCAACGGTTCGGGCGGCTCAGGCGAAGCCAAGTACACCGTGACCGAGAACGAGGGCTCCGTGCCGAGCGCAAGCGTGCACGTCTATGTGCAACGCAGCGCCCCCACCACCACCCAGGGGATTTATGTGACCCAGGGCACCCAGCCGGACTACGGCCACTTGGAACCGAGCGGCACGGGCGCATCCGGCCGCCCCTACGCAGGCGTCACGCTCGTCGCCGGCAAGACCACCATCGTGCGCGTGTACGGCGATGCGGCCGGGACGCCCGCGGGGCTACCCGGCGCGGTCGCACGACTCTACGGCTACGACAGCCACGGCAAAGCCCTCCCGGGCAGCCCCCTCTCTCCCGACTACGGACCATCCACGCTCCCCGATGCCCACGCTTCAGGCGAGGTCGTCTCAGACTCAGAGCTTGAGGGCGAAGCCAATGCCTACACCTTCACGTTGCCCGAATCCTGGACCAGCGGAGGCTACGTGCCTCGACCTGGTCCGTCGGTGGGCATCTACTACCCCTCCGGGCAAACGATCCAGCTCGTCGGTGAAACAGAGCCCTATGCGGGCGCGGGACAGATCCCCTCCTGTCACACCAGCAACCGATTCACACTCAACAACATCCCCTTTCAGCAGGTTGGCATTGGATATGACGCCGACCTCAATCCGGTGGCGTTGATCGAAAACGGAAAAGAACCACCCCCAGCCGAAAAGGTGTTCCAGGACACCGAAGCGATCACGCCGCTGCCCAACGGCGATCTCGGGATCGTCGGCTACTTCGGATCCGCCGACATCAGCTACATCACCGACTCGCACGACAGCGCGGAAGAAAAGAACGAAGAAGTTCTCACATTGATGGAAAAAGACTTCGGCAACGTCAGCCATTCGGTGGGTGTCACCTCGGGCACCGCTTACGGGCTCACCAACTCGGTTCCCGGCAATACCTCGGCGGTCGACGGCAACGGCTCGCGCCCACTGACCTCGGTCGCACACGAGGTCATGCACCAGTACGGCCTCGTCCACGCCAGCCCCTGCAACGGCGGGGGCGCAAAAGGGCAGGTCGCCGAAGCCTGGCCGCCGGACGAACGCGGCGAGCTCGACGGGATCGCTGTGAACACGACCTCCGAGCCATACGACTTCATCGCCAACGGGCTCAACGGGTTTGCCGCCGCCTACGATCCAATGTCCTACTGCGCCCAGGTCGGTGGCGGTGACCCCAACGACTGGATATCGCCACGCAACTGGACACGGCTGATCGAAATATTCGGGGTGAACCCGACCGCCGGAGCATCCAGTCGCGCGAGCGCCGCATCCGTCTCAAAGCCCCGCCGCGGCGGGAGCCTCGGCCGTGACCCGCTGGCGGCCGACGCGCAGCTGAACACCGGCATGCTCAGGGTGATCGGCTACGCCAACAGCCAGACGGGCACGCGCATCACCTCGGTCGGTCCGGCCGTTGGCGGCGAGATCAATCACGGCAGCCTCGACCCCGCATACACGCTGAGCACGGCCTCCGCCGGCGGGCAAAAGCTTGGCAGCGTGCCGATGTACGCGACGAGCGGCGGGCACATCGACAACGCCGGCGCGATCACCCAGCTGACCGCCGAGATCCCCGCCGCCAACGCGCAGTCACTCACGATCGCGTTGGGCGGCAAGGCGCTCGCGCATCGGGTTCGCCCAGCACACGCACCGATCGTGCGCGTGCTCTCACCGACCGGCGGCGCACGTGTCGGCCGCGGCCGCTCGGTGCTCGTGCGCTGGAGCACCAAGGACCGCGAACACGTGCAACTGACGGTCGCGATCGACTACTCGCGCGACGGCGGGCGCAGCTGGCGCACGATCTACGCGGGCGCCGACAACGGTCGTGCGACGCTGCCCAGCTTCTACCTGACCGCTTCTCGTCGCGCGAGACTACGAGTGCGGGTGAACGACGGCTTCAACGAAGCGATCGCCACCTCGCGAGCGTTCACGGCTCTCGGAGCCCCGCCCAGAGTGGCGATCCTCACGCACTTCGCGCGCAACGCAAGCGTGGCCGCCGACGCGCCCGTGGCGCTCCTCGGCGGCGCCGTCGATCAGCTCGCGCACACGCTCTCCGGGCACAGTCTGCACTGGTATGACGGCTCGATCTCACTCGGCTATGGGCCCAGTATCGAGACCGCGCCGTTGCCCTCAGGCGTCAACCACATCCGCCTGGTCGCCCGCGATTCGGCCGGGCGCACCGCCACGGCGAGCCTGACCCTCACCGTGGCTCCACTCGCGCTGCCGGGTCTCACGCTGAAGTTCCCGCGGAAGGTCTCCGCAAAGTCGCGCACGCTCACTTTCAGTGGCTCCGCGAGCACGCCCACGACGCTGACAATCTCACACCATGCTTACACGTTGAACCCGACGCAAGCCAGCTTCACGTTGAAGATTCCACGCAGTGGCCGTCCGTTGACGCTGGCGGCCAGCGTGAGCAGCGAAGGCGAGGTTACGCCGTTTGCGGTGGAGGTAATTCGCTAGAGGTAAGACGCCAGTCTGCTTGGTCGATACAGGACCCACCGGGCAACTGGCGAAAGGCCGCGCTATAGCGGCGGTACCTGGTTGTTGACCTGCGGTCCGTGATACAGATGATCGTGGTCGCTGCAGGAGGTCGGGAACCTGAACTGGACACTGTCGCTGCGCACGCCGTTGTAGCTCGCGAATAGGGTCACGTGGCCGATCGTCCCCACTTCGCATTGCGGATCGGTGCTGCTCTGCACGCGAACGACGATCTTCATGATGTTCCCGGGAACACCCCACATCACCGCATGGTGCGAGTGATAGACCAAGTGGTGCTCCACGGTCATGATGATCAGACGGTCCGGCTCGTTACGGACACGATCGACTTGACAGAGGATTCCGGAGACTGTGTTGGCGTCCAGATCGATGTCGCCGTGACCGCGGGCGAAGCTCCCGGTCGCACCTGTGATGGGTGCGCCCGTGTGAAAGCCCCATGGTGGGATCCCGCCCACGATCGGGATCTGGGCGCAATCCTGGATCGAGCTTGCGTGAGCCACCTCGGGTGTGGCTGAGCGTGCGCCGGCCCAACCGACCGGGCCGATGGCTACCGCGCTCTTCCGGGTGGGCACTCGTGGCCAGGCCGCCGCGACGCGCGACGCGCGTTCTCGATACCTTGGGCATATGGATACTTCGGATATCGCAGTGGATCACGAGGTCGTAGTGATCGGCGCCGGCTTCTCGGGCATAGGCGCGGCGATCAAGCTCGACCAGGCGGGCTTCCACGACTTCCTCGTGCTCGAGGCGGGGGATGGTGTCGGGGGCGCTTGGCACTGGAACACCTACCCAGGAATCGCGGTCGACATCCCGTCGTTCAGCTACCAGTTCTCCTTTGAGAAGCGCAGCGATTGGTCGCGGGTGTATGCACCGGGGACGGAGCTCAAGGCCTACGCGGAGCACTGCGTGGACAAGTACGGCGTGCGCGATCGCATCCAGCTGAACACCAAAGTGGTCGGGGCGAGGTTCGACGAGGACGCCCACGCGTGGCACATCCAGACCGCAAACGGCGAGCAGATCGTCGCGCGATACGTGGTTGGCGCAACAGGCGTGTTCAGCCAACCCAAGCCGCCCGAGATCGAGGGCATCGACTCCTTCGCCGGCACGACCATGCACACGGCGCGCTGGGATCACTCTGTCGATTTGCGCGGCAAGCGCGTCGGGGTGATCGGCACGGGTGCCTCGGCGATCCAGCTCATCCCCGCGATCGCCCCTGAAGTCGAGCAGCTCACCGTCTTCCAACGCACTCCCATTTGGTGCCTACCCAAGCTCGACGCGCCGATGAGCCCGCGCGCGCGCCGAGCACTGCACTCGGTGCCCGGCGCCAAGCTCGCCACACGCTGGGCCAGCCAGGCCTTCGTGGAGCTCACTTTCGTGCTCGCCGCGCACTTCGCCGGCACGTTCCCGGGCCTCGCCGCCCGCGGTGAAGCCACCGCTCGCAAGATGCTCCGCGAAGTCAAGGATCCCGTCGTGCGCGAGAAGCTCACACCTGAGTACTCCCTCGGGTGCAAGCGCCCGAGCTTCTCCAATCAGTACATACCCGCCTTCAACCGGAAGAACGTTCTGCTTGAAACAACCTCCATTGATGCAATCACCGAGACGGGCGTTCGTATGAGCGACGGGGTCGAGCACCCGCTCGACGTGCTCGTCCTTGCAACCGGCTTCAAGGTGTTCGATTCGGGGAACCTGCCGGCATTCGAGATGCTGGGCGCGGGTGGCGTCGACCTCGAGCAGTGGTGGGATGCCAACCGGATGCAGGCTTATGAGGGCGTGAGCGTCCCCGGCTTTCCTAACTCCTTCTCGATCCTCGGTCCCTACGGGTTCAACGGCCAGTCCTACTTCGGTCTGATCGAGACCCAGATGCGCCACATCGTGCGCTGCCTGAAGCGGGCGCGCAGCGCAGGCGCCACGCGCGTGGAGATCACGCCCGAGGCCAACCGTCGCTACTTCGAGTCGGTGCTCGCTCGTCGCCACAACCAGGTCTTCTTCCGGGGCGCCTGCTCGAACGCGAACAGCTACTACTTCGACAAGCACGGCGACGCGCCGTTCCGGCCCAGCCTCTCGCTCGAGGCGGCATGGCGCAGCGCCCGCTTCGACCTCGACGACTACGTGTTCGCCGCGTGACCCGTCTCACGCGTGCACAGTCGCAAGCACGGACACGCGCGCTGATCGTCGACTCGGCGACCAGCCTGTTCCTGCGCAACGGCTTCCAAGTCACTTCACTCGAGCAGATCGGTGAGGAAGCTGGGTTCACCCGCGGCGCGGTCTATTCCAACTTCCCCAGCAAGACCGCCATGGGGATCGCCGTAATCGATGAGCTCTACGAGCGTACGGCGCGAGACCTCCAGGACGCGCTGGACGCAACCCTCGACCTAGATGAATGGTTTGACGCGCTCGCCGCCTGGGCAGAGGCGACGATGGGTCAGCCGCAGTGGACGCGTTTGGAGATAGAGCTCGCCGCCTTCAGCGCCCACGACGAGACCTACAGGACCTCTATTGCCGCCCGCTACGCGCGAATTCGCGAGGGCTGGGCCGAGCTGATCGGCTCCCGGCTCGGCGAGGACTTCCCGATCGACGCTCAAGCGCTGAGCACGATCGTCCTCGCACTCGGGCTCGGAACCGGCGTGCAGCGCGCCGTCGATCCGGACCTACCAGGGTCAGGTTGGGTGGAGCTGCTGCGCGCGCTTACCCGATCGACTGTCGCGAGTGCCGCATGAGGGCCGTCAACTGCAGAGAGGGACAGCTGGAGGTCGTCGACCGACCGACGCCTTCACCCGAGAGCGGGCAGGTGCTGATCGACGTGCTGCGCTGCGGCATCTGCGGATCCGATCTTCACGCTCGTCACCACTGCGATGAGATGGCCGACGTGGCCCAAGAGACGGGCTATGAGGACTTCATGCGCTCCGACCAAGACGTCGTCATGGGCCACGAGTTCTGCGGTGAGATAGTCGAGCATGGCCTCGGCTGCCGCAAAGCGGCGCCCACCGGGACCACGGTGGTCTCCGTGCCGCTGCTTCGCACCAGCGGGACCATTCACGCCATCGGTCTGTCAACGGCGGCCCCCGGCGCCTACGCCGAGCAGATGCTCGTGCAGGAGTCTCTAACGGTCCCCGTGCCCAATGGGCTCTCGCCTGAGGTCGCCGTGCTCACGGAGCCAATGGCTGTCGCCTGGCACGCCGTGCGACGATCTGAAATCAAGAAGCGCACCGTCGCGATCGTTATCGGCTGCGGCCCAATCGGGCTGTCGGTGATCTGCATGCTGAAGGCCAGCCGCGTGCGCACCGTCATCGCGAGCGACTTCTCGCCGGGACGACGTGCGCTGGCCAAGGCGTGCGGCGCCGACATTGTCGTCGACCCCGCCCACGAATCGCCACATGCAACCGCTGAGAAGCACGGGCACCTTGTCACGGTGCCAGCCGCGCTTAACCTCGCCGTCGACGCGATCGACAAGATGCAACGCACACCGGTCCCATGGCACCACCTCTGGCGCGCGGCCGAAGCGCTCGGCGCAACCACTCCCAAGAGCCCAGTGATCTTCGAGTGCGTCGGCATGCCCGGGGTGATCGATCAGATCATCGCGAATGCGCCGCTGTTCTCGCGCGTGGTCGTGATCGGCGTGTGTATGGGTGCAGACCGGGTCAGGCCCGCGATGGCGATCAATAAGGAGATCGACCTACGCTTCGTACTCGGCTACACGCCGATCGAGTTCCGCGACACGCTGCACATGCTCGCCGAGGGAAAGGTGAACCCCGGTCCGCTGGTCACAGGCGCGGTTGGGCTCGAGGGCGTCGGCAACGCCTTCGAATCGCTCGGCGATCCCGAGAGACACGCGAAGATCCTGGTCGACCCCAAGAGCAGCATTGTCGCGCCTTAGTGCCGAGCGGGGGCTTCGCTAGTCGCAGCCGGCATGCGTGTTTTTACACGCGAAGCGTAAGTTAGATAGCTCGCGGGCTAGTGCCCAGTGCTCAGCATGGAGGTGACCGGCGGGCATGTTCCAGCTTGCGCGGTTGAAGTGACGACCCGCCCGTGCCACGCGGACCTCGTCTATGGGCGATACTGGGCTCGAACCAGTGACCTCCGCCTTGTCGAATCGACCTGGGGCGTGAGCTACATCGAGCTACGTGGCCGAAACCTAGTGTTCATGCGGGTTTTCAAGCTGCCCGCGGACCTCGCCGATGCGTAGTTCATCATCGTTTGCGCGACGTTTGTGGGCAGGATGTGGGAAGCCGCAAGCGTCCTCATTCGGCCCGGACCGCGCCAAGCCGTCGTCACTCGCCCAGGTCGGCACAGCCGGTCCGCCGCGCGAGATATCCTTGCTCCATGCCCCCTCCGCCGGAGACGAAGCCCACGGAGCTGGCGGACATGCTCGCCCGCCTCGAAGATCAGATGCGCCGGATGCACGACGACCTCGACAGCAGGCTCGACGCCATCGCTGAGTCGCTGGAGGCCCGCGGGGCCGATGAGGAGGCCGAAGCGCTCGCGGCCGAGCGCATCCGAAGCGGCGCCGCCGAGCGGACGCAGGACGGCGCCGAAGCTCTCGCGGAACTCGGCATACACGCGCGCTGAGTCGATGAGCGGGAAAGCGGAGCGGGGGGTGCCCGTCACCTTCGCCGACGGGGTCCGCGACGACGTTGCAAGCCTCGTCACGGGCACAGATGACGAGGCTTCCGAGCTGCTCGCTCTCAAGCGGCGCGTCGCCGAGCTGCTGGTCGAATGCAAGGCGAATCCCTACCTCGGCGACATGATGGGTCCAGGGCGTCATCCGGAGCTGGCCGGCTGCCGAAGGGTCCGGTTCGACATTCCTACGCACCGCGGCAAGCCGCGCTTCCGGCTCATCTACCGCAACGAGCCGTCCGACGGGGCGTCCGCCGAGTGCCGCTGGCTCCCAGTCGCGCCTCGTGCCGGGCTGCGAGCGCACCGTCAGACGAGCCAACGCTCGCGGCGAACGCCTTGAAACACGCAGTCGATCCCCTTGACTGACGACCTACTACCAGCGATCAAAGCCGCCGAGGAACTAGAGCCGGCCCTTCAAGCATTCGCGGAAGCCACCGGCTTCCTTGGTCCAGTACGAGAGCTGGCCCTGTGGGCTACCGACCTCATCCGCTACCGGAGGGCCCCCTACCAAGCAAGATTGCTCATGCGTGCCGCCGAGAAGATCAAGGCTTCTGGGCTTCCATCCACAGCAGTCGAGGACAAGCTCCTGCGGGCCGTGCTCGAAGACGGAGCAATGGAGGACGACGAGGATATGCAGGACCGATGGGCAAACCTGCTGGCGAATGCCGGTACTGGTGCTGCGACGGTCAAGGCGGCGTTCCCGACGATTCTCGCCGAACTCGACCCCCTCGACGCTCAACTACTGGACGCCGTCTTTTTCGCGCTGAACCAACCAAGCCGATCCCTGCGCATCGACCATACAACCGATGCATCTGCGCTTGGCAATCTTCGCCGCCTCGGTCTCGTGCGCTCGACCTTCGAGACCAAGTTGAATGCAGGCGAAGTCTTCATCGAACCGTTTGGGTGGGAGTTCGTTCAAGCGTGTAGAGACCCACACACCCGTGAGCCGGCATAGCCGTGGCCCTGCTCCAAAACAACTCGCCGCGAGGCTACAAGCAATGACCATCACCATCGCCGGCATCTCCTTCGACCACCACCACTACGACGAGCGTGGCGACGTGCTCTATCTCAACGTCGGCGAGCCACGTCCAGCGGCACGCGGCCTAGAGACGCCCGACGGCCATGCGATCCACTACGACGAGTCGGGGGCCGTCATCGGCATCACGCTCCTCAACGTCCGCCACACACTCGAACGCGAGGGGCAACTCACCTTGAGCCTCCCGCCTGAGCATTTGGCCGCCGACGAGCTTCGGCCGATACTCGCTGCAGCCTAGCCAGGCTCGGAATCGTTGCAGTCAGGGCACGGCCTGCAAATGTTGGCGTACGCGCTGTGCATTCGTGGATCGGGTCGTGACTTGCAAACGGTGCTCAGTCGATGCGCCCGTCCACTATTTCGGTCAGCTGGCTGAGTGCTGGGAGCAGACTCGGAGGGTGTGGCAATCCACCGCTGACCACCGCGCTGACGCCAGCGATGTGAGTCAGGCGCGCTGTGGCCGCTGCTAGGGGCTAGTCGCGCCCCCTCGTTGGCGAACTCCGACAACTAGCTCGTTCAGCTCAACGAGCGCAGCCTCAACCTTGTCGTGCCGTCCTGCCGGGTAGGTAAGTACCGAGACACCGAAGCTCTCACGGAAGACGGGTACACGCGAGGGACTTCGCGGCCGGGGCGCCAGCATAAAATGAGCCTCCGGCCTCATCCCAGACCGACCAACGGCTTGTAGCACTAGCTGAATATCAGGATCATCCAGCGAGTAGCCCACAAACAGGATGGTCGACGTCAGGCTCAGTGCGGCGAGGGCATCAAATGTTGCTCGTCCCTTCGTGGCAGCTCTGGCGTAATCCGTCCGGGTCAACACCGCATCCGAGATTGAATCCGTCGATCCATGCAGCTTCACAAAAACCGGCTCGCCGATCCTGAGAGCATCGCTCACGGTTGTGGATTCGAAAGTGTGAACCGCGAATCCATTCTGCGAGGCGCTCTCAAACAGCTTGTCGTAGTTCGTTGTGAAGACAATCTTCGGTTCGAGATTGAGGAGGGCTGCGTATAGGCTTGACGGTCGGAACCGATCAGCTGCCTGGCCTTCTACAGTCGTCTTGATAGCTTGATGATAAGCTGCGCGGTCGTCCTGCTGAGCAACTGCATACTGCACATGGTCGGCGGCCGCGAGATACTCCCGCCTCTTGATCAGAGTGAGCGCCATTCGGCGCCGGGTCTCATCAGTGATCAACCTGCTGAGGTTCGTGAGAAGTCCGCCCCAGTCTGGAGGACGCGCGCCAGTGGAGTTCTCGCATGAGGCCGATACCCCACTGCCGATGAACAGCACCCAATGGTCCGCAGCGATCCTATCTACAAGTGTCGACGGCCAGGCGACGACTGGCATTATTTATGACTCCAAGGCCTGCATAACGCGCTCAGAGATAGTCGTAAAGATTTCGTCTAGCTGATCAACGTAGCGCTGCTGTTGACTAAACTGAGCGCCACGCAGCCCGTCCTCTCTCTCTAGGCCCGAGATTGGGGAGTGACAACTCTGTGCTAGGGGAATCATCGAGAACATATTGGGGACGGTGCCAAGTTCAATTGCATCCTCCAGCCGGGATAGCTCGATGAGACGTTCGGCTCGTCTCGGAATCGCACGGCGATGCTTGTCGTACGCCTCGATCTGGCGTATCTCACCGCCACTAGCCCGGCTCACGTACTGCTGCACGGTGTAGCCAACGAACCCGTGCCGTATAGGCAGGGGATCAGGTAGGGTGTCCTGGAACCCGATGGATTCCAGAGCCTCCTGGGCCAGCGAGCGGCCCAGATCGTACTCAGCGAGCCAGCGCTGGAACCAGAAGGTGATGTTGTCGAGGGCATAGAGACTGAACAGATCAGGAGCCATCGGCGTAACGAAGGAATCACTTCCGACGAGGGCGCTTCGGTTGATCGCACCAAGACTCGGACTTACGTCGACCACCACGATGTCGTAGTTGTCGCCGATCTCAGCGCGGAGGGAATGCAGCCACATCGTCCTTCGAGCGCCCGCTGGCTCTCCCCCGCGGAACTTCCCCCATGCATCGCTGAGGATGTCCTCAAATATTGAGAGTGACGGATGTCCGGGCAGAACGTCGACGCCGAAGCGTTCGCCCCGAGCCAGATGTAGAGCATCAAGGTCCAGCGAGGAATCGCCGGCGCGCATATGCCGGAGCAAGCCCATGACGGTCTTGGGCTCAGACCGCTGGCGATCCTCGTAGATGTCATCCCATTGGTCATCGCTCAGGATCAGCTGGGTGCTGTTGCACTGCGGATCGAGGTCTACCACGAGGACACGCCTGCCCCGGGAGCTCTCGTACGCCGCGTAATTGCAAGCGAGCGTTGTCTTGCCCACTCCCCCCTTGTTGTTGAAGAACGCTACGGCGGTTGCCACGCACCTTCTCCCGACTTGAGCCTGCACGCCGTCGCCGATCGCGCTCAGATATCTGACCGAGCAATATTACCTGCGCCGTGCTATCGGTACCGTCCTGCCTGGACGGCGATGCGGAAGTGTTGGCGCTCCGCGCAAGGATTGCGGTCAGCGGGGCTCTGGTGGAGTCGAACGCGCTCGTGGACCGCCGTGACTCGTCGAGGCTAGGCGCATCGAACTCGTTGCGGAAGCGTCACAGGAGTATCGGCGTTGCGGGACGGCCGGCACGCGATGGCCTGATATTCGCTGACCCCGCTCACAGACTCGCATAGCGGGTCCAGTTCGCCTTCAGAACAGAGGCGAGCCCGCGCCTGTTCTCAAGGGGTCAATCAGCTCTCTCGGGCGGCGCGACGGGCACATCGGACAGCAAGTGTGGGAAAAATGTGGGCAAAACTGGGCCTAGCAGTCGCTGGAGCACCGGGCGACGCCACAAAACCCCGGGCATCTGCGGGGCTTTTCCGATGGGCGATACTGGGCATAGTGCGAACCGGCTGGACGCGGCCGAGTTCGAGGGTTGGGCGCTGGATCTCGGGGCGTAGGGGGCGACACTGCATCCAGCAGAGTCGGCGCGATGAAGTTCCTGCCGCTTCGTGGGCGATGATTGGCCTATGGCAAAGAGCAAGCGCACGCAGGAGGATCGCTGGCAGCCCGTCTTCTACGCGACGGCTCGCGGGGAGCGTCCGGCATGGGACTTCCTCACCGGCGAGAAGACGCCGATGAACGTTCGGATCGAGCTGCTGACGACCGTGAGGGCTGTGCTTCAGGTCGGCCCGCCGAGGTTCCCCACCTCGACGCAGCGCTGGCGTCTGATGCACAAGCCGGCCAGCAGGAAGGAGGTCGATCTCAGCGGTATCTGCGAGGCGCGAGACAAGCACTCCAACAAGCTCTACCGGCTGTTCTGCGTGATCGACCGAGACGCGCCGGCACACGGGCTGGCGCTGCCCTCGCTGGTGTTGCTTGGCGGCGTGGTCAAGCCCGCGCGCACAGAGGCGGCGCAGTCGGAGTACCGGCGGATCGACCGCTACCGCAAGGACTACCAGGCGACTCACCGCGTTGCGCTCGGACGCGGTGGCACTGAGTGGTGGCCGGATGTCGGCGCCGATATGTCATAGCTTCTATGCTACGATCTGCTCTCCCAAGCCGAGGTGACCGAGCTATGCATAAGTCCAAGGAAAGCGCCGTCTTCGCCGAACTGCTCGCCGAGAGCTTCCCGGCCGCTGAGGATCGCGCCGCTCACGAGCGCGAGGTCGCAAAGCTAGTCGCGTTCGCTGAGTTGCTGGTTGCCCTGGACGAGGTTCGTACGGGCAGCAAGATCTCCAAGGCCGAGCTGGCACGTCGAGTCGGCGTCAAGCCCTCTGTGATCTCACGCCTGCTGGACGGCAAGGGCCGCAACGTGCAACTCGATACCGTCGCCGACGTCGCCGACGCGCTCGACGTCTACATCGAGATGCGCGTGCGCCCGCAGCCAAAGGGCAAGCGGGCGCGACACGCTCCGATCGAAGTCCTAGCCGCGTGAGGCAGCCTCATTGATCCCCTACATCCACGCCCTCTCGCTCGTGTAGATTCAAGCCCTCAGTACACAGAAGGAGCCGAGCATGTTCGAGGGACACCGAACAAAGAAGGCCGAACAGGCATACCAGCAGGAGCTGACGCAGTGGCAGGCGGAACGTGACGGGTACGCGCGATACCTGGAACTCGCGGAGAAGTTCAACGGCAGCAGTGAGGCCGAGATCATGCTCGGGCCGGACGAGGCCCTGTTCTACTACGTGACGGGCGCCAGCCTGATCGAGGATCGCCGAGGCAGGGGCACGTACAAGGGAGCGTCGCACGGGGTCTCGATCCCGATCGGCAGCGTCCACGGGCGCTCCGTGCGATACCGCGTGGGTCAGACGCGCGGCCATTACGAGCAGGGAGCACCCACACCAACGGCGATCGACACCGGCACCGTGTTCATCACGAACAAGCGCGTCATCTTCCAAGGGGCAAAACAGACCCGCGAGTGTCTGTTCGCAAAGCTGATCGGCTTCGAGCACTCAGACAACGAGGGCTCAACGACCTTCTCTGTCTCTAACCGCCAGAAGCCCACGACCATCCACTACGGGCCGGGACTATCGGCAAACTTTGACTTCCGTCTCGATCTGGCGCTGGCGCACTACCGAAACACCGTCGCCGATCTGGTTGCAGAAGTACGGGGAGACCTTGCCAAGATAGACGCGCAACGCCCGGGCGCACCCGCGGGCCTACCCGTCTGACGGACCCGACCGCCAACGCAGGCACACAGAGCAGCGCTTGGCCGAAGTCAGCGAGCTGCATCGCTCGCTACCCATCTGACGCCTCCGGGCTCCGTCGGTTCGAGAGCGCACGCTCCAGCGATTGCAGGCGTAGCGAGATGTCGCGGACCTGCACGAGCAGGTCATCCTCAGTCAGCTCAACGTGCTCAACCGTCTGCGCAAAGAAGCGCTGTGCGACCGCTCCGATCACAAGTGTGGCTGCCCCGATCCCCACGAGCATCACGACCACGGCGATGATCTTGCCTACGGCCGTATGCGGAATAAGAGACCCAACAGTCGCCATCGTGCTTATCGCCCAATACACGCCGTTGCCGTAGGAGACGTGCTCCACCACAGCGAACGCCCCACCGCCGCCCACCGCCGTCAACAGTGCGACGGTTGCCGCAAAGCGCACGCCCTCCGTCGAGAACAGGGCGCTCGCTGACCCTCGCAGGCGGAGCAGGCGAAGAAGGCGCAGGAGCCGCAGCAGGCGGATGCTCTGCATCGCCGCCAAGAAGAACGGTGGCGTCAGAGCGACGATGCCAACTTCGAGCGGATGGCCGAAGAGATAGCGTCCACGGTTCGGCACGACGGCCAGCATCACCACCAGCTCGGCGAGGAACGCCAGCCAGATGACCCAATCGAGTACGTCGCCGATCGTCCGCCACGGCTCGGGGACGGACACGAGTTGGAGTACGGTCGTGGGAATCGTGAGCAGCGCTGCCGCGATTAGCGGCTTCTGCATCCGCTCCGCGACCGCTTTTGCGCGGTCATCCTGTGCCACCGTCGTCGTCATTGCTTGTACGTGTTCCATGCGACATGGTGCTGCCCTGCCCGAAGGTGCCGATGCCGGCGGATGCGCGCACCACCCGCCACCCATCACGACCGGGCAGCACGCACGCCGTCGTCATCATCGCTGCGAGCCGCGTTGTCTCGGTCAGCTCAGATGCCTTGATCCTCAAGCTGGTCATCGCGCAGGGCGGAACCTTCGACGGGCACGATCTCCTCCTGGTCGGATATCGCGGGAGCCACAGCGCTGAAATCCGACATGTCATCTTTGCTTGTACCGGGCTGCACGATGTCTTTGGGTAGCAGCGGCAGGGTGTCGGGCGGGGAGACCGGCGCGCTTGCGGGAGGATCTGGCTCGGTCCTGATCTGCGGAGGTCGCACTTGCCAAGTCTTGAGATTCTGAACGAGGTCGCGGTAGAAGGTCACAGCCTGCGCGCGTGTCTCGCGCACGAATGACCCCTCGGTGCGGCCTCGCTTCTGTCCCATAGGCCGGTTCAGCGTCAGCGTGAAGGATCGTGGATCGCGCTTCAGGTCCGCGGGAAAGAGCAGGCTGTCTGGCTGTGCGCGCACCTGCTCCAGTGTTGCGGCGACGCTCTCCCTGGCGTGGGGATACCAGACCTCGATGCGCAAGTCGGGCCACGCCTCGGCCAGTTGACGCAGCAGCCAGTTAATCCTAGATTTTGGTCGCCCTTCGGTGGGTGCGCTGAGGCTCACGCTCACGGATGTCTGGCGTGCCTTGAGATCAGCACGCACCTGCAGGTCGCCGATCGCGTCCGGGACACGAACCGTCGCGTCCAGGGTGCCGAGGGTGCCCAGCGCTTTCTCTACCTCGTCCAGACGACCGCTGGATGTCTGCTTCCGCGAACGGGGGGACATGACATTGCGCCCCAGTTCTTGGGAGAAGCTGAGGCACAGATACTCAACGAACTGCTCCCAGCGTTCAGCGACATGGCGGATGGTCGGGTCGCCCGGTCGGAGCGTCCCGTCGCGCGCCGCGCTGCGGACAGACACCCAATGCTCGCCCATGTCCTCAAAGCCAGATACCCCGGACGCTTCACTGCTGAGATAGTGGATCAGCTCACGAAGCACCCAAGCCTGGTTGAGGTCCGACACGCCCCGATACCTGCTCTGAACAACCGCCTCCGTCAATACCTGCCACCAAGAGAAGTGCCACAGCTTGGTCTTGCGGAGCTTGCGGCCGTCTACACACACGGGCGACTCCGACGGACTATGGGTGATCTGATTTGAGATCGTCAGAACCCCGTCGAAACCTTGGTCGCGCGCGATGTCTAGGTATCTCCCAACCTGCTCGTCCTTCAGGACGGCTGAGCCGGTCTTGACCTCGACAAGACACGTCCAGCGCTTACCGCCTCGCTCGCACACGATTGCTCCATCGGGGATGTCTGTCTTGCCGTCGGAGTTCTTGAAGCGAACCTCGGCGAACGTATCGACGCTCGGAGACCGGGGAGCACCCAGCTCTCCAAGAAGCGCATGGCCGAACTCGGGGACACCGTGCATGACCGCCAGCAGGCACGCGGTCGCGCGCTTCTCCTGCTCCTCCTGACTTCGGATGCCGTAGGTTGGGATCAGGCGAGCGTGCGGCCATGTCGCCGTCGCCGACGCGACATCACCCCCACTCGCCACGGTTGCCATCGCCAAAAGCTATCGAGAAGATCGGCCACCCGGAGTTCCGCAGACGGCGTTGGCTCAGTGGTCCAGCAGCTTGGCCTTCTGTCCGGCGAACTCCTCGTCGGTGAGCGTTGGTCTAGGCGTGATACCACTCGACGGTGGCGGCTCCATTTGTGCAGTCGCCGCCCGCTCCGTGACCAGGGAAACCGCTTCCGTCGCCGAAGCACGTCCACCCCGGCAGGCCATAGAGCTTCCACCGGAAGCTGGATGCGTTGTCGGGGTTCCCGCTGAAGGTCACGCCGACACCCGAGACCATCGCGCGAATGACCGTTAGTGCTTCTGTGCAGGACACGCTGCGTGTCTGGACCACGAGCGGATGGCCGTGCCCGAACCCGTCGAGTGTCGTGACCGAGGGGCAATCGTGGTTAGGGGGCGCGGCGGCAGTCGCTCGCCCACGCTGGACGAGCAGCGCCGTGGCGCTCAGTAGCGCCACGACCGCGATGAGTGCCGTCAACCTTTTCACGACGCGCCGCACCCTATCTCATCAGGGTTCGTAGACGCACACGTGCCGGCTGCGACGCGACGACGCGTCGGGCGGGGCACGCTGCTGATCGATGCGCCGCTAACCGAGTCGCCGCCGAAAGAACCGCGATCCCCGGTAATCGCCGGTAAAACAGGGGTTGCGTGCCTGTCGAGGTGGGCGTAGATGTAGCCGGGTGGCACCTTCAAGCGTAAAAACTCGCCGGTCTGCTCGCCGGCCGTCGTGTGAGCGACCTGTGAGTCGCGATAAGGGCCACGGGAAGCCCTTGACATCCGCCGGGGATCGTGCTCTCGTTGGTGGGCTGGGTTCCGTCCCGGAGCCCAGCGGTCTTCCGCCGGCACACAACTGCATGAAGAGATCGACTGATGATGTTCGACACCATCCCCAACACCAGACCTCTCCCGTTCCGGGCGAGCGGCACGAGCCGGTGCTCGGTCGACCGCGGTTTGAGTCGCTTGAGGCGCGGCAGGCGGCGCAGGCAATCGAGTTGCTCTCTGCGCTGATCCTCGCCGCCGAGCCCCCGGTGCTTGGCGGCGCCGATGAGCCGGGGCGCAGCGGCGAGTTCTCTGGCGCCCGCCGCCAACACTCCGCTCGCCGCCAGCGGCGCTCACGCCTTGCCAATGGCTACCCATCCGATTGGCAAGGGCGGCGGTGCGAAAACAGCGGTTCTGTCGCGGTTTCGGGTGGTGAGGGCGCGCCCGACTGTAATCGTAGTTCTCGATCTTCGAGGTCTTCATGACTGCCGTTGCGAGGCGCGGGCGTGTGCGCGTTGGTCCAGCGGCGGCGGTGTCGTTGAGCGAGCTTGACCGGCGGATCATCGAGCTGGTCAGCAGTCAGCGTGTCGTGACCTCGACCCAGCTTGAGCTTCTCCTCTCGGATGTGCCTGGCCGTACCCTGCGTTACCGCACCGATCATCTGCACCGTGCCGGTCTGCTCGGTCGCAGCCGACCCTACCGCGAGCGTGGCTCCGCTCCGTATCACCTGTGGCCCTCACGCCGTGCCGACACGCTCGTACGCGGAGCACCCGTCCCGCGTGGGGGCGAGCGGGCCGAGCCCAACCCGCTATTTCTGGCGCACGCGGCGGGCATGACCGAGATGTATGCGCTGCTGGCCACACAAGCGCACGCGCCCGGCCTTCATCTTCGATCCTTCGTGCGCGAGCCGCGTGAGCGGTTCCAGGCCGAGGGGCGCTCGCGGACGCTCGCGCCGGATGCTCTGCTCGAATTGCACGACAGCGAGGGCCGTGGGCTGTTGGCGTTCGTGGAGCTTGACCTGGGCACGATGAGCCACGCGCGGCTGAAGGTCAAGGCGGGCTGCTACGCCGCGTATGCCGCGCACGCTGCCTGGGTAGAGCGCTATGCGTTCTACCCCTGCCTGCTGTTCCTCACCACGACGGAGGCGCGTGCGCTCACCTTCCTGAAGACGCTCGCCGACCTGCTCCAGAAGGTGGCCCGTGGCGGCTATTACGACCACCGCGCGGAGAACGTGTCGTGGTTCGCGGCGGGCGCGTGTGCGATGGCGCGCACACCGCAACGGGCGTTGAGCGAGCCCTGCTGGGATGACCTGACCGTCTCGGGTGGCGGGCTTTCTCTGCTCGACTGCTTGAGCGCCGCGCGTGCCCTCTACGACGCCGCACACGCGTTGAGCGGGAGGCGACGAAGGCTGAGCGCGAGCGGCTTCGATCTGACCCGGACGCCCGGCGTGCTCTCCTTCGAGAGCACCGTCTGTATGCGCGCTGCGATCACGTCGAGCAGTTCGGCATGCCAGGAGCGCTCGCGCTTGAGCTGCTGCTGGCATCAACCGAGCCGATGGAAGAGGTCGAGCGCGCCGCGTTCGCGACGCTGGCCCGCCAGCTCGACCCTGACCCGCTGGAGACCCAGTTCGCGCCTGAGCCAGTGCCGCCGACCCCGGCTGATCGTGAGGCGGTGCGAGGGCTCGCCGAGGTCTACCGCGCACGCCAGCGCAGGCGCATCAGCGAGCTTGCGGGCCGCTACGGCCGCGGACCGAAGCTGCGCCATCACCACCAGCAGCTCGCCTCGGGTGGGCTGATCGACATCCACGCCTGGGAACGTGTGGAGCAGGACGCCGCCGGCGACGAGCGAGCACGCACAGAGCAGGAGCGGCTGCGCGTCGGCTACCTGGCATGGCGCGAGCAGGAGGCCAAGCGCCGCAAGCACGACATCCCGCTTCATGTGCGGCTCGCGCAGGGTCGTGCCGCGGCGCTCACGCTCATAGACGGCGAGCAACTGCATATCTGCCCGGCCTGCGATGAGATCGCCTACCCCTCCGAGCCCGCATCCCACTCCTACGGCTACTCGGCCTGGCAGCCCCGCCGCGAGCCGCCACGCTGCCACTTCTGCGGCGCATACCAGCTCGAGGACTGGGATCAGAGCCACGCGCCCGAGCTGCATCACGGCAGCGCCTACCGACCCTCCGACCTGGACTTGCGATCCGCCACCGGATCTGATCTCCTCGACCATGCAGCAGTTCCGTTCGGCGATGAGCAACAGGAGCAGTGGTCATCACGCGCGTATGCCTCTACACCCGCATCTCCACCGACGAGGATCACCAGCCGACCTCGCTCGGCACCCAGCGCGAGCGGCTGGAGCGCTACTGCCAGGCGATGGAGGACTCGCACGTAGCGGGCGCTTTCGAGGATCAGGCGACCGGCACGACATTGGAGCGCCCCGGCCTGCAGGCCGCACTCGACCTGGCGCGCGAGCGGCGCTATGACCTGCTGCTCGTCTACCGCGTCGATCGGCTCTCGCGCAAGGTGCGCCAGCTCGCCGGCTTCTGTGAGGAGCTCGACCATCTCGGGATCGTCCTGAAGTCCGCGACGGAGCCGTTTGACACGGGCTCGGCGGCGGGGCGGATGATGCTGCAAATGCTCGGCGTGTTCGCCGAGTTCGAGCACGCCACGATCGTGGATCGCGTCACCGCCGGGCTTGAGCGGCGTGTGCGCGAGGGCCGCTGGATGGGCCAGCGCATCCCCTACGGGTACACGCGCGACCCCGACACCAAGGCGCTGCTGCCCTGCCCGGTCAAGGCGCCGGTGCTCAGACGCATCTTCAGCCTCTACGCCGACGGCCGGCAGAGCACGACCTCGATCGCGCGCACATTGGAGGCCGAGGGCGCTCAGCCGCCGGGAGCGCACGGCTGGTCGCCGAACGAGCTGCAAGGAATCCTCGCCAACCCCGCGTATCTCGGCATGATCCGCTGGAACGGCAAGCTGTACGAGGGCCAACATGAGCCGCTGATCGAGAAAACGACCTTCGAGCGTGCTCAGACGATCCTCACGCGCCGCCATAAGGATGCGAGCCTGCGCCGCGGCAACCCCTCCCAGTTCCTCCTCTCCGGGCTCGTGCGCTGCCACAAGTGCGGACGCGCTTACGTCGGCACCTCCGCGCACGGACGCAACGGCCGCTATACCTACTACGCCTGCTCCACCCGCTACAAGTACGGCACGAGCCGCCGCGA
This sequence comes from Solirubrobacteraceae bacterium, assembly GCA_049591495.1. Taxonomy (GTDB): domain Bacteria; phylum Actinomycetota; class Thermoleophilia; order Solirubrobacterales; family Solirubrobacteraceae; genus Palsa-744. Next base: position 24,306 of record JBAWFB010000176.1, read on the forward strand.
CGGCCAGCGACTGCCGATGGAGCGCCTTGAGCGTGCCGTCCTCTCCCAGCTCGCCGCGATCTATCGCGACGGGCAACTCATCGGCGACGCGCTCGCACACGCCGCCGAGCAGGCAGGCGCAGACCGCCCGCAGCACGAGCAGCAGCTCGCCGGTGTCCGCGTGGACATCACAAGCCTTGAACGCAAGATCGACCGTTACCTGCAAGCGTTCGAGGACGCGAAGCTCGACCCCGACGTCTGCCAGCAGCGCATCGCGCGCCACCACACCCGCCTGCAAGCCCTACGCGACCAGGAAGCCGACCTCACCCAAACGCTCGCCGCAGACGCCGACACGTCGCCCGACACGGCGAGCCTGGCGGCGCTCGCCGACCACCTCGACCAGCTCATCGCCACCGCCAACCCCGAGCAAGCCAAGGAGCTGCTACGCCTGCTCGTCAAGGACATCCGTGTCCACGACCAACACAAGATCATCCCCACCTACCGCATCCCGCCCCCGGTTCGCACAATGCACGGAACAGTGGGCGATACTGGGCTCGAACTCGTCTCTGGCGCTCAGGTAGGGCCAGATAGCTTGGTTTTACTGGGGTATAGCGCTCTCGGATCGGCTCAGGTTCGCTCAAATTGCTACCAAAATTGCTACCAAGCCCGCGCGATTCGCGGCGCGCGCGACGATCGCTCGCACGCCTCCTGTTCGTCCGTTGCGATAGCGTGAGAGCGTGTCGGGTGGACTCCCGCTAGTTCGTGAAACCGGGAGTACGGCGATTGATCCGGCAAGCGATTAGTTTCGCTGTTGCCTGGAGTCTGAGTACCAAGAATCGACTTGAGCAACTCGGGTCCTCCATCCCGGAAAGGAAGCAGCGCATGACCTCACTGATCCTGAAGATGTCCGTTTCACTCGACGGGTACATCGCACCACCTGACGGCATCAGCGACGACTGGGTTGCCGCAGGACGCTCTCCCGACGGCGCCGAGTGGGTCCTCGACACCATAAGCAACGCGAGCACACAACTCATCGGCGCCGCGACCTACGCCCACTGGGCCACGTTCTGGCCC
>JBAWFB010000177.1:0-3462 GCA_049591495.1 Solirubrobacteraceae bacterium
GGGGCGATCCGTGCGCGCGTGCAGTTCGCGCAGGCCGCGCTCGACGCGGCTCAGGCGCAGCGCCATGATCGCCACGTAGACGAGCACGATCGCGAAGAACACGATGTAGGCGGCGGCGACGTAGCCGTCGTTCGTGTGTTCGGGGAGGGTGGTTGCGAGCGGGGTCACGATTGGTAGCCGAGGATTCTCGAGCGCGCTTTGAGCAGGATGCGGGTGCGCTTGGCCGCGAGCTCGTATGTGCAGAGGGTGGCGAACAGCAGCGCCATCGCCGCGAGCGAGACGAGGAACGTGAGCGCCATCGGCGCGGGCAGGTTCGAGGAGCTGCCGAGCACGCGCGGGTGCAGGTAGGCGGTTGACAGGTTGACGGCCATGTAGTTGAGCGGCACGAACGCGCCGGCTGTGATCGCGAACACCGAGGCGTAGCGCGCCTGGCGCTCGGGGTCCTCGATCGCGAAGCGCAGCGGCTGGTAGGTGGCGTAGAGCAACATGATGATCAAAAACGACACCAGCGTGGGCTCGCTCCACACCCACCAGTGACCCCACGAGGCGTGCGCCCAGATCGAGCCGGTGATCAGCACCCCCACGCCGAAAATGAGGCTCATGTGGATCGCCACGTAGGAGCGCAGATCCCAGCGCGGATCGCGTGTGCGCAGGTGCATGATCGCCATCAGCCCGCCGATCACAAAGCCGCACAGCGTGACGATCGCAAGCGGCACGTGCAGGTAGAAGATCTTCTGCACGAACCCTTCTTCGGCTTCGATCGGCGCGTAGAAGAACACCAGGCTCAGCGATATGCAGAAGGCGACGACAGTTGAGATTGAGAGGGCGCGGAGTGAAGGGCTGCGCATCGGTGGCCTTTAGTCCTCCAGGAGGAAGTCGAACACGGCGTAGGCGATGAGGCCGAACACAAGATCATAGAGCGCGAGCGTGCCCAGCCAGCGCAATGGCGGATCAGGATGCCCGCCCGCCCGGCTGAGCGCCAGCAGCGGTGCGCTCGCGCGCGCGGCGCCGATCACGACGGGTACCAGCAGCGGTAGCGCCAGCAGCGGGCCCAGCAGGTCGCGTGCGCGGGTGCGCACCGCGAGCGCTGCCACCAGCGTGCCGATCGCCGCAACGCCGAGGTCGCCAAGCGCCAGCGGTGCCAGCAGTCCCGGCAGTGCTTGGCCGAGCGATGGGCCGAGCAGCAGCAGCCCAAACGCGGGTACCGCCACCAGCTCCAGCACCAGCAGGTAGGCCAGCAGCGCGATCGCCTTGGCCAGCAGCAATGCGCTGCGGTCCACCGGCGCCAGCAGGAATCCATCGAAGCCGCCCTGGTCGGCGTCGGCCACGAACAGGCGGTTGATTCCGAGCATCGCGGCGAACAGCAGCGACACCCACAGGATGCCCGCCGCCTCCTGCCCGCTGACGGTGTCCTGGTTGAGCGCGAAGTGAAACACCACGAACGTGGTCACCGCAAACAGCGACATGCCGGGGATCGACTCCAGCGTGCGCAGCTCAACCAACAGCTCCTTGCGCAGCAGCGCGAAAATCACTTTTGTTGTTCCAGGCGGCGCATGCGCCGCCTGGCCCACCCGTACATGTACGGGTGGGGACAGACCCGCATGCGGGTCTGTCGTTCCCGGTGCGCTCACCGGTACAACTCCGCGACCGCGTCGGGGTTCACGCTTGCGGCGTCCGTCAGCAGTGCCACGCGTCCGCCGCGCAGACCGAGCACGACGTCGGCTTCGGCCAGCCCGCGACCGGGGTCGTGGCTGGAGACCACGCGAGTGTGTCCGCTCGACGCGCCGATCAGCGGCTCGACCAGCTCGATCGCGGCCGGGTCGAGGTTGGCGTAGGGCTCGTCCAGCAGCAGCAGCAGCGGGTCGTGCAGGGTCGCGCGCGCAACCGCCACGCGCTGCACCATCCCGCGTGAGAGCGTGCGCACGGGGTCCTCAGCGCGGCTGCTCATCGACACCGCTGCCAGCCGCTCCTCCACGCGCTCGGCGTCCACGTTGTGCAGGCTGGCGTGGTAGCGCAGATTCTCGCGCGCGCTCAGCTCGCGATAGAGCAACGGGTCATGGCCCAGCAGCCCGATCTGCCCGCGCACCCGCCACGCCTCGTCGGGTAGTTGGCTGCCGAGCACGCTCACGTTGCCGGAGTGTGGGCGCAGCAGTGTCGCCAGCACGCGCAAAAGGGTCGTCTTGCCAGCCCCGTTGGGGCCGAACACGACCAGCGTCTGCCCGGTGCGCAGCGTCAGCGTCACGTCGCTCAGCGCCGCGCGCTCGCCGTAGTTGCGCGTCAGCCCGTCGAGCTCGACCGCCACCTCGGTGTTCTGGGCGACAGTGCCCCTCGTCGCCTGGACTTCGACGTCCCCCATGCGCAGGCTCAAACTGCTGAGAGGCGCTGCGTGTGCTCGCTCTGGGCACGCGCGATTAGCTCGCGCACGTCTGCCACGCGGCCGTCGCGTAGCAGCACGATTGGATCGGCGCCCACCCCCCCGCCGTTGACGATCCCCTCGAAGAACTGCTTGCGGTCCTGGTAGGTGGGGAGTGTCCCCTTCGCCCAGCCGCGCGCCTCGTTGAGCAGCACCGCGAGCTGCGCGTAGGGCTCGCCGAACTGCTCTGCGATCTCGCGCTTGATGCGCTTTGCGAGCGCGGGCGAGGCGCCCGCGGTTGAGATCGCGATCGCGAGCGGGCCCGTGCGCACGATTGCCGGCAGGATGAAGTTGCACAGCGGCGGCACGTCGACTACGTTCACGAGCATCGCGCGCCGCTCGGCGTCGTCGTACACGGCGATGTTCACGTCAGTGTCGTCGGTCGCGGCGATCGCCATGAACACGCTCTCCAGGTCGCTTGGCCCTGCGTAGGAGCGCTGCTCCCAGCGGATCGAGCCCTCGGCGGCATATTGCGCCAGCGCCGGCTCCGCCTCGGGCGCGATCAGCGTCACCTCGCCGTCGCACGCCAGCAGCCCCTCGACCTTCTCGAGCCCAATCTCGCCGCCGCCGACCACCACGCAGCGGCGGCCCTTCAGCTTCAAGCACGCGATGTAGAACGGCGTGGCCAGCATGTCCGCGACACAGCTCTGGTCGCAGATTCCCTTGCGCAGCTGGCACACGCACTCCTTACCGGCATAGGCCTGGGCGGGCATCGCTACAGGTTAGTTGTCCTCGCGGGTCTTCGCCGGGGGCAACCTCGGGAGGAGATCGGCGATCGGGCGCTGTCTGTGCACGACTTTGCGAGTGCATAACACTTCATTTTGTAAAGTGTTATGCACCTGTGGAGAGGGATCACGTCCGCCGAACTCCACCAGGGCTATCTGCGCCCCAAGGCTCGCGCGCCAACGCGCGCGAGGGCGACCGCGCCCTGGCGCCAGGCTCGTTCGCGGTCGCTCTCGCGTGTGGAGCGCAACTGGGCGGCGGCGCGCACAGCCTTCGCCGATAGCTCGTCGTAGGGCCCCCACCACAGGCCGCGGGTGCCTGAGGGG
>JBAWFB010000178.1:0-16040 GCA_049591495.1 Solirubrobacteraceae bacterium
CCACCACCCCCACGAAAACAAGCGCCGAATCGACGAACAGCCCAACCGAAGGCAGCGGCTCTAAAGAAGCTGAAACGAAAACGACGCCCGCCTCCGAAGCGCCGAGTCCGATCCTCCTGGACACCAACGCCGCCAGCGTCTACAACCCCTACTCGTTCCCGGCGTCGATGTTCGGCGACCCCAGTCTCGCGATCGACGGCGAAGAAGCCAGCGCGTGGACCGCTCAAGTTCAAGCGAGCGTGGCACCCAAGATGGCCGAGGGACTGGTGCTCGACCTCAAAGAACCTCAAAAGCTCGGCAGCGCGAAGGTCAAGACGACAAGCATCGGGGTGACCGTCGAAATCTACGGCGCCAACGGCAGCACACTGCCCACCACCATCAGTGCGCCGGAATGGGCGCGGGTGGTCGGACTGAAAGTCCTGACGAAGAAAAGCACCACGCTGAAGCTGAAGACGAAGGGCAAGAGCTACCGCTACATACTGCTGTGGCTTGCCAAGGCTCCACCCAGCTCGACCGAAGCCGCCCCGGGCACCGTGAGCATCAACGAACTCGAACTCTTTCCTCCGTCAAGCTGAACGGGTCTTGGTGCGCCGTGGGCGTGCGCGGGAGGCCCACACCTCGTCCAGAAACGCCGCGATCTCGTCGGTCAGGCGCTCGGGGTGCACTCGCAGCTCTATCAGCGAGTCCGCTTCGATCAGGCGCGCATTGGGAAGCTCTTCGGCGAGCATCCCCGCGTCGGAGAACGGGTGCACAGGGTCGCGCCGATGGCCGAGTATCAACGCCGGCGTCTTGAAAGTGTGCCGCTCGACGCGGTGCGGGGCGATACGTCCAAAAAACAGTCCCTGCAACAGCGCGCCGCCCGGCCCGGGATCCTGGCGCACGAGATCCAGCAGCACATTGCCGTAGTACGGCAGCAGTCGCCGCGGCACAGCGCGGGTCACGCGCGAGACGAGCTTCATCACCGGCTCGCCAAACGTCAACGCCACGAGGATCGGTGTGAACGTGAGCGCGCTGGAAAGCAGTCCGTTGTCGAGCACCGGCATCTCAACGATCATTCCGCGCAAGCGCTCCGGCGCCCACGAGGCGACCTCCAGCGAAGCGTTGGCACCCAGCGAGGTGCCCATCACCACCGCTTCGGGGATCTCGAGGTGATCCATCAACGCGACCAGCTGCTCGCCGAACTGGCGCATCGAATAGCGCCACATGTCGCGCGGGCGATCCGATTCGCCATGGCCGAGCAAGTCCACCGTGATCACGCGGTTGCCGCGCGCCGCCAGATCTTCGGCGAGCGGCCGGTGCATCTTCTGCGAAAGCAGTAGGCCGTGCACGAGGATCACGGGCCGCTTGGAGGCCGTCGCGCGCCGCGAGGTCTTGCCGCGCTTGCCGTCGCTCCTCAGCGCCGCCGGACCCCCGCCGAAGTCGGTGTAGGCGATGCGCTGGTCGTTGAAGCGAAACGACGCCACACCCTCAGCCTATCGGTCGACGCCAGCTGTCGGCCTTCGATGCGGCTTTCGATGTCCGCTCGCGAGACGCGCACCGCCGGGCGCCGATTCCGGTACGCGGGCCCGGACGAAGCCGTGGATCGCCCGGGCCCGGCCCCCTCTCCGGGGTCATCCACAGGCCTGATGGGATGACCTGTGCGCTTAAACCCATCGCGACCCCGGAAGATGCGGTGACACGCGCGCCGCGCCGCAAACGTTTGAGTGTCACCATCCATGCGCGGCGCGCCAGCGTCGAAGAACGAGATCGGCTCCAGCGACAGGAGAGAGAAAATGGCCAAGCAGCCCCGTATTCTCGCCGGACAGACAGCGGCGGTCACCGGCGCGGCACGCGGGATCGGCAAGGCCACCGCGCAGGCGCTGCTGCGCCAGGGACTGAAGGTCGCGCTGGGCGACGTCGACCTCGCCGCCGCCCAGCAGACCGCCTCAGAGCTCGGTCCGAGCACCGTGGCGCTCCCGCTCGACGTCACCGATCGCGCATCGTTCGGCGCTTTCCTTGACCGCGCCGAAGAGCAGCTCGGGCCCGTGGACGTGCTCGTCAACAACGCCGGGATCATGCAGGTCGGACGGTTCGTCGACGAGGACGATCTCACGGCCCGGCGCATGGTCGACATCAACATCCACGGCGTGATCCTTGGGATGAAGCTGGCGCTCGAGCGGATGGTGCCGCGCGATCGCGGGCACATCGTGAACATCTCCTCGCAAGCCGGCAAGTTCGGCGCGCCCGGCGGCGCCACCTATTCGGCCACCAAGCACGCCGTGGTCGGGCTGACCGAGGCGGTGCGGGGGGAGCTGCGGCTCATGAATGCCAACATCGATCTCAGCTATGTGATGCCGTTCGTCGTCAACACCGAGCTCGGCTCAGGTCTCGGGGAGGCGCGCGGGATGAAGAACCTGCAGCCGGCCGACGTCGCCGAGGCGATCGTGGAGGCGCTGCAACACGGCACCGTGGAAGTGTGGGTGCCGAAGTCCGCCAAGCGCACCAACACACTCGGCATACTGTTGCCCCGCTCGCTGTCGGAGGGCCTGGCCCGTCTGATCAAGGCCGACAGAGTGCTCGCCGGCGCCGACGCGAGCGTGCGCCGCGGCTACGAGCTGCGTGCCTCGCACTCGGAGCCAAGCCTTGAGCCGGCGCCCGAGCGGCTGGGGCTCACCGACGGGGCTGGCGGCTCAACCGGCGGTTAGTTGTCCCTGCCGTCTTCATCGGGTACCCGCGGGCGAAATGAAATCGGTGATCCTGGTGTCGGATATGTACTGTGCAGGCACATAACACTTCATTTTGTAAAGTGTTATGTATGCTGTTTTGGAAGACACAGCCAGTCGTCCCTACTGATTTCCCATCAGCCACTCGGCGATCTGACGCCCGATCTCGGGCCCCGCGTCCTCCTGCAGGAAATGCGACGCATTCTCGATCACGCGCGGGGCTTCGCGGCCGATCGCCTCGGCGAAGCGCTCCCCGGTGGACAGCGGCAGCACCGGGTCTGAGTCGGCCCACAGCATCAGCGTGGGACGGGCGTCGTCTTTGAGCGCGTCCAGCACGCGCTGGCCGGCGGCCGCGCCCGGAGCGTCGGGCGCGCGCGGGATCATCAGCGGAAAAGCACGTGCCCCGGCCTTCGAGGCGACACTCGGGTAGGGCGCTTCGTAGGCATCGATCACATCGTCGCCGGGGTCGTTCTTGCAGGCGCCGCGCACCAGGAATCCGACCGGTAGGTCCTCGGTGCGCTCGACGAAGTCGCGGAACATGGTCCACGCCTCAGTCATGTGCTGGCGCCCGGTGAACAAGCCCGTGTCGAGGATCACCAGGCGCTCGAAGCGCTCGGAGTGCTCGACCGCCAGACGCAAGCCGATCGGCCCGCCCCAGTCGTGTACCACCATCGTGGCGCCTTTCACGTCGAGCTGCTCGATCAGCGGGGCGATCGCCGCGACGTGACGGTCATAGGAGTACCAGTCGATGTCGATCGGCTTGTCCGAGCGTCCGAAGCCGGGGAGGTCGGGGGCGATGCAGCGGAAGCCCGCGTCGCGCACGGGCGCGATCACCTTGCGCCACAGAAACGACCAGGTTGGCTCTCCGTGCATGAACACCACCGGCGCGCCCTCGCCCTCGTCGATGTGCGCCAGGCGCAGACCTTCGTGCTCGCGATAGTGAGAATCGAATGGAAAGTCCGGCAGACCTTCCAGCAGCTCGTCGGGGGTGCGCACCGCGTCGGTCATCGCGTGCGAAGCATATGCCCTACCCCGGCTGCCGGATAGGAGTGTGGCCAGCGATGACGTTGGGCTCCGATGCGCCGGTCATACTTCCGGGCTCCCCCAGGAGCGCTGGCTCCGATCAAACCGCACAGAAGGGAACCCCGCGATGGACGTGTTTGCCAGGATCGATCAGGCCAGGCGTGAGTGCAACGTGTTGGAGCACCCGTTCTACCAGCGCTGGAGCGCCGGCGAGCTGAGCGCCGAGGAGCTCGGCTTCTACGCCGGCGAGTACCGTCATGCCGTGGTCGCATTGGCCGATGCATCGGCGAGCGCCGCCGCCAAGGTGGGAGAGGAGCACCGCATGGGACTCGAGCGCCACGCCGCCGAGGAGCGCTCCCACATCGAGATGTGGGACGAGTTCGCCGCCGCGGCAAGCGAGGACGCGCCCAGCCGCACGCCGCTGAGCGAGACGGAGGAGTGCACGCAGTCCTGGACGGCCGGCGAGGACGCGCTCGAGCATCTGGCGGTGCTTTACGCGATCGAGGCCTGCCAGCCGGAGATCGCCAAGACAAAGCTCGAGGGGTTGATCGAGCGCTACGGCTACAGCGCCGAAGGGCCGGCCGTGGAGTACTTCGAGCTGCACGCCACGCTCGACGTCGAGCACGCACGCCAGGCACGCGAGTTGATCGAGCAGCTGATGAGCACAGACTCAGGCGAGGCTGAAGCGCAGGCCGAGCGGATGGTGGCGCGCGCGTCCGCCGCGCTGTGCGGCAACTGGGCGTTGCTCGACGGCGTGGACGCGCACTTCGCGCACGCTGCCTAGAGTCAGCGCCTCCTGACGTAGGCGGCAATCGTGGGGCGCCAGGGGCGCCCCACGATGCGCGAGCATCTGATCCAGGCAGACCTCCGCCGCGAATGCTTGAACATGCGCCACCAGGGTCTCGCATGAGGATCGCCATCGTCGGTGCCGGGATCTCCGGCATGGTAGTCGCGCATCTGCTCCATCGCCACCATGAGATCGCGGTGTTCGAGGCAGAGAGCCGCGCTGGCGGTCACTCCAACACGATCAGGGTGGACACGCCCGAGCAGACACATCGCGTGGACACCGGCTTCATGGTGTTCAACGACCGCAACTACCCCAGCTTCGAACGTCTGCTGGCCCAGCTGGGCGTCGAGTCACAGCCCTCCGACATGAGCTTCAGCGTGAGTGACGAGGCCGGCGACTTCGAGTACAGCAGCGCATCTCCAAATGGGCTGTTCGCCAAGCGGGCACACCTCGCCACGCCATGGTTTCACCAGATGGTCTCAGACCTCGTGCGCTTCAATCGCGCGGCTCGTGAGCTGTTGGAGGACACCGACGAGGACATATCGTTTGGCGAGTGGCTCGCGCTGCGGCGTTTCTCCGACGCGTTCGTGCAACGCCTGATCGTGCCACAGGTGTGCGCGGTTTGGTCCACGAGTCCCCAACAGATGTGGAGCTTTCCAGCCCGCTTCCTCGCCGAGTTCTTCGACAACCACGGAATGCTCAGCCTACGAGGCCGTCCCCGCTGGCGTACCGTCGCCGGTGGCTCACAGAGCTACGTGCACGCGCTCGCCGGCGCCTGGCGCGATCGTTTGCGTCTCGAAACGCCGGTACAGAGCATCGAGCGGCGAGAGGACTGTGTGCGCGTCACGCCGCACGGTGGCGACGCCGAGCGCTTCGACGAGGTAGTGATCGCCACCCACTCCGATCAGGCGCTCGCGCTGCTCACCGACGCAAGCGGCCGCGAGCGCGAGATCCTGGGCGCGCTGCACTACCAGTCCAGCGAGGCGGTGCTGCACAGCGACGCGCGTCTGCTTCCCCGACGTCGACGAGCGTGGGCGAGTTGGAACTACCACCTGCTCGACCGGCCGCTCGATCGTCCCACCGTCACCTACCACATGAACAGCCTGCAATCGCTGCGGGCCGATCGCGAGCTGTGCGTAACACTGAACCGGACCGAGTCGATCGACCCGGCGAAGGTGATTCGTGTGATTCCCTACGCCCATCCCGTCTACACAGCCGCGGGAGTGCGCGCGCAGGCACGCCGCGCGGAGATCAGCGGTCCCAACCGGACGCACTACTGCGGGGCCTACTGGGGATGGGGCTTCCATGAGGACGGTGTCCGCAGCGCGCTCGCCGTCGGCGAGCGTTTCGGAGTGAGCTTGTGAGCGCGCCGCTGGCCCAACCATCGCCGACGGTCACCCCCGAGCGCGGGACGGCGACCGCCAGCGCGATCTATGAGGGTGTCGTCCGCCACCGCCGCTTTGCGGTGCGCCCCCATCAGTTCCGCTATAGGCTCGCGCTGGCCTATATCGACCTGGAGGAGCTTCCCGAGCTGCTCGGCGGGCGTCTGCTGGCGCGTGGTCCGGGTCTCGCTCGCTTTCGCCGCCGCGACTACCTCGGCGATCCCGCCGTCCCGCTCGCCGACTCTGTGAGGGATGTGGTCGCCGAGCACGCCGGTATCCGGCCCGCGGGGCCGATCCGCCTGCTCACCAACCTGAGCACATTCGGCCACTGCTTCAACCCAGTGAGCTTCTACTACTGCATGGACGATCGCGACGAGGGGACGCGGGCCGTGGTGGCGGAGGTGACCAACACGCCGTGGGGGGAGCGCCACGCATACGTACTCCTGAGAGACCCCGCTGTGAGCGATGCGCCACTACCCGGCGCTTCGCGCGCACCCGCCAATGCGCCCTCCGCCACACCGGCACATGGTGGTGTGCTCGCCGGCAGCTTCGCCAAGGCGCTGCACGTGTCTCCATACATGGGCATGGACCACCGCTACGAGTGGCGCATGACCGCGCCGGCGCAGACCCTGTCGGTGCACATCGAGAGCAGGCGCGACGGGCAACTGGCCTTCGACGCGACACTTTCACTGCGCCGGCAGGAGCTCACCGATGCTTCGCTCGCTCGCGTGAGCGCGCGTTATCCGGTGAACACGTTGCGCACGCTTGCGTTGATCTACGCGCAGGCGGCTCTGTTGAGGTTGAGGGGTGTGCCGGTGCACGCACGTCCGCGAACGGATCTCGCATGAGGGCCCGACTATCGCGTGTACGACCGTCGCGTGTGATCGCCCACATGTTGCTGCGACGCATTCGCTCGGGCAGCCTGATGGTCGCCGAGGAGGGCCGCGCGGTCGTCGTCTTCGGTGCGGGCGCGCCCAGGGCGATCGTTCACGTGCGCTCGCCGCGCGCATGGCGCAAGCTGCTGCGCGGCAGCAACGGACTCGCGGAGGCCTACGCGCGGCAACTGTGGGATTCGCCTGATCCGACCGCGGTCGTGCGGGTAGCGGCCCGCAACGCCCATGCCCTCGACCGTTTGCGCACCAGCTTCGCTGCGGTGCTGGCTCCCGCCCAGCGTGTCCGCGCTCTGGCAAGCCGCAACACGCGCCGACGCCGACGCCGCGACATCGCGGCCCATTACGACCTCGGCAACGACCTGTTTGAGCTGATGCTCGATCCGACCATGAGCTATTCGTGCGCCATCTTCGAGCGCCCGGGAGTGACGCTGCAGGAGGCGTCACTGGCCAAGCTGGAGCTTGTCTGCGAACAACTCGATCTCGGGCCCAAAGACCATCTGCTCGAGATCGGCAGCGGTTGGGGAGCGCTCGCGTTGTACGCCGCCCGTACGCGCGGCTGTCGCGTAACGACGACCACCATCTCGCGCGAGCAACACGTCTACACGAGCGAGCAGGTTCGCCGCGCGGGCCTGCAGGCGCGGATCAACGTGCTGCTGGAGGACTACCGCGATCTGCGTGGCACCTACGACAAGCTCGTGTCGATCGAGATGATCGAGGCAGTCGGCTGGCGGCACTTCGGCACGTTCTTCGAGTGTTGCTCGCGATTGCTGGCGCCCGACGGGGCGATGCTGTTGCAGGCGATCACGATCGAGGATCGTGCCTATGAGGTGGAGAAGGCCTCCCGCAGCTTCATGAACACCTACATATTTCCGAACGGGTGTCTGCCGTCGATGGGAGTGATTGAACGCGCCGTCAAGCAACGCACCGATATGCGCCTCGCGCACCTGCGAGACATCACCCCGCACTACGTGCAGACGCTGCGTCACTGGCGCGCGAGCTTTGAGCACAATGCTCACAGACTCGCGGCGCTCGGCTACGACGAGCGCTTCCGGCGTATATGGAGGCTGTATCTGGCCTACTGCGAGGCGGGCTTCGCCGAGCGGCGCATCAGCGACGTGCAGCTGCTGTTGGCCAAGCCGGACTGGTCGGCGCCCGCCGAGGCGCGTCCCTCTCTCACACGAGCTCTCAGCGGCGCGGCTGGCGGGTGAACAGTCGCGCAGTGACCGCGTCGAGTACGAACGTGGGGGCGTGAGAGGCAAGCAGGGCCAGACCCGAGCGCCCGCCCGGTCCGAGCACGCGTCGGTCAGCTTCGATGGCGCTCACGACCTTGGCCGCCCATTGCTCCGGCGGTATGCGGTCCCAGCCGGAGGTGTCCATGTGGCGTCCGTACACCTCATCGGTGTCGTGCAGCATTTCAGTCGCCACGCCCGGCGTCACAAGGTGCATGGCGTGCACCCCGGTGCCCCGCAGCTCGCGGCGCAGCGATTCGGTGAGCGCGACCACCCCCGCCTTCGACGCAGCGTAGGTGCTCGCCGCTGGGAAGTGCGCGTAGCCGCTGATCGACGCGTTGTTGACGATCGTCCCGGAGTGACGCTCGAGCATCCCCGGCAGCACGCGTCCGGTGAGATGCGCGACGGCGACCAGGTTGACCTGGAACATCGCGTACACCTCCTCTATCGATTGCTGCTCGAGCAGGCCTCCGGTCATCAGGCCCGCGTTGTTTACGAGTAGGTCGATCTTGCCAAGCTCCACCGCGAGCTCGTTGCAGCACTCCTCGATACTGGCTCGAGAAGAGAGGTCCATCCGCACTGCACGCACGGCTTGCGCGCCTCCGGGCGGCGAGGCTGGAGCGTCGAAGCTCTCGGTGGAGCGGACGCCCGCAAGTACGGTGCTCAGTGGCAGCTCGCAGAGTCGCTGGACGAGCGCCCGCCCGATCCCACGGTTGGCGCCCGTGACGAGCGCGGTGGTGCCTTTGAGGTCCACTGAGTCAAGCGTAGAGGCAGTCGCAAAGATGATGTTGATCCTGTATGAGGCCGCGCGCTTTGCCGACATGCGCGATCGCGTCCGTCACTAGGGATCGCCCGCGCCTTGACCGCCCGCCATGCGGTTGCGCTCAGGCAGGGGCCTGTTCTCAGAACGGCGAGCCAAACAGGTACTGCTTGAGGATCAGCCCCGCGAGCGCTGCGTAGCCGAGATCGGTGGGGTGGATGTCGACAAGTGGTGTGCACATGTTCGTCAGCAGGCAGATCGTCGGCTGTTCGAGCGCGCCGGGCGGATTGAACACGGGCAGCGGGTCGGCAAAGCGCGCGCCGACACTGGAGGCGACGTGTTCCATGACTTCGTTGAGCTCGGCCGTCAGCTGGTTGCCGCCGGTGATCGTCGAGCCAAACGGGTTGTAGAGCCCGAGCACGATGATCGTCGCGTGCGGCGCCGCGCCGCGCAGGTCCCCGAGGATCAGCCCGAGGTTCGTTGCGATGTGAGTGAACAGCGTGGGTGCGTTTTCAGCGATGCACGCCGCTTCCAGTTTGCACGTGTCCTCGATCACGCCGAGTGCGTCATTGGCGCCGATGTCGATCGTGATCGGGTTTACGCGGCCCGGATTGGCCTGCAGGTAGGCCAACGCGTCGGACAGCTGTGAGGAGTGGATCCCTCCCACGTAGGGGTGGTGCAGTGGGAGCTTCAGTTGGTATTCGCATGGTCCGTCGATGAACGATTCGGTCGTCTCGCCGGGGCAGCCGTCGTTGATGACCTGCAGGCCGGGGTCTCCCAGCTTCAGCACATGGGCGAAATCGTCGACGTAGCCGGTGTTGTAGTCGGCGGGGTTCTCTTCGGGGTACAGGCTGTCGAACTTCGCCTCCGAGTAGCCAAATGCGAGCGAGTCGCCGAGCGCCAGATAGCTGAGCTGCGGTGCGGGGTGAGGGGGTCTGGGGTGGGGAGTCCCACCGTGTCCAGGGCCTGGAGGCGCCGGTCCTTTGTGGGGAGGCTGGAAGTGCGACGGTCCGCCTCGCTGTCCGGATTGCGCCGACCCGTGATGGCGCAATCCAGACGCGCCGGCCGCGGGCGCCAGCCAAAAGACCGCAAATATCGCCGTGAGGATCGCGGTGCCCGCGATCGCGTGCACATTAAGACGAAGCCGGCTCAGCATCTCTGCCTCCCTGCGGTTCTTTGAGTTGCCCGGACGGGCTTCCCCAATACCGCGACCGCCCGGACCGACCCTATTCAAGGTACCCGGGAGCGCTTGTTGTCAAACGGGTACGGCCTTTACGGGGCTTGGCTTTAGCAGGCACCTTTGTGGCCGGCACCGGCCAGCTTTCGAGAGCTCTCTGTCGTCTTTACGGGCGCGCTCGACTCAGGCCAAAGCGGTCACGAGCTGCTCCGCGCCGCGCTCGCGCGCCTGCGTGTGGCGCTCGCGCAGGATGACTTCGCATCCGCGTGAGGGGCTGACCGTGATGCTGCGCCTGCGCGCCGTCTCCGCGCGCTCGCCGACGGGCACCAGCACGTTCTGGGAGATCACGGTGCGCAGCACGATCTTCATCTCGAGCATCGCGAAGCTCGCGCCGAGACAGCGCCTGCGTCCCCCGCCGAATGGCAGCCAGGTGTAGGTCCCAGGCGCCTGTCCTCCCTCCGACTCGAGGAAGCGCTCGGGACGGAACGCGCGCGGCTCGGGGTAGATGTTGGGATCGTGGTGGACCAGCTGGGCGCTGGCGATCAGCACCACGCCCGGTGGGTAGCTGACACCACCGATCTCCACCTGCTTCTTGACCAGGCGCGGCTCGGCGTTCATCAGCACAGGGCGGCGACGCATGATCTCGTGGATCGTGGCGGTCAGGTAGGCGTCGTCGGGGTCGCTGTCGAGCTCCTGCGCCAGCCTTGTGACCACACGCGGTTGGCGCGCGAGCAGCTCGAATCCCCAGGACAGCTGGGAGGCGGTCGTCTCGTGTCCGGCCACGAGCGCGGTCACAAGCTCGTCGCGAATCTCCGCATTGCTCATCGGCGATCCGTCCTCGTCGCGGGCGGAGAGCAGCAGAGTGAGCACGTCGGGCGCGCCATCGGCTTCGTCGCGGCGCTGCTCGATCAGCTCGTAGATCAGTCTGTCGGTCTCTTCGTTGAGCCGTTCAAGGCGCCCGACCGGTCCGCGCCCAGCGAGCGCGCGCTGGGCAAACGGCAGCAGCGAGAGCGGGCTCTCGCCGAACTCGAGCACCTGGGTGAGCAGCTCACGCAGGCGGTCGAGCTGGGCGCCCTGCGCAAGCCCGAACACGGCGCGCAGCACGATCTCCAGGGTGAGCCGCTGCAGGCGCGGGTGCAGCGTGATCACCTCCTCGTGCGGCCAGGAGGCGACCTCCTGCTCGGTCAGCTCGGTCATCAGCCCTGCGAGGCTCTGCATGCTCTCGCCGTGGAACGCGGGCAGCATCAGCTTGCGCTGGCGCAGATGGGGCGCCTCGTCGAGCAGGATCACCGAGTTGGGGCCGACGATCGGCTCGAGGATGCGCGCGCCCTCACCGGGGTGCAGCACATCCGGCGGGGCTTGGAACAGCTCCTTGATGTCCTGCGGGTCGGACAGGATCACAAACGGCGGCTGGCCGAGAAGCTGAATGGAGAAGTGCTTGCCGTAGCGTGCGCGCGCGCGTTCAAGTGACACGCTGGGCCGCGACCAGGAGGCCATCATCTGCAAGGACGAGGGCACTTTTGGCCCCGGGGGAAGCTGACTTTTGATCCGTCGCTTCGACAGCAGGCTCTTCATGGCGGGGCTCCATCCTGTTGGCTGGCTGTGTAGCCAAGATTAGCGCGCGAGCGGTTTGCTTGTGTGACGTCGTCACACTCGATGGCTAGGCCCCCGCAACGGGTTCCGCGTCGGCCCCCACCAGCTCGTCGTGCGCCTGGAAGAACTCGGCGCCCTCGATGCTCATATGAGGGACCACCCGGTCCAGCCAGCGCGGCATCCACCAGTTGATGCGGCCCATCAGCACCATCAGCGCGGGCACCAACAGGCAGCGCACGACAGTTGCGTCGAGCGCCACGGCGACCGCGAGCCCGACGCCGAACTGCTTGATCGTGGGGTCGCCGTTGAGCACGAAGCTGCCGAACACGAACACCATGATCAGCGCCGCGGCGGTGATAACGCGCGCGCTGGTGAGTAGTCCCGAGACGACCGAGCTGTGGTTGTCCTCGCCCGCGTGCACATGCTCCTGGATCTGGCTGACGAGGAACACCTCGTAGTCCATCGACAGCCCAAACAGGATCGCGAACATGAACAGCGGCACGTAGGAGACGATCGGCACCGGCCCGCTGAGGCCGATCACCCCGCTCAGCCAGCCATACTGGAACACGGCGGTGAGCACTCCATAGGAGGCGCCGATCGACAGCAGGTTCATGATCGCGGCCTGCGCCGGCACGACGACCGTGCGGAACGAAAGGATCAGCAGCACGAAGCTGAGCGCGATCACCACCAGGATCTGCAGTGGCAGCTTTTCGGATATGCGCGTCGCGAGATCGATGTAGCCGGCGGTGCTGCCGCCGATGTCCGCATGGATATCGGTGTTCTTCTCGGCCGCGGGGATGACGTTGTGGCGCAGTTCTTCGACGAGGTCTTCGGTGGCTTTCTCGGCCGGCCCGGTGGTGGCGATCGCGTTGAAATAGGCGGTGGTGCCGGGTTTGTCGATCTGAATCGGGGTGACCGCGGCGACGCCGTGGGTGGAGGAGATGTCCTTCTGCAGCGTCACAAGGCGTGGGTCGGACGATTCTTTCGCGGGCGAGCCGAGTGAGACGGCCACGATCAGCGGCCCGTTGACACCCGGCCCGAAGCTCGCGGAGAGCAGGTCGTACGCGCGGCGGGCTGTGGTGGAGGTGGACAGTGCCGCGGTGTCCTGCTGGCCGAGCGTGAGCGACAGCAGCGGGATCGTGAGTGGGATCAGGATCGCCAGCGCGGCGAGGCCGGCGATCATCGGATGGCGGGCCAGCCTGTTGGCCCATTGCGCGGCGAGCCCGTGCTTGTTGTGAGTCTCGGTGTGGAGCTCGCGGACTTGCAGTGAATAGATGCGCGATCCCGTGATCGCCAGCATCGCGGGGAGCAGTGTGAGCGCGGCAAGCACCGCCACCACCACCGCGACGCCGGCCATCAAGCCCATCGTGGTGACCAGCGGGATGCCGGCGACCGCGAGCGACACGAGCGCGATCGTGACGGTGCCACCCGCAAAGAACACGGCGCCGCCGGAGGTGGCGGCGGCGCGGGCGATCGACTCGTCGACCCCCAATCCGTCTCCGAGCCCGCGGAAGTGGCGGGTGACGATGAACAGCGCGTAGTCGATGCCGACGCCCAGCCCGATCATCGTGGCGAGCGTGGGGGCGACGGTGGGGACAGTTGTGACGTGCCCGAGGATGCGGATGATCGCGAGCGTGGAAAGCAGCGCGAGAATGGCATTGAAGATTGGGAGCAGCATCGAGACGACCGTGCCGAACGCGAATGTGAGGATCACCATCGCGGCGATGATCCCGATCAGCTCACTGGACTCGGTGGCGGGTTTGGATACCTTCTGTCCCAGCTGCCCACCGGTCTCGACCTCGAGGCCCGCCTGCTTGGCGGGGTTGGCGGCATCGATGATCCTCTGCACTTCGCTCTCCGACAGTTCGCCGGGAGGCTCGGACAATGTGACTGACAGATAGCCGGTGGCCTTGTTCTTGCTCAGTGCGCTGGCGCCCTGGGGCGTGAGTGGATTCACCACCGAGGCGACATGGGGGGCTTTGGCTACCGACGCGGCTGCCTTGTTAACTGCTTCGGCATACTTGGGGTCGGTGAGCTTGCCGTTTGCCGCGTGCAGAACAATTGGGCTCGTCCCGTTTGCTTGATCGGGGAACGATCGCGCCAGCGTGTCGGTGGCGCGCTGGCTGTCGGTGCCGGGGAGGGAGAGATTGTCGTTGGTGTTGTCGCCCAGCTGGTGTGACACGCTCACCAGCGCAACTGTCACCACCAGCCACAGGCCGAAAACCACGAACCGATGCCGGACGCAGGACTTCGCCAATCCGTACAACATCCCGGTCACTGCGCACAGCCCCTCTCGGTTGCCTTCGCAGAGCGACCATCGTGGCCTGTGCGTGGTGAATTGTCAAGCGCCCTCGGCTGCGATGGCGGCGTCACCGCGCAGGCGCAGACCGACCAGCGGGAAGATCAGCGTTGAGAGAACGGCGGCTCCCACGAGCGCCGCGGCGGTGGAGGGGCGCATGTGACCGCTGGCAGTTGCGAGGGTGGTGATGGCGAGCACGAGCGGTAGCTGGGTGGAGGTCATCAGCGCGAGCGCAACCCGGTCGCGGGAGCCGAGCGCGTTGCGATACAGCAGCAGTGCTGGAGTGCCGCGCACGACCAGGAACAGCACGAAGAACAGGATCATCTTCAGCACGTCGGAGACGCTCGCGAACAGTGCGTGCACGTCGAGGTTCATGCCGCTGACGATGAAGAAGAAGGGCACGAACACGCCGAACGCGACAGCGGTGAGCTTGGAGTCGAATGCCGGCAGCTCGCGCGTCTTGAGCAGCTGTCGCGTGATGATCCCCGCAGCGAAGCCGCCGAGCAGCAGGTCGAGGCCCAGTTCGTAGGCCAGCAGCGCGAGCGCGAACACGAGCATCAGGATCCAGCGCACGATCAGCTGGGAGCTGCTCTCCAGCGTGCGCTCGAACAGCGGCAGCGTGCGCGCGGAGGAGCGCACGGCGAACACCGCCACGGCCACCGCGAGCGCCACGAACCCGATCAGGATCAGCGCGTTGTGCTCGGTGCTCTGTGTGGAGAGGATCAGCGTGAGCAGCAGGATCGGCCCGAACTCGCCCACCGCTCCGGCCGCGAGCAGGTAGGTGCCGAAGCGCGTGCGCAGCTCGCCGGCGTCGGAGAGGATCGGGATCAGCGTGCCGATCGCGGTTGTCGCAAGCGCCGATCCGGTGTACAAGAGTGACAGCACAATGCCCGCGGCGGCCAGCGCGCCGCCGATCGCGTAGGCGAGCGCGAGTGAGATGCCCCAGCCGATCAGCCCCAGCCGCAGCGGCTGGCCCATGATGCGGTGAATGTCGATCTCATAGCCGGCGAAGAAAAACAGCAGTCCCAGGCCGAGGTCGGCGAAGAACTGAATGAACTGGTTGACGTGCAGGCCGAGCACCTGCGGTCCCAAGAGCACCCCGAGCAGCAACTCGAGCACCACCACGGGTATGACCACCCCACGACCGCCGGCGACCGCGGCGATCGTGGCCGCCAGTGCCGAGACCGTGATGATCGCAAAGAACGTGCCTGGGGCTAGGAGGACTGTGGCTGGCACTCGTTGCCGCGTTCTCAGCTGGAGCGAACCGTGTAGCGCGTCTCCACCAAGCGCTCGGTGCTCTTTGGCGGGCGCACGTACTTGCGCCGCTGGCGGGGTGGGAGCTTCACCTTCTTGTGCGCGTCGAGGCGCTCGTAGGGCACGCGTGAGAGTAGGTCCGCGATCAGGTTCAGCCGCGCGGTGCGCTTGTCGTCGGCCTCCACCACATGCCAGGGGCTTTGATTGGTGTCGGTGTAGGCGAACATGCGGTCCTTCGCTTCTGCATAGTCCACCCAGCGGGCGCGTGCCTGCAGGTCGATCGGGCTGAACTTCCAGCGCTTGCGAGGATCGGACAGGCGCTTCTTGAAACGATGCTCCTGCTCGGCGTCGCTGACCGACAGCCAGTACTTCAAGAGGATGATCCCGTCGCCCAGCAACGCCAGCTCGAACTGGGGGCAGAAGCGCAGGAACTCTTCGTACTGCGCTTGCGTGCAGAAGCCCATCACGTGCTCCACGCCGGCGCGGTTGTACCAGCTGCGGTCAAACAGCGCGATCTCTCCGGCCCCGGGCAGGTGGGGGGTGTAGCGCTGGAAGTGCCACAGCGTGCGCTCGCGCTCGCTGGGGGTGGGCACCGCAACCACGCGACACGTGCGCGGGTTCAGAAAGGCGGTGATCCGCTTGATGACGCCGTCCTTGCCGGCGGTGTCGCGACCCTCGAACAGCACCACGAGCCGCTGCCCGCGCGCGACGATCCACTCCTGCATGTAGACCAGCTCGGTCTGCAGGTGCAGCAGCTCCTCCTCGTACTGCTTGCGGCTGAGATCGAGGGGTGTCGCCACGCGGGCAATGATCCCAGTTTTCACACACCTCGCCCGGCGGGGTGCAAATCCTCGGGCGGAGGGTCATGCTCTGGGTGGCCCGTCGTCAAGCAGTCACGGAGGTCTGTCATGAGTGTGAATCCCATGTCCGCGAGGCCGGCG
>JBAWFB010000179.1:0-32032 GCA_049591495.1 Solirubrobacteraceae bacterium
GAGCCGGCACGGGCTCGCTCGCGGCGCTCGCCGGCCTCACGAAGTTCGCGCCACTAGCGCTCGCGCCGCTGCTCTGTACGCACGGGCTCGCTGGGCTTTCGCCGTGGCGGCGGGTGCGCGCGGTCTCGCTGTTCGCGCTCGCCTTTGTGCTCACCGCCGCGGTCGTGTCGATCCCGGCGTTCACGCACGACTCGCTGCACACGATC
Organism: Solirubrobacteraceae bacterium; assembly: GCA_049591495.1. GTDB lineage: Bacteria > Actinomycetota > Thermoleophilia > Solirubrobacterales > Solirubrobacteraceae > Palsa-744. The sequence goes on from JBAWFB010000179.1 coordinate 207, forward strand.
TTCGAGCGCACGCTGTCCTACCAGGACAGCCGCGAATCGCCCTTCTCGATATGGGGCCTTTATCGCGGATCGCCTCCCTCCATGGTGCCCGCGCTCGAATACGCGCAGGCGGCGGTGCAGGGCGCGGCGATCGCGCTCGCCGTGGCGCTCGCCTTCCTTCCCCGCCGCGCCGACCTCGTCGGCCTGGCTGCGGCTGCTGCCGCCGTGCTGATCGCAGTGCAGCTCGGGATCGACCACTGGTTCTACCTCTACATCCCCTGGTTCTTCGGCCTGGCGATCTTCGCTCTGCTGGCACAATTCAGTTGGACGCGCCCGTCTGCTCGGGTCGCGCCATCAGAATCTGCTCAATCGAGTCAGCTCGCAGCGGCGTAGAGCAGCGCACCAGCACGCCCATCAACCACGGGTCCTCCTTGGAGGTCTCAAAGCGCACCGGCATCTGCGTGACGAGCGACTCGATCGCCTGCTCGCGCTTGACGCCGATCACGCCGCCGCGTGGGCCGGTCATGCCGACGTCGGTGATGTAGGCGGTCCCCCCAGGCAGCACGCGCGCATCCGCAGTGGGCACGTGCGTGTGGGTCCCCACCACGGCGGTCACGCGCCCGTCCAGTAGCCATCCGAGCGCCACCTTCTCGCTGGTTGCCTCGGCGTGCATGTCCACCAGCACATGGTCCACGCTTCCCAGCTCGCGTAGTGCCGGGTCGATCTCGGTAAACGCCGAGCGCCCCGCCTTCAAGAACAGGTTGCCGCTCAGGTTCACCACGCCGAGCCTCACCCCGTCTTTCTCAACGACGCACACGCCACGCCCCGGCTGCCCGCGCAGGTAGTTGAACGGGCGCACGATCCGCTCCTGGGTGTCCAGGTAGGAGTAGATCTCGTGGCGATGGTAGGCATGGTTGCCGAGCGTGATCGCATCGATCCCGTTGCGCAGCAGCTCATTGGCGACCTTCGGCGTTATCCCCAGTCCACCCGCCACGTTCTCGCCGTTGACGACCACGAACGTCGGGGCGTGGCGTTCGCGCAGAACGGGCAGACACTCAAGCAGCGTGTGACGCCCAATGCTGCCGACCAGATCGCCCACAAACAGGATGCTCACATCTGAAGGGCTCGTCTCATGACCCGCCTCGGGCTCAGCCATACTCCACCCATCGGTGGAGGGTCGATGACAGCAACCAGGTTTGGACCACGCGCGACGGTGCGGCAATGAGCGAGCAGAAAGGCGACCCGCCACCCAGTCCGCGACCCACAGCGCCCGCTGGGGGCGCCGAGAGCGAGCCGGCCAAAGGGGGCCCTCCGCCCGCGCAGCCACCGAGCGGTGTCGAGCGCGAGTTGGTGGACGCGCCCGCGGTCGCCGCTACGCAGCCACCACGCATCGTGGTAGCGCGATGGGTGCAGCTCGTGCTGCTGCCCATATCGCTGCTGGCGCTGTGGGTGCTCGCCAGGGCTGCGGGCAAGGTCCTTTTGATCTTTGTAGTCGCCGCCGTCATAGCGCTCATATTGAATCCACTTGTCGCCTTCCTGCAGCGCCGTACGCGGTTGCCGCGCGGGCTGGCGGTACTGACCGTATACCTAGCATTCTTCCTCACGCTTGCCGGTGTGGGCTTTCTGCTGGCCAACCCGATCGCCGACCAGGTGCGCACGTTCACCCACAATCTTCCGCACATCGTGGATGAAGCCAACAGTCAGATCAAGAGCTTCCAGGGGTATCTCAACAAACACGGCGTACACGCCAAACTCGTGAGCCAGGGCAAGACAGCGTTGCAGACGCTCGAGGACAAGATCTCAAAGAGCGCCGGTCAGCTCACCTCGTTTGTGGGTGCGCTGCTCTCTGAAGCCGCCAGCGCGCTGGTCGATCTCGTACTCGTATTCGTGCTGTCGGTCTACATGCTGGTCTACGGTCAGTCGATCGGCAGACTCGTGCGCCAGGGGATGCCCCCCGGAGACGGCACCCCCGCCGACGACTACCCCACGCTCGCCCAGCACGCGGTGTCACGCTATGTCGGCGGGCAGCTGTTGTTCAGCGTGGTCATGGGAACCTCGACAGGCCTAGCGCTGTATCTGTTCGGCGTGCTGGGAATCTTCCCCGACGGTCGCAGCTACGCGCTGGCCTTCGGCGTGTTCTACGGGGTGATGGAGCTAGTTCCCTACATCGGCCCGCTGCTCGGCGCGATCCCTCCTGTCCTGCTGGCGCTGTTCGTCGATCCGATCAGCGCGCTGTGGGTGGCGCTGCTGTTCGTCGGCCTGCAACAGCTCGAGGGCCACGTCGTGGCGCCCCAGATCTTCAGTCACACGCTGCGTATCAACCCACTGCTCGTGATCTTCGCGCTGCTGCTCGGACTGCAGCTGTATGGGATCGTCGGCGCGCTCATCGCCCTCCCGATCCTCTCCGTGCTGCGTGAGACCGCCGTCTATCTGCACCGCCATCTGAAGCTCGAACCGTGGGAGCGCTCTCCCGGCCCGCTGTTGTGAGCACGCCGGGCGGCGCGGGTACGGGGCGGCACGGTGGCGCAGTGGAGCCGGCCACCTCCACGGGAACGGGCAGCGCCGGTGGCGAGCCGGTGCTGTGCGTGGAAAGCGTTGGCAAGCGTTACGGCTCGCGCGAGGCGCTACACGACATCTCCTTCGCCGCTTACCCCGGAGAGATGGTGGCGGTGATCGGCCCCAACGGCGCCGGCAAGACGACGCTGCTCTCGATCCTCGCCGGAATCCAGGCTCCGAGCACGGGCGCCTTCAACCGCGCCTCCGGAGGCGCCGGCTGGGGGGTTGGGTGGGTACCTCAAACTCCTGCGCTCTACTCAAAGCTGACGGTCGCCGAGAATTTGCGGCTGTTCGCGCGCTTGGAGAAAGTCGACGATCCCGAGGCGGTTGTGACACGGATGCTCCACCAAACAGGCCTCGCAGATCGCGCCGCCGAGCGCGTGGACCGGCTCTCGGGCGGCAACCGCCAGCGGGTCAACGTCGCGCTGGGGCTGCTGGCCGATCCGGCCGTGATCCTGCTCGACGAGCCCTCCACCGCGCTTGACCCCGCTCAGCGCGAGCGTCTGTGGCAGTTCATCGCCGAGCTCGCCTCGCGCGGCACGAGCGTCGTGTTCTCGACCCACATCGTCGCCGAGGCGCAGCGGCACGCCCAGCGAGTGGTCGTGCTCGACGAGGGCAGGCTGCTGTTCGACGGCCCACCCGCGCGGCTCACGCGTGAGGCCGGTGGCAACGAGGACTTCGAGCTGGCGTTCGTCTCCTTCTTGAGCGCGCGAGCACAAGCATGAGCTGGCCGCGGTCCCCGGTTTGCCCATTGCCCCACCGTCGGACTGTGAGGCGGGGCTCTCGATGAGGTGGCTGCTCGCCAAGGACCTGCTGATCCTGCGCCGCTCGCGGTTGCTCGTGGCGCTACTCGTCATCTACCCGGTGGCGATCGCATTGCTGATCGGTTTTGCGATCTCCCGCAGTCCCTCCAAGCCGCGGATTGCGATCGTCGATCAGACGCCGCCCGGTGAGACGATCACGCTCGGCAATCAGCGTGTGGGGCTGAGCGAATACACCAGCGAGCTCTTCAACCAAGCACAGGTCGTGCAGGTTCCCACGCGCGCCGCCGCGCGCGCCAAGGTCGCCTCCGGCGACGTGCTCGCGGCGGTCGTGATCCCACCGGACATCGTCTCGAAGATCTCCTCTGGGGTGAGTCAGGCGCAGGTGGAAGTGATCTACAACGGCGACGCTCTGCAGCAGTCCTTCGTGCGCTCGACGATCGACTCCACCCTCGCGCAGGCGAACCTGGTCCTCTCTGAACAGATCAAGAACGTCGCCGTGCGCGACATGAACCTGCTGCTGGCCGGCGGGACGCTCGAAGTGCTCGGCGCCAGCCGGGACATCATTGGGCTCAACCACATTGCGCCGGCACTCAGCGCGGTGGCACGACGCCAGCCGCCGGGAGCAGACCGTGCGACGCTTGTGCGCGTCGCTGGATTCGCCGCGCTCGCGGCCCGCAACCTCGGGATAGCCAGGGACGTGCTCACCACCGTCAGCCAGCCCATCACGGTGCACAGCACGCTGCTGAGTGGCAAACGAACGCCGCTTGACACCTACGCGGTGGTGGTGGCGGTGAGCATCTCGCTGATGTTCATCTGTGTGCTGCTCGGCGCCGGTGGGATCGCGCTGGAGCGCGAACAGCACGCGATCGCGCGATTGATCAGCTCCCCACCCACTCGACCCGGCCGCGGAGGATCGCTGATCTCGCGCGAGAGCCTGCTCGCCGAGAAGGCGCTGCTGGCGGGGGTTTGCGGATTCGTGGTCGCCACCGTGATGCTGCTCGGCGTCGGCGCGTTCGTGGCGCTTGACTTCTCGCGCTCCGGGCAGTGGGTGCTGGCGCTCGCCTTTGGCGCGCTCGGCTTCGCCGCGCTCGGGATCGCGATCGGGGCGCTCGCGCGCGAGGTGCAGGCAGCGTCGCTGCTTGCCTTCCTGCTCTCGCTGCCACTGGCGTTCCTCGCGCTCGTCCCCAGCGGGTCGGTCGCGAGCGGCCTCTACGACGTGATTGGCGCGGTCTCCTTCGTGTTCCCCTACAAGGCCGCGCTACAAGCGCTTGACGCGGCCGTCAACGGTGCCTCCCCGGGGATCGGCGTCGCGATCGCCCACCTGGCGGGCCTTACGCTCCTGTTCGGCGTGCTTGCCCGGCTCGGGCTGCGCCGGGCTGAATAGCCGCCTGCGCGAGTGCCGGCACGGGCTGGATCGGGCCGCGGCGGGCGAGTATCCTCGAAAGCGATGGCCTTTCCCACGACGCGCATGCGCAGACTGCGCGCGACCGCTGCGCTGCGCGGACTGGTGCGCGAGACCGACCTGCGTGCCGACAGGCTCGTGCTGCCGCTGTTTGTCTCCGAGACAGCATCCGCGCCCGAGCCGATCGACGGCATGCCCGGGGTGCAGCGACTGTCGATCGCCGCGGCCGTCGAGGAGGCGGGTGAGGCCGCCGCGCTCGGGCTCGCGGCGGTGCTGCTGTTCGGCGTGCCGGGCGGGAAGGACCCCGAAGGCTCCGGAGCCTGGGCGCAGGAGGGTGTCGTCCAGCTCGCCACCGCCGCGATCAAGCAGGCTCTGCCGCAACTGCTTGTGATCACCGACGTGTGCCTGTGCGAGTACACCGACCACGGGCACTGCGGAGTGCTTGACGGAGACTTCAAGGTCGACAACGACGCGACGATCGAGCTGCTGGCGCGCACCGCGGTCAGCCATGCCCGAGCGGGCGCCGACATCGTGGCGCCCTCCGACATGATGGACGGGCGCGTCGGCGCGATCCGCGCGGAGCTGGACTCCGAGGGCTTCACCGACCTCCCGATCCTGGCCTACTCGGCCAAGTTCGCCTCGGCCTTCTACGGACCGTTCCGCGAGGCAGCCGGCTCGACGCCCGCGTTCGGGGATCGCCGCTCCTACCAGATGGACCCGGCCAATGGTCGCGAGGCGCTGCGCGAGGCGCTGCTGGACGCCGGCGAGGGCGCCGACATGGTGATGGTGAAGCCTGCCTTGGCCTACGGCGATCTGATCGCAGCCATCAAGCAGGCTACGCGCCTGCCGGTCGCGGCGTATAACGTGAGTGGGGAGTACGCGATGGTCAAGGTCGCCGCCGCAGCGGGTCATCTGGACGAGCGTGCCGCGGTCTGCGAGATTCTGACCTCGCTGCACCGCGCCGGTGCGGACATAGTCATCTCCTACCACTCCAAGGACGCCGCCCGCTGGCTGTCTGAGGCCGATTGAGAGCAACCAATGCCCAGCACGAGCGACACGACCACCAAAGGCACAACGACCCCAGAGCGCGCGGACACAGAGGATGTGTCCGCCGCGGTCAAGGACGGCATCGCGGCGGACGCAGCCACCCCCAAGCTCCGCAGCCGCAAGTACGGCGCGGCGATCCCGCTCGACGATCTCGACAAGCGCCTGCTCAACCTGATGCAGGGAAGCTTCCCGATCGAGCCGCGACCCTACCTGCGCGTCGCCGAGCTCGCCGGGATTCAGGAGAGCGAGGTGATGACGCGAGTGCAGCACCTGCTCGACGAGCGCATCATCCGTCAGGTCACCCCGATCTTCGACACGCGCGCGCTCGGCTACTCCTCGATGCTGGTCGCCGCCAAGGTCGACTCCGAGAACCCACACCGGGCCGCCCAGGTCATCAACGCCCACCCGGGGGTCTCACACAACTATTTGCGCAACCACGAATTCAACCTGTGGTTCACGATCGCCACCGAGCCCGACTCCCCGCTCGGGCTCGAGGGCACGCTGCAGGCGCTCGCCGCCGAGGCGGGTGCGGAGTCGGTACGCCAGCTGCCGACGCTCAAGCTATTCAAGATCCGCATGGACCTGGAGATGGAGGGAGACACCGACGCCCTCGCCTCCGCAGCTGTCGCGACCGAGCCGATCGAGCTGGAGCCCCAGCCCTACGACGAGTCCGACATCGCCGTGATCAAGGCGCTGCAGGGCGACATGGCGGTCGTCTCAGAACCTTACGCAGCGGCGGCGGCCGAGCTGGGTCTCGCACAGGACCACTTCCTCGATCACCTCGCGGGCATGCAGGAGCGCGGCCTGCTGCGACGGGTGGCGGCGATCCTCTACCACCGTCGCGCGGGCTTCTCGGCCAACGGGATGGGCGTCTGGAAGGTGCCCGAGCCAGAAATCCACGACGTCGGGCGCCGGATGGCAGCCGTGCGGGGCATCTCCCACTGTTACGAGCGTCCCACCTACAAGGACTGGCCCTACTCGGTGTTCACGATGGCCCATGGGCGCTCCAAGGAGGAGTGCGATGCGATTCTCGACTCGATCGCCGCGATGACGGGGATCCAGGAGCGGGCAACGCTCTACTCCTCGACCGAGTTCAAGAAGATCCGACTCCTGTATTTCACCGACGAGTTCAAGAGCTGGGAACGCGAGCACGCCGGGATTTGACGGCCCGCCCAGCCCGTCTCCGCGCTCAGAGCAATCGGATGCCCACCTCCTAAACCTGTCTGCGCCTGCTTTGCTGATGACCCGATGCCCGCATCCCTAACGGACACACGCTCGGCCGACCTATATCGGCGAGCGCTCACACTGCTTCCCGGTGGCGTCAACTCGCCGGTGCGCGCGATGCGCGCGATCGGTCGCGATCCGATCTTCATCGAGCGCGGCGCCGGAGCTGAGCTGGTCGATGTGGATGGCAACCACTACGTCGACTACGTGTGCTCCTGGGGCCCCCTGATCCACGGTCATGCCCACCCGCAGGTGCTGGACGCCGTGATCGGTGCGGCGCAGCGCGGTACGAGCTTCGGCGCGCCGACCGCGTGCGAGGTGGATCTCGCCGCCGAGATCGTGCGCCGGATGGAGTCGGTTGAGATGCTGCGCATGACCTCCTCGGGCACCGAGGCGACAATGACCGCCGTGCGCCTCGCGCGCGCCGCGACCGGCCGCGAGCGGATCGTCAAGTTCGCCGGCGCCTATCACGGACACGTGGACGGTCTGCTGGCACAGGCCGGCTCGGGTCTTGCCACACAAGCGCTGCCCGCAAGCCCGGGAGTGCCCGTATCGGCGGCAGCGGGCACCACGATCGTGGCATGGAACGACGCCGAGGCGCTGTCGGCGGTCACCGAAACCGGCGAGCCGCTCGCGGCGATCCTGGCCGAGCCGCTGCCGGCAAACATGGGACTCGTACCCCCACGCGATGGCTTTCTCCAGCTCCTGCGCGAGCGCGCCGACGCCACCGGGGCTCTACTGATCTTCGACGAGGTCATCAGCGGCTTTCGAGTTGCCGCCGGTGGCGCGCAGGAACTGGCGGGGGTGGAGCCGGATCTCACGATCATGGGCAAGATCATCGGCGGCGGGCTGCCCGCGGGGGCGGTCGGCGGCAGCGGCGAGTTGATGCGGATGCTCGCTCCGGCGGGCGAGGTCTATCAGGCGGGCACGCTCTCGGGCAACCCGCTGGCGGTGGCCGGCGGTCTCGCGACACTGGCGCTGCTCGACGACGCGGCCTACCGACGACTGGCATCGCTCACCGACGATCTTGCAGCCGGCCTGCGCGAAGCGGCGGGCAGCTACGGGAAGGGCGGAGATTCAATCCAAATCGCAAGCGCGCCGGGCCTGCTGACGGTCTTCTTCAGCTCCACGCCCGTCACCGATCTGGCGGGGGCTCAGGCGTGCGACCACGAGGCATTTGCCTTCTGGTGCCGGGAGCTGCTCTCGCGCGGGGTCTATCCACCGGCCTCGCAGTTCGAGGCGTGGTTCCCGTCGCTTGCCCACACGCCCGCGCAACTGGATCTCACCGTGTCCGCTGCCGCAGCGGCCTTTGCGGAGCTGGCATGAGCGACGCGCCCCTTGGTTTCGCTGCGGAGGGTGGCACGCCAAGCGCCGCAGAGCGGTCGCCTTCCTCTTCGCTTGAGCGGTTGAGGACGCTGCTCTACGAAGAGGGCGGCCTGATGAAGAGCCTGCTCAGCGACTACCCATCGCCGCGGATCGACGGGTCCAAGGGACCCCACAAGTCGATTGGGATGGCCGACGGGTCCACGGAGTCGCTTGCGCATACGGGTCTCATGCGGTCTGCGGGCCCCGCGTCTGCGGGTCCCGCGCAGCTCGCCGCAGCGGGCCCCCGGATAAACGGGCGCGCCGCCGATTATGAGCTGTTGATCGAGACGGTCTACGAGGGCTACCTCCTGCATTACCACGCCCCGCGCGTGGTGTGCCCACCGGAAGCCGACCTGGGGGTGCTCGCTGGCGATCGTCTCTACGCGCTGGGCCTTGCGCGCCTGGTGCATCTAGGCGACATAGAGGCCGTCGCCGAGTTGGCCGATGTGATCACGCTGAGCGCGCTGGCCCACGGCGGTGGCAGCCCCGAGCTCGCCGAAGCCGTCTGGATCGCGGGCGCACGGGCGGTTGGCTGGGGCGCGAGCGCAGATCACGACCGCGCCAAGGCTCTCGTCCGGGCCGGCTCGCCGGGCGCATTGGAGGCGATGAGCGCTCTCGACGCGGTTTGAGGAGCCAGAGACCCGCTCACTCGATATTGTTCCCGCCGTGTCCGATAAGCACAGCCAGCACAAGTCCCGCTACACCGTCGACAGGCAGATCCCTGGAGCCTTCGAGGGCGAGACTGTCACGCGCCGCAGATTCATGACAGGCACCACCCACGCGGCGGGCGCGATCGCCGCTGCCTCCTTTGCGCTTCCAGCGCTCGGCTTCGCGATCGGGCCGATCTTCAAGGAGATGCCGCACACGTGGGAGAGCGTCGGTCCGCCCGACATGTTCCCCGACAACAACTACATCCCGACGGTGATCACGCTCACACCCGGGATCGGCGAGGCCGGCAAGGGCACCGTGTACGTGCGCAAGCGCAATCCAGCGCTCGACACCGACAAGGCCGACCTGCACACCCAGTTCATAGCCATCACCTCGCGCTGCGCACATCTAGGCTGCCCGGTGCGCTGGGTCGACGCCGCCGAGCGCTTCATCTGCCCGTGCCATGGTGGCGTGTACGACCTGCTCGGCCGACGTGTCGGCGGGCCGCCGGTGCGCCCGCTCGATCGCTTCTACACGCGGGTTCAGGATGGCTTGGTGCAGATCGGCTCGCGTTTCAGCGTCAACAGCGAGCTCGAACGCTTCTCACCGCGCGACCCTGGCGAGACGCTCGACGGCCTCGGCCAGTATCTGTACCCGTCTCGTCCTTCGGAGAGGAAGTAGCAGGCGATGGCGCGCACCCCCAAGCTCCCCACCCCTCCGATGCCGGCGGCTTTGCAGGCGCCGCCGCCGCGACCCGGCGACCCGAACGGCAAGCTCACGCCTGCCGACCACGCCAAAGAAGCCGGCACGACCGCTGTCGACTGGGTCGACGAGCGCACTTCGCTCAGCGGTGCCGCCCGCTGGATGATGTTCCGCAAGGTGCCCAAGGGCACCAACTGGTTCTACACGCTCGGCTCGGCCACGATGTTCGCGTTCCTCAACCAGGCCGTCACCGGTGTTTTTCTGGCCATGTACTACCGTCCCGACGCTTCGGGCGGCGCCTATGAATCGATCCGCCACGTCACCAACGAAGTGTTCCTCGGGCAGTTCGTGCGCGGGATGCACAAGTGGGGGTCCAGCGTGATGGTGATCCTAGTGTTCCTGCACATGGGCCGCACGTTCTTCTTCGGCGCCTACAAGTACCCGCGCGAGCTCAACTGGATTATCGGCGTGGTGCTGCTGATCCTCACGATGACGATGTCGTTCACCGGCTACCTGCTGCCGTTCGACCAGCGCGCTTACTGGGCCACGATCGTCGGCGTCAACATCAACGGCACCGGTCCTCTGATTGGTCCCTATCTGAGCGATTTCTTGCGCGGGGGAGGCGAATTCGGGGCGACGACGCTGTCGCGCTTCTACGCGATCCACATGCTGCTCGTGCCTGGCCTGATCGCGGCGTTGATAGGTGCTCACCTGTATCTCGTGGCCAAGCTCGGCACAACCGCCCCGCCGTGGGTCAAAGCCGAGAAGAATCCCGAGCTGCGCAAGGCCAAGACATGAACAAGCAGCAGAAGGAGGAGTACCTCCGCGAATACGCGATTCTGAAGAACCAGGGCAAGCCGTTCTTCCCCTACGCGGTCGCCAAGGACTCCCTGATGGCGTGCGTGGTGATGGCGTGCATCATCGGGATGTCGCTCGTCTTCGGCGCGGAGCTGGGATCCAAGGCCAATCCCACCACAACCACCTACGTGCCGCGGCCTGAGTGGTACTTCTTCTTCCTGTTCGAGCTCCTGCGTGTGATCAAGCCGCCGAGTATCGTGCCGCTCGCGACGATCGGCGTTCCCACGCTCGGCATGATTCTGCTGTTCCTGCTGCCGTTCTACGATCGCGGTCCCGAGCGCCGTCCCGAGCGCCGTCCGATCGCTACGCTCACCGCCATCTTCGTGATCGGTGCGATGGCGCTGCTCACATATCAGGGCGCCAACGCGGGTTCACCAACCGTGATCGAAATGCCCACGCCGACCGCGGTCAAGGAAGCGGGAGGACACACGCTTGCCGAATACGAAGCGGGCAGAAAGGTGGTCGCCCAATCCGGCTGCTTGGCGTGCCACAAAATCGGGGAGAACGGCAACCCGGGACCGGGCCCCGATCTGACCCATATCGCCTCGCGTCTGCCCGGCGAGGGGATCGCACGCACGCTGGTCAACCCCACCTCCCCGATGCCTTCCTTCAAGAATCTACCGCCGAAGAAGTTCACCGCGGCGGTCTTCTTCCTCTCGCAGTTGAAGTAGCAGGAGCGAGTCATGCCCGCGTCCAGGCGTGCCGAGGTGACGGCCGGGCGGCTGGAGGCGAGCCAGGTGCGGGCCATGTTCGATCGTGTGGCGGTCGTGTATGACCTGCTCAACACGGTTATGACCGCCGGCCTTCATCATCGCTGGCGCGCGCGTGCGGTCGACTTCGCGCGCGTGGGACCCGGAAGCCGCGTGCTCGACGTCGCCACCGGCACCGGCGATCTGGCGATCGAGCTCGCCCGGCGCGTGTCGCCCGGCGGGGAGGTGGTCGGCAGCGACTTCTCCGAGAACATGCTTGCGCGCGCCCGCGCCAAGGGCGCCAAGGCGCTTGTCGAGATGCAGGGCGACGCGGGAGGCGCAGTGCAGAATGGCTCAGCCCACAACGGCTCTGCCCACAGCCTGCCCGCTCGTCTTTCGTTTGAGTGGGGCGACGCGCTCGAGCTGCCCTATCCCGACAATTCGTTCGACGCGGCCACGGTCGGCTTTGGCGCCCGCAACTTCTCGGACCTGCCCCGCGGTCTGCGGGAGATGGCTCGCGTTGTGCGTCCGGGAGGACGCATCGTCGTACTCGAGATGACCACGCCCACGCGACCCCCGCTGTCGCTGTTCTTCCGCCTGTGGTTCGATCGCGTCGTTCCGGTGATCGGCCTTCTCGCTGGCTCATTCACGGGGTTGGTCTCGCGAGTCCGCACTTCACCCTCTGAGACCTCCATCGCGCAGGCCTACACCTATCTGCCCAACTCGGTCAAGCGCTTCCACTCGCCCGTCGCGCTGGCAGCCGAGATGCAGCGTGCCGGATACAGCGAAATCGGGTACGTGCTCATGGCGGGCGGCATCATTGCCGTCCATGGCGCTACCGTGCCTGGGTGAGCGCATTGCCGGCCGGTACCAACACCGCGGCCGACGTCGAGGCGGTCGAGGAGATCATGCGCCGCGGCGGACCAGCGCTGCGCGAGCGTATGACTCGCATGGAGGCTCACCTGGAGAGCGTCACAGCTGAGGCGGGCGTGCCGCTCGCAGAGCACGCCACGGCGACGGTCGTCGCCGGTGGCAAGCGATTGCGCCCCCTGCTGGTGCTCTTGGCGGCAGAGGCGGCGGGTGGAACCGGAGATGAGCCCGAGCGCGAGCAGAGCCTCGTGCGCGCCGCGGTTGCGGTGGAGCTCGTCCACTCGGCCACGCTCGTCCACGACGATCTGATCGACGGTGCCCAACTGCGACGCGGACGGCCTACGGTGGCAGCTGTCGCGGGGCGCGAGGTGGCGATTGGCACCGGCGACCTGCTGTTCTCGCGTGCCTTTGCGGAGCTGGCCCGTAATCGTGACGCTGAGCAGCTGGGCGCTCTCTCGGATGCAAGCTCGGCGCTCGCAGCCGGCGAGCTGTTGCAGCGCGAGGACGCCTACGCGCCGGATATCGCCGTGGAGCGCTACCTCGAGCGCTGCCGTCTGAAGACCGCGGCTCTATTCGAGGCGGCCTGCCGGCTGGGTGCGCTGGTAGCGGTAGAAGGCACGACCGCGCTCGCTGCGGCGCTCGGCGAATTCGCCAAGGGGATAGGACTAGCCTTTCAATTGCTCGACGATGTGCTCGACGTCTCTGGACCGGCACAGCGAACCGGCAAGGCGCGCGGGACGGACCTGCTCGACGGCACCGTCACGCTGCCGCTGATCCTCGCGCGCCAACGCGACGAGCAAATTGCGCGGTTGGACCTCGCCACGCTTGCCGCTCCGGAGCATCGCGACGGGTACCCCCCGTCGCGAGGGGCCGGCAGTCTCTCTGACGGGCAAAAGCAGGCTGAGGCGCTATGCGAACGGATCGCGGCCACCGGCGCGCTTGACGAGGCACGCCAGCGAGCCCTCTCGATCGTCGCGGACGCAAAGGCCGCGCTACCGGCTTTGCTGCCCGATGGACGCCACGAGCTGCTCGATCTCGTCGCCGACGCAGTGGTCGAGCGCTACTGCTGAGGACCTGAACGGGCCCTAAAAGTCGTTGGGGCCAATCAGGTCCAGCTCGAGCGCTCGCGCAAACAGCTCGATCTCTTCGGTCATGTTCGCGTGCGTCAGCTGCTTGAGGTCGCTGAGCAGCGCACCCGTCGCCTTATCGAGCTCTTCGTCGAGGCGTTCCACGAGCGCCTGTCCAAACACGCCCTCGCGCAGTAGATCGCAGTCGGGACAGCGCATCGAGATGCGCCAGCGCCCAGGAGACTCCTCAGCCCAATCGAGCGGATGCACGAGCCCTCCCGTGCAACGAGGGCAGACATGAAGCGCCTCGCACGGTACCGCCGGGGCACAGGCCGGCTCCTGTCCGAGAGGCCGGTTGGCGTTGTCGAGATAGACGACCTCGATCTGCCGGCCGCTCGGGAGCTGCACGTGGTGACGGGTGTGATGCTCGTGATCCTCTTGCATTGTCTCTCTCTCGCCTCATCGACCTCGCAACGACGGGCCTTTAGCGCGAATCTCCGGCGATTGATCCGTGCCTTCCCCCCACCGGCCCGGGTCCCCCGCCCAGTCGAGAGTCAGCTACCCCTTAAGAGAGCGGTGATAGCTTCAACAGGTCATGGCAACAGCGATCCGCACGGTCGGCCACGAGGAGCGGCTCAGCATCGTGGACCATCTCGAAGAGCTGCGCACGCGGCTGATCGTGAGCGCCATCGCGTTTGCGATCGTGTTCGGTGTCTGCTTCTGGCAGAACCACGCGCTGCTCGGGTTCGTCAACCGGCCGCTGCACAAACAGACCGAGCAGCAGGTCCTGCGTGGAGAAGGGCCGGCGGGGCAGACCTGGCTCGCTCAGAAGGGAGTGCTCGAAGTCGCCAAAGACACGCAGTCGATGGCGCACGCGCTGAGCGTCCCAGCCAGCGGCCTGCCCGCGGCCACGAGAGCGCAGCTTGCAGGCGCAATCGCCAGGCTGCAAGCGGATGTAGCAAAGATCCCGCGCAGTCCGAGCGGGATCAATCCCACCACGCTCGGAGTCGGGGAATCGCTCACCTCGACGCTGACGGTCACGCTCTACTTCTCGCTGGTGCTCGCGCTGCCGCTGATCCTGTTCGAGCTCTACGGCTTCGTGCTGCCCGCGTTCAGTCCGAGCGAGCGGCGCACGGTGCTGCCGCTGCTGATCTCCGTCCCGTTCCTGTTCGCCGCGGGCGCCGCCTTCGGCTATCTCGTCGTGCTGCCCACCGCCGTGCACTTCCTGCAGAACTTCAACGCCAGCGAGTTCAACGTGATGGTGCAAGCCGGCCAGTACTACAAGTTTGCGGCGACGGTGCTGCTCGCGATGGGACTCACCTTCCAGGCACCGGTCGCGATCCTCGGCGCGGTGCAGGTCGGGATCGTCACTCCTCGTCAGTTGCGCCGTCACCGTCGCTACGCACTGTTGGTGTGTGCGGCGATCGCCGCGTTCCTGCCCGGAGACGCCTTCACGCTCGTGCTGGAGACGGTTCCCCTGTATTTGCTCTACGAGGCGAGTATCCTGATTGCGTCGGTTGTCGCAAGACGCGACACGGCGCAGGCGAAAGCCGCAGGGGAAGGGCGCCCTCCGTGGGATCCACCGGGTGCTTCGGGAAAGCCCGACCCCCCTGGGCGATCGACCGGCGACGGTCCCGGCGGCGCTCAGGCGTCCCCGGCGGCACAGGCAGACGCACCGAAGACCAACGTTGAAGAAATGATCGACCACATCGACCCCGACCTGTCCAACTGATGCTTTTTGACCTGAGAGCCCGCGGCAGACGCCGCACCGTGCAAGCCGTCTATCTCGGTCTGGTGATCCTGTTCGGGATCGGCTTCATCGGTTTCGGAGTTGGCGTCGGCGGCGGTAGCGGCGGCGGGATCGTCGAAGCCATATTCGGCAATAAAGAAGGATCGAGCAGCTCCAGCTACTCGAAACAGATCTCGGCTGCTGAAGCGCACACACGCAAGTACCCCAACGAAGCCGCTGGATGGGCAAAGCTGGCGGAAGCTCGCTATCACGAAGCGGGCGGGAGCGAATTCTTCGACGAAAGCACGCAGAAGTTCACCTCCAAGGGCAAGCAACTGCTCGTGAAGGTCGTCGACGCGTGGAACCGCTACGTGGCGCTCAATCCAAGCCATCCTCCGCTGAGCATTGCGTACGACATGATCAGCGTGTTCGGCGAAGAAGGCCTCAACGAACCGGCGCAGGCGGTCGCCGCGTTGGAGCTCGTGATCCCAACCAAGCCGGCCAGCGCGGGCCTGTATGGCGATCTCGCGAAGTACTCCTATCAAGCAAAGAACGTGCGCGAGGGCGATCTCGCCTCAGAAAAGGCGGTCAGCCTCACGCCTCCGGCACAGCGCAAGCAGGTACAGGCCGAGCTTGCAGAGCTCAAGGCCAACCCGTCGGGCAACCCGTCCAACGAAACCTACACGGGGACCACCAACGGCAAGGTCTACAGCGTCAAAGTAAATTCCAAAGGGGAAGGGAAGATCATAAAAACCAGCCCCGCCCCCCCGACGAAGACGAAATAGCGGCTACGGAGTGAGCGTGTGGCGGGCGCAGAGGAGACCCCGCCTTACTCGGCGCGCCTACTGATCGACTGCGCCGACCAGCCCGGGATCGTGGCTGCCGTCTCTGGCTTCCTGTTCGAGCAGGGAGCCAACATCGTGTCCTCACACCAGTACTCCTCCGATCCGATCGGAGGACGCTTCTACCTGCGCACCGAGTTCTTCCTGGAGGGGCTCGCCGAGGACCGTGAGCCATTCCAGCGCAACTTCGCCGCCGAAGTGGCGAAGCGCTTTGCGATGGAGTGGGAGATCCGCTACTGGGGCGAGCGTCAACGAGTTGCGATCCTCGTCTCGCGCTACGACCACTGCCTTGTGGACATGCTGTGGCGCTGGCGCCGCCGCGAGCTCGACGCGGAGGTGGTTGGGGTCATCTCAAACCACTCCGACCTCTCCGATGAGGCGGCCGCCGCCGGCGTCCCCTTCCACCACGTGCCGGTGACCAAGGACGCCAAAGGGCGGGCGGAGGAGCAAATGCTCGAGCTTCTGTGCGACAGCGTCGAGCTGGTGGTGCTGGCCCGCTATATGCAGGTCCTCAGCGGCGATTTCCTCGACCGGCTCGGCGCGCCGGTGATCAACATCCACCACTCCTTCCTGCCGGCCTTCGCGGGTGCCAACCCCTACAGGCGCGCACGCGAGCACGGAGTCAAGCTGATCGGCGCCACCGCCCACTACGTGACGGCAGAGCTCGACGGGGGGCCGATCATCGAGCAGGATGTGGCCCGTGTGGATCATCGTCAGAGCGTGCGCGAGCTGGAACGCATCGGTCGCGACATCGAGCGGCTCGTGCTCGCGCGGGCCGTGTCGCTGCATCTTGAAGACCGTGTGATCGCTGACGGCGGGCGCACGATCGTGCTTTGAATGGCCCAGCAGCCCGCTCAGCCTTCAGGCTCCGCCCTGCTTGGCTAGAATCGTGCCCACACCGGCCCCAGTGGGTCGGCGCCCTCGCGGGCCGTTAGCTCAATTGGCAGAGCAGGGGCCTCTTAAGCCCAAGGTTGTTGGTTCGATTCCAACACGGCCCATTTTGTCGCGCACGCTTGACATGTAGTCGCGGCTCGAGACACGTTCGAGCTTCACCCTCCGCTGGAGCGGGTCTTGGTGTCTGGTCTACGCAGCAGCCGACGTGCCCGCGCCGGGCCCGATCAGCGATTCTTGGCCGGCGTCGGTCCACACGACCTGCTCGCGGCCGGGTCCCACACCGATCAGCGTGACTGGCGCTCCGGTGTGCTCCTCGATGAACCGCAGGTACTCGCGTGCGCCGTCGGGTAGGTCTGAGAGCGTGCGGCACTCGCCGAGATCCTCCTTCCAACCTCCCAGCTCAGTGAGCTCGGCGGTGGTGTGATGCAGCACCGTCTGGTGGTAGGGGAAGTCGTCAAACTCCGCGCCCTCCGCGCCGCGGTAGCTGGTGCACACCTGGATGCGGTCCAGGCCCGAGAGCACGTCGAGCTTTGTCAGCACCAGCGCCGTCAGCGTGTTCAGGCGCGAGGCGTAGCGCAGCGCCACCAGGTCGAGCCAGCCGGTGCGCCTGGGACGACCGGTCGTCGTGCCGAACTCGCCCCCACGTTTGCGGATCGTCTCACCCATCTCGTCGTGCAACTCGCTCGGGAACGGTCCAGCGCCCACGCGTGTCGTATACGCCTTCGACACGCCCCAGATCTCATCGATGTCCTTGGGCCCAACGCCCGTTCCCACGCACGCGGCACCCGACAGCGGGTTGGAGGAGGTGACGAACGGATAGGTGCCATGGTCGATGTCGAGCATCGCCCCCTGCGCGCCCTCGAAGATCACCTTCTCACCGGCGTCCAGCAGCTCCCACATCAGCTTTGCCGTGTCGGCGATGTGCTGCTCCAGGCGGTGACCGTAGGTCAGGTACTCCTCGGTCATCGTGTGCAGGTCTAGCGCCGGGTCCTTCTCGTGTGGCCGCAGCGACAGTCGCTTGGGCTCCATCGCCGCGACGATCTTCTTCTTCAGGATCTTCTCGTCGAGCAGGTCCTGCACCCGGATCCCCAGGCGCGCCGCCTTGTCGGCGTAGCAAGGACCGATTCCACGTCGTGTGGTGCCGATCTGCTGGCTTCCCAGTTTGGCCTCCCCGGCGGAGTCAAGCAGCAGGTGGTAGGGCATGATCAGGTGCGCGTTGGCGGAGATCCGCAGCCCGCTCACGTCCACGCGCCTGGCGCGCAGCGCGTCGAGCTCCTCGATCAGCACCTTCGGGTCGATCACCACCCCGTTGCCGATCACGCAGCGCTTGCCCGGGTAGAGGATGCCGGAGGGGATCAGGTGAAGCTTCCACTCCTCCTCGCCCCGCACGATCGTGTGGCCGGCGTTGTTGCCGCCCTGGAAGCGCACCACCGCGTCGCCGTGTTCGGCGAGCAGGTCGGTGATCTTGCCCTTCCCCTCATCGCCCCACTGGGCGCCAACTATGACTATTCCAGGCATCGCGTCATGGAGTTTAGGACCCCGCCCATCTGCTCGCCGGCTCAGGCCGGACGCACCGGGGTGTGCCTATGGGAATGCGAGTTCGAGAACGACGCGTGTGCGGGGGCTGGATCTGGCGCCGCGGAGCGCACGGGAGTGGGAAGCTCCTGGCGCTTGTCAGCGCCGAACAACGGCAGCGGATCGCCGCACATCTCGATCAGGCGGGAGACGATTCGCTGGCCCACGACCTCGCTTGCGTCGTTGGACACCACCCGGCGCTCCTCGCTGGTCTGGCCCTTGCCGTCATCGGTGACTGTCGTGAGGATCTGCTGGCCCATCTGCTTGGCCAGTTCGCTTGGCATCAGATTGGTGGTCGCAAGGATCGGGCGCCCTGCCTGATAGCGGGCGTCGATGATCGAATACAGCTGCTCAAGCCTCCACGGAGTGGTGTGTTGCGCCCCAAGGTCGTCGATGTGGAGCAGATCAACCGAGGAGAGTCGGTCCAACAGGTCCAGCAGACTGCCCTCCGCGCCGACCTCGTCGCGGATCAGGTTCAGCAGCCGCGGCAGTGAGTAGATCGCGACCGAGTGTCCGGCATCGAGCGCCGCGCCCGAGACGATCATCGCGAGCGTCGTCTTACCAGTGCCCACGTCGCCGACCAGCCACATACCGCGGCCTTCCTCGACTCGCGTGCTCAGATTGCGCACATACCCACGCACAGCCGACACCACCGGCTCGGGCATCCCCAGCACGGGTGGACGGTCAAAGGAGGCGCCCCGGTAGCGCTTGGGTATCCGTCCCTCCAGACTCGCGGCGCGCTTACGGGCGATGCGCGAAGCGCGGCAGCGGCAATCCGAGGCCGTGTTGGTGGCCTCATCCACAACGAATCCGCTCCCGTCGCACAACCCGAGCGGGCACGCACCCGGCTCGCGCGCGCCGGTAAGACTGAGGACATCCGCGTTCATAGCTCGATGACTTCGGGCGAGGCCGGTCTGTACCGATCGCCGCTCACGCCGCGTAGCGGTTCTCACCCGCGTAGTTCATGAACTTCGGGTACTCCTTCTGAAAGCTCAGCGTCACCTTGCCCACTGCGCCATTGCGATGCTTGGCGATGATCAGATCGGCCTCACCTGGCCGCTCGGAGTCCTCGTTGTAGTACTCGTCGCGGTAGATGAACATCACCAGATCGGAGTCCTGCTCCAAGTTCCCGCTCTCACGCAGATCTGAGAGCTGCGGACGCTTGTCAGGGCGCGTCTCGACGGCGCGGCTCAGCTGCGACAGCGCGATCACCGGCACGCCCAGCTCGCGCGCCAGGATCTTCAGTCCGCGGCTCAACTCGCCGACCGCGGTCACGCGCGAGTCATAGCGGCTGTCGGTACGCATCAGCTGCAGGTAATCGATGATGATCAGGCCGAGCCCGTTCTCGCACTGGCTGTGTAGGCGGCGCGCCTTCGCCCTGATCTCGAGCATCCCCACGTCGCTCGAATCGTCCACCCACAGTGGCGCTGTCGCCAGACGCTGGGAGGCCTTTAGGATCTTTGGCCAGCGTTCTTCCTTGACGCGTCCCTTGCGCAGCTCCTCGCCCTTGATGCGCGCCTGAGAGGCGACGAAGCGCTGTGCCAGCTCTGCCTCTGCCATCTCCAGGCTGAACAGTGCCACGGGCCTGCCATGTTCGACCGCGGCGTTCTCGGCGATATTGCACACCAGCGCGCTCTTGCCCATCGCGGGACGCGCCGCGATGATGATCAGGTTGCCGGGCTGAAAGCCGCCGGTGATCTCGTCGAGATCCTTGAAGCCAGACGGTGCGCCCGTCAGCGCCGTTCCCTCGATCGACAGCCGGTGCAGCTTGTCCAGCTCCTCGTGCAACACCTCCTCGATCGAGCGGAAGTCCTGCTGACGGTCGTCGCGTGCAACCTCCAGCATCGTCTTCTCGGCCTGCTCCACCAGCTCGCGCGGTGCGCTCTGGCGCTCCAGCACACTTGACTGGATGTCATAGGACGCCGCCAGCAGGCGTCGCAGCAGCGCGTTCTCGCGCACGATCTGCGCATAGCGGCGCGCATGACCGGCGGCCGGCACGACGCCCGTCAGCTCGTCCACGGCGGCCGGTCCCCCAACCCGCTCGAGCTTGCCGGTCTGGCGCAGACGGTCGGTGACGGTCAGCACGTCCACCGGTTCGGATTCGTTGTAGAGGGCCAGCATCGCCTCGTAGATCAGCCCGTGACGGTCGCGGTAGAAGTCATCGGCGCGCAATCCCTCTTCGATCACCAGTGCATACAGCGAGCGCTCGGACAGCAGGATCGCGCCGAGTACCGACTGCTCGGCGTCGAGGTTGTGTGGCGGTGCGATCACGCCTGTCGGCATGCTCGAACCGTTCGCTGTGGCGACTGCGCTCATAGCTTCGGCGAGTCTACGTCGGGTTGCTCGGCTGCTCGCACGTCAAACCCGCAATTGAGAGGGAAATCATTGGTCTGATCCTCACGAACACATGTTCGCAGGTGGGTCAGACCGCAAGCTTGGCGCGCAGCGCCGGAGGCTACTTCTGGGCGACGACCATGGTCTTGACCGTTGCCGCCACTCCGTCGACGACATCGACCACCACCATGTAGGTGCCGACGTTCTTGATCGGCTCGGGCAGATGCACATTGCTCTTGTCGGTGCGCAGCCCGCGAGCGTCGCGAATCGCCGAGGCTATGTCCTGGGCGGTCACCGACCCAAACAGGCGTCCGTCGGCTCCGGCCTGCTGGGTTATCGTGAGCACCGTCTTGTTCAACAGCGCGGCGTTGTCGTTTGCTTTCTCGACGTACTCGCGTGCTGCTCGCTCGGCCGCCTGCTGGCGTTGGCGAATGACTTCGATCGCCCCGCGGGTCGCCGGCTGGGCGAGCTTGCGCGGGATCAGAAAGTTGCGCAGGTAGCCCTTGGACACGTCGACCACGGCGCCCTGCTCGCCGAGCGTGTCAACGTCCTTCAGGAGTATGGCTTCGGGCATCGCCTCTACCGTTCCCGATCGCGATCGCCGCGTTCACGCCGCGGGTGGTCATCGCGGCCGCCCTCGTTCACGTAGGGCAGCAGCGCGAGCTCACGGGCGCGCTTGACCGCACGCGCGATCTGGCCCTGATGGCGCCGGCACGCGCCGGTGATCCTGCGTGAGCGGATCTTGCCCTTCTCGGAGATGAATTTCCGAAGCGTTACTACGTCCTTGTAGTCGACCTGCTCGACCTTGTCGCGGCAGTGTTGGCAAGGCTTACGCCTCCCGCTGCCGGGGCCACCCTTCTTGTCTCGTCGTCGGACAGGCTTGCCGCGACCGCGCTTTGCCACTGGAAGATCCTTGCTTTTGAACTAGAACGGAATGTCGTCATCCCCGGCTTGGCCGGAGACCGGTGCGGGCTGGAAGTCGCCGTTGTCAACCGGCACGTCGCTGCCCTGAGATGCCCCGCCGCCCGAGAACCCTCCACCTCCGGAGGGGTCTTCACGCGACCCGAGGAACTGCACCGAATCGGCAATGATATCGATTGCGCTGCGTTTCGTGCCGTCCTGTGCCTCCCACTCACGCCACTCGAGCCTTCCGTCGATCGCCACGGGGCGTCCCTTGGCAAGGTAGCGGGCGGCATTCTCGCCCTGCGCGCCCCACACCGTCACGTTGAAATAGTTGGGCTTATCCTCCCATTCGCCGCTGCTGCCGTTCTTGCGCCGCGTGTTGCACGCGATGCGCAGGCTGCACACAGAGGAACCGCTCGGCAGCGAGCGAAGCTCTGGATCGGCGGTCAGGTTCCCGGTCATAACGACCCGATTGATGTTGGTGGCGGCCACGGCTGTTCCTTTCGCTGTGTCTGTGTTTTCAAGTCTCGCGGTCGGCGCCGGAGGCCCAGCGCGAGTCTAGAGAGATCGGTGTGCGCCGTCAGCGACGGTGCCGCGCATGAGGGTGGGCGGACGCTCGAACAACGCTATTTGCGGGGACTACTTGGCCGGCTCGCCGTCGCGCGCACGAGAGGAGGTGCCAAACACCTCGTCCCAGTAGGGCGCGCTGATCCCGAACCCGCGTGTGTCGTCCTGGAAGTGGTGGCGCATATGGCGCTCGCGCAGCATTCTCCCGACCCGCGAGCGGGGACGGAAGTGATGGACGTAGTAGTGCAGCATGTCGTACGCCAGGTAGCCCGCGAAGAAGCCCGCGCCCACACCAGGGGCATAGCGTTTGCCAAACGCCACATACAGCACGCCGAACACCACCGCGCCGAGCGGAATGCTCACCGCCGGAGGCATCACAAGACGCAGCGGATCGTTCGGATGCTCGTGGTGGATGCCATGGATGATCCAGTGCATGCGCGCCCCGATCCCGTGGTCGGGCTCGAAGTGGAACACGATCCGGTGCAGCCAGTACTCAAACAGCGTCCACAGCGCGTAACCGGCGACGAACAGCCCGAGCGTCCCCAGCGCTTTCACGAACGAAAGCTCCCACGCCGCAAGCGCCACGATCACCGGCATGAAGATCAGGATCGGCACAGCCGGGTGCACGCGCGAAAACGCATCCAGCACGCGCGACTCGAACATCGGAGGCGACGCGCGCAACACGTCGGTTCGGCGGACGGTCGGACCACCACCACTCGCCGGCTCGCTCACGAGAGCCTCCCTCGGCGAGAGTGCGCGGATCGGAGGCTCATCGCGCCGTACGCCGAAAGCCCCCCAACAGTCGTTGTTCTCAGCGGCCGCATGCCCCCGAGTGTATTACGCGACCGCGTGCTCCTCGGCTGCGTCCAGCTCGATCTCGTCACGACCGTGCGAAGGCTCCTCGCGCACCGGCGCGGCACCGGGACGCATGTCCGGCGCCGCGGGTGTGCCCGGCTTCAGCTTGTTGATGCGAAAGCGGATCACCCCATCGGTGATGTGCAGTGTGCGATTCAGCTCGGCGATCAACTCGACCGAGGAGGCGTGAAACTGCAGCAGGTGGTACTCGGCCGTCGTCTTGTGGTCGATCGGATATGCCAGCGCCCGCTCGCCCCACTCGTCGTGGCGCTCCAACTCGCCCTTTGCCGCGATCGCCTCTCGCACATCCGCCACGATCTTTGCGCGCACAGACTCCTCCGTCTGCGGGTCGAGCATCAGCACGAGGTCGTATGTGGTGGCGGGCAAAGTCATACAAGTCTTGGCGGCGGCGGCCGATCATAACAGGGAACGTGCAGCTATCCCCTCAAAATCGACCCTGCGCCGCGCGCTTGGCCCCGATGTCCGCCAGCTGCTCGTCGATCCAGTTGCCCGGGTCGCGCGAGGTCACGATCTCGATCAGCCCGTCCGCCCGCCGTGCGCGCTCCGCGGCCGGCATGTCCAGCGCCGCGTGGATCGAGTCGGCGAGCTCCTGGATGTCGAACGGATTGACCGACAGCGCGTACTCGCCGAGCTCCTCGTGCGCGCCCGTGTTCTCCGAGAGGATCGACACGCCCGCGCGTTCGTTGACGATCGGGCCCTCCTTGGCCACCAGGTTCATCCCGTCGAACATCGCGTTCACGAGCAGCACGTCGTAGTGCTTGTAGGCCGCCATCGCCTCCTCCAAGTCGTCGCGCAGCTTCAGCTGGATCGGCATCCAGTCCGGTGTGCCGTGGCGGTGGTTGACGACCGCCACCAGCGCCTCGATCCGTTCCAGATACTCCGCATACTCCGGCACGTCGGTACGGGAGGGCATCAGTTGCGCCATGAACGTCACGCGCTCGCGAAACTCGGGATGCTGCTCGAGGAACAGGTCAAACGCCGAGAAGCCCCGCAGCACGTTCTTCGACAGGTCCGCGCGGTCCACGCGCAGGATCAAGAAGTCGCGACGGCGGCGCAACAGCTCCCGCTCGAACTCCGCCACGTGCGGACCACGCGCCACCTGACGCGTCGCCTCATGGTCGATCGGCAGCGGATACGCGCGCACCCACACCTCGCGATCCTGCCAGCGCACCACGCCGCGCTCGAAGTCCACCTCCAGGTCCATCAGGTCCTGGCAGCACTGCAGGAAGTTGCGCCTGTAGGAGCGGGTGTGGAAGCCGATGATGTCGTTCGCCAGCAACCCCGCATAGATCTCCCGGCGGATGCGGGAAGGCAGCACGCGCCAAGAGTCCGACTGGGTCCACGGGATGTGCACGAAGTGGTGCAAGAACACGTCCGGACGCGCGCGGCGAACAAGGTCCGGCAGCGTGTAGAGATGGTAGTCGTGCACCATCACCACCGGCTCGCGCTCCTGCGCTATCTCCTCGACCACCGCTCGCGCGAGATCCTCGTTGACAACGTTGTAGCCGAACTCAAACGCCTCGATCTCGTGGCGACGAATGTCGGGCGCGTTCGACAGGTCCCACAGGTAGTGCTGGATGAACCACAGCATTGGGTTGGCAAACACGTTGTAGAAGCGGTCATACGCCTCCGGATCGGACGCGACCAGGCGCACCAAATACTCCCCTCCAGCGGGGGAGCGCACAGGGAACGCACGCCCGTCGTGCTCGCGCGAGACGCGCGCGTCGTGCTCGTTCATCGCCGAGGCCACCCACACCGCGTCGCGGTGGGAGGCAAGACCGGTCAGCGCCGTCACAAGCCCGCCCGAGCCGCGCTGCACCTCCCCGTTGGGGCCGAACGTGACCGGGCCCCGATTGCTGACCAGCACGAGCGGCGATCGCTGTGCCGGCGCGCCGCTCACGATTCCCCGAGCTCCCTGAAGATCTTCAGGTAGTCGCGCAGGTAGCGCGGTGTGAGGAAGTGGCTGCGCACATGCTCCTTGCCACGTCGCCCCAGTGACTTACCAAGCGCCGGATCGCCCAGCAACTCAAGCGAGCGCGCCGCGCACTGCTCGACAGTTGACACCAGAAAGCCCGTCACCCCATCGTCCACCTGCAACGGTATCCCACCCACGTCTCCGCCGATAAACGGACGCGCCTTCCAGATCGCCTCTGAGACGGTCAGCCCGAATCCCTCGCGAATCGACTTCTGCACCACCACATCGGCATGAGATTGAAACGCGTTGACCTCGATCGCGCCGACGTTGTTGAAATTGTTGAGGATGTGCACGTCGGGATCCCCACCCGCGTGGGCGATCGTGGCGTTGAAGAAGTCCCAGCCCTCGGGGTCGTCGCTCGCCATCGAGCCGACGAGCGCCAGCTGCACGTCGGAAAGCTGCTCCTTGACGATTCGATACGCGTCGATCACCCCCAGCGGGTCCTTCCACGGATCAAAACGCGACACCTGACAGATCAGCGGCCGGTCCACATCGATCCCGAACTGCTCACACACATACGACGCGTCCTCGGGCGACAGCGCCATGTTCTTCGGCATCAGCGGATCGATCGCCGGCGGCACGATGTTGACGTTCCCCCCCATGCCCTCGGGGACGTAGCCCTCCATGTGGAACAACGACTGCGGGTAGCTCGCTATGTAGGGCAGCAGGCGCTTGATCGTGGCCGGATTGGGGGTCGACAGGTCGATGTGGCAACGCCACACCCACCCCTTCGCCTTCTCCGGCACGAGCAGGTGCAGGCCCGCGGGCTGAGGGTCGTGCACGAGACACACGTCCCACCCCCCCGACAGCTCGCGCGCGTTCATCTCGTTGTACTGCTCCCACGTCCCCCACTGCTCCTCGTCGAGGTCCTGTGGGTTGCCCTGCAGCGCATTGTGCATCAGCTTGGTCGCGTTGAAAAACTCCTCACGGCCATAGATCACCTGCCACTCGCAGTCCAGTCCCACGTCGCGCATCAGCGGCACCAGCGTGTAGAGGATCTCCGACACGCCCCCACCGAACGCGGTCGCGGACACATGCACCACGCGCTTGCCCTTCAATGGCTCGGCCAGTTCGCGGATCTCCTCGATCAGCTCACGCCCGCAAATGTGGGTGTAGTCGGCAAGCGACTTGTGTCCTGTGGCGACGGGCTGAAGCACGAGCGGACCGCACGATACCTCGCCGGACGGCACGCCCGTGCCCCGCATGGGGTGTCCGTGCCCCGAACGGGGCAGAAGGCCCGCCACGGGGGCTATGGTCTGCGTCGATGTTCGACGGCCGCATCTACCGGGCGGCGTTCGTGCCGCTGCTGTTCGTGCTTGTGATCGCGGGATTCTCGCTCGCAGGCCGCGGGGCACCGCTCAGCTCCACGTTCGCGCCGAACGCGTTCGACGGCGCCCGTGCGTTCGCCAGCCTGCAGGCCCTCGCAAAACGCTTCCCCGATCGCCGGCCCGGCAGTGTAGGTGACAACGAACTTGCCGCTTACATCGCCCAGACGCTGCGTGGATTGGGTGCTCCACCCACACAGACATCCTCCGACGCGGGCGAATCCAACGCGGGCACGACAACCTCCGCTACGGTCGGCGGCGGCTTTCAGGTCTCCACGCACCAACTCCACGCTCAAACGATCGACGGCGCCCGCACACTGACCACCGTGATCGCGCAACGCCCCGGATCGACCGGCGAAAGCCCGATAGCGATCGTCGCCCATCGCGACGCCGCCGGCCACGGTGCCGCCGCCGAACTATCCGGCACCGCCGCACTGCTGGAGCTCGCACGCGTTTTCTCCCAAAGCGAGACGCGCCGCACGATCGTGCTCGTGTCCACCAGCGGCGGCAGCGGCGGCTACGGCGGCGCAGCCGACTTCGCTCAGCACGGCCCGCGCCCGCTCGATGCGACGATTGCGCTCGGCGATCTCGCCGGCAACGTCGCCCACAAGCCATTCGTGTTGCCCTACTCGAGCGCTCCCGGCACAGCGCCGGAAAGCCTGCAACTCACGCTCGACGGCGCAATCTCCGAGGAGGTCGACGCCAACTCGGACACGCCCAGCATCTCGGCTCAACTCGCGCACCTCTCGTTTCCGCTCGCCACCGGCGAACAGGCCCCGCTGAACGCCGCCGGCGTGCCGTCGGTGCTGGTTCAGGTCAGCGGAGTGCGCGGGCCGGCGCCCGGCGAGGGAGTCAGCGAAGCCCGCCTGCAGAACTTTGGCAGCGCAGTGCTGAGCGCCATATATGCGCTGGATGAAGGGGCCAACCTCCCCGCGCCCTCGGCGCCGCGCCTGCTGCTTGGCCGCAACGCGCTACCCAATTGGGCGGTCAGGCTGCTGGTGCTTGGGCTGCTGCTGCCGCCGCTGCTCGTTGGCATCGATGCGCTGGCGCGTCTGCGCCGTCGCCGCGAGCCGGTTGCACGCTGGATGCTCTGGACGTTGACGGCAGGGGCGCCATTCCTTGCAGGTGCACTATTCGCGATCCTGCTCGGAGCGCTCGGGATCGTCGCGGCGCCTCCAGGCCAGCTACCCGCCACATCCCTCTCGGCCGATGGCTCGGCCTCTGCCGCCGTCCTCTCGGCAGTGCTCGTGCTGGCGCTCGCGCTGCTCGCATGGCCCCTGCTTGTGCGGCGCATGGCGCTGCCCGTGCGCCCCGCGGCCGACGGTGCGGGCCTCGCGGTGCTGCTGGTGCTGCTGGTAGTTGCACTGCTCACGTGGCTTGTCAACCCGTTCGCGTGCCTGCTGCTCGTGCCCGCGCTGCACCTGTGGCTGCTGGCCATATCGCCAGCTCCGCAACCGGACGCTCGTCGCCGCGTGCTTGCGCTTGCGGCGATCCTCGCGAGTCTCGTCCCGCTCGTGCTCCTGCTGGTCGTCTACGCGCGCGAGCTGGGGCTCGGGCTCGGGGGGCTCGCTCAGAGCATCGTGCTTGCGCTGGCCGGCGGACAGATCGGCCTGTTCGGAGCGCTCGTGTGGAGCGCCGCGTTCGGTTGCCTGCTCGCGGTTCTGCTGAGAGTCTTGGCACGGGCTCCCGCGGATACCGTGGGCCCGCGGGAGTGGGCAGAGGTCTCCACGCGTGGCCCGGTGTCCTACGCTGGACCTGGATCGTTGGGCGGTACCTCCTCGGCGCTGCCGCGCTAAAAGTCATGGCTCACACATCAAGCAAAAAGCCCGGCGCCGACAGGCTGTCGCTGTCGCGTCCAGGCACACTGCTGACGCCGCTACCGCCGTCGCATCGTCCTCGTCGCTCGCGTATGACGACAATGCTCGCGTCGCTACTGATCGCTGTCGGCACGCTACTGCTGATCGACGCAGGTGTGACGCTCGTGTGGCAGGAGCCGGTCACGGCGCTGCTGGCCCAGCTCAAACAGGAAAGCCTCGGTTCCGACCTGCGCACGCTCGATCGCGCTAAGCCAACCACCGCGGCGCAGCTCGCCCTCACCCACCTGCACGAAGAGCGCCGCAGGATCGCCTATCTGGCTTCCGAGCTGCAGCGTCATTCCAAGAACGGCTCGGCGGTCGGCTTCATCCGAATCCCCAAGATCGGCGCGAACTTCGTCGTTGTGAAGGGCACCGGCACATCTGAACTGGAGAGCGGCCCGGGCATCTACTCCGAAACGAACTTCCCCGGCATCCCGGGCGGCACAACCGCGATCGCCGGTCACCGCACCACCTATCTCGCTCCGTTTCGCCACATCGACGAACTGCACCCGGGACAGTCGATCGTGCTCGAAATGCCCTATGCCCGCTTTGCCTACAAGGTGGTGGGCTCGCGCACCGTCCTCCCCACCGACGTGTCTGTCATCAAACCGGTGGACTACGCGCGGCTCGTGCTGTCCTCCTGCACACCTCCGTTCAGCGCCACGCACCGGTTGATCGTATTCGCGCGCCTGCAGACCGCGGTGCCGCTCGGTGCCGCGCGTCTACCGGGAGGCGCCACGCGCCTGACCGGATCCGCTGCCGGCGTTTTCAGCGTGCCTGGTGAACCAGCTCTACCACCGGTGCTCAAATCCCGTCAGCGCCTGCTTGCGCCCCTCGTGTCGTAGCACCACGCCCGGCTCGCCCTCCTCGACGTGGCCCACCCACGTCAGCGACGCCCCAACCCGCTCGCACGCTTGACTGACGCGCTCGGCCCGCTTGCGCGGGACGCACACGCACAACTCGTAGTCTTCGCCCACCGTCGCCGCTGCCTCCCACACCGGCACGCCCAGCTCCTCGGCGGTGTGCCGTGTTTGCTCGTCGGTCGGCAACTGGTCCAGGTCGATCTTCAGCACCATCCCGCTGGCCCGTGCTATGTGGAGCGCGTCGGTCGCGAGCCCGTCGGATAGGTCGATCATCGAGTGGGCCCCTGCTGGGGCGATCGCGCGTCCCTCTAGCAATCGCGGCAGCGGCCGTCGTGGCTTGGTTCCGAGCGTGCCCGTCACACCGATGAGATCGCCCGGTCGCGCTTTGTCGCGACCGAGAAGCTTCTGGTCGCGCTCGGCCCAACCCACCACCGTCACGCTCGCAAACAGCGCGGGTGCGCTCACCACGTCGCCGCCGAGGATCGTCGTGTCCGTCATCTCCGCCAGCTCCTCGGCGCCCAGCATCAGCTCGAGCGCCTGCTGCTCGCTCACATGCGCGGGCACTCCGAGTGCAACATAGGCCTCGCCTGTCTGTGCGCCCATCGCCGCGATATCCGACAGCCCACCCGCAAGCGCTCTCCAGCCGATGTCCTGGAAGCTCAACGCAGGGTCGTCGAGACGGAAATGCACTCCCTCCACGATCGAATCGATCGAGGTCACGCACAGCTTCAGCGCTTTCACCACGGTGGCGTCGTCGCCGATACCACGCACGATGCGCCCTCCGCGCGTCTGCAGCGCGGCCGTGATCGAGTCGATTAGGGAGAGCTCAGCGATACCTGTGGAGGATTTGGGGACGGTGCGTTCTTTGGCGAGCGCGGCTCAACGGTGTCTGTAAACGATGCGCGCGCGGTCGAGGTCATACGGGGAGAGCTCGCAGCGGACACGGTCTCCCGGCAGGATGCGTATGCGAAAGCGACGCATCTTGCCGGCCACGTGCCCGAGCACCACATGGTCGTTGTCGAGCTTCACACGAAACATCGCGTTCGGTAGGGCCTCGATCACCTCGCCCTCGAATTCGACCTTGTCTTCCTTAGCCACGAGCTGCATCCCGTCCGGGTCCTCACGCGCTGTCGGTGCGGACCCTGTGTTGAAGTGTGCACCGTCAAACTACCAGCGTCGGCGTGTCGACGGTCGCTGACGTCCGCGCCGGTGCCCTCAGGGTTTCGGAGGTTCGGCTCCGCCCGCTCCGCCGACCACCGGCGCCGGGGCTTTTTCGGCGGGTGTGGGCTGGGCCGTTTCGTGCACGCTCGGCGCCGGCGCACCCCGCCCGTTTTCATTGCCATCCGGGGGTTCGGCGCTTTCGTTGGGCGCGCCACCGGTGGGCCTTTCAGCCGGTGGAGCCGGGTGTTCGCCCGGTGCGGTCTTCTTCTTCTGAGTGCCGTTCCCGACGGCTGTGCTCTGTTCGCCTTCATATGGAGTCTTCACCAAGGCGGCACCGGTCGTTGCGTATTTGCCAAAGAACGGTTGGTAGGAAAGCGGTTCGGTCGGAGAGGGGAATTCCACGCACGGCTTGCCTTCGGTGGCCGCTGCCATGTAGTCGTGCCAGATTTCCGCGGGCAGGTATCCGCCCTGCTGAGGCTCCCCGTGCACATCGGTCATCGGCACCAGTTTGTTGGGATAGCCCATCCACACAGAGGTCGAGTAATCGGGCATGTACCCATCCAGCCACGCGTCCACGAGGTTGCTGGTGGTCCCGGTCTTAGCGGCTGTGGGACAGTCGATCGCCGAGCGCGTCGCCGTGCCCTCGAGCACGTTTTGGTGCAGGATGCTGGTCTCCTCAGAGGTAACACCGTCTGAGAGCACCTTCACGCGGTGTGGCTCTCCCCAGTTGGTGTCGGTGTAGCCGTCCGGAAACACCACCTTCGTGATTGCGATCGGAGTGTTGCGCCAGCCACCGTCTGCGAGCGTCGCATACACATTGGCCATTTCGAGCGGGCTCACGCCGACCGTCAAGCCGCCGAGGGCCTCTGCCGGGTAACTGTCCAGATGCTCCTTCACCCCGAGCTTATAGGCCATCTGCGTGACCGTTTCCTCGCCGAGATCTGCGGCCAGCTGCGCGTAGACCGTGTTATCGGAGGTGAGGGTGGCCTGCACGAGATTGATCGACTTGTCGAGCGAGGTGTCCTCGAACGTTTTCACTTCGTAGGTCGGATAGGTGGGAAGCCAGCCGGGAGCGAGGGTGTGCGACTCGTAGTAGGTGGTGTTGGGGTCCACACCGCGCGACAACGCGTCGGCAAGCACGATCGCCTTGAACGTCGACCCGGGCTGACGGTGGCCTTCGGAGGCGAGGTTGTACTGCGACTGGTCGTAGCTCTCAGACTCCGCCATCGTCTCAATGTCGCCGTTGTGCGGATCGATCGTGACGATCGCCGACGCCGGATCGCCCGGCTCGTCCAGCACTTCGGCGATCGCCTTGCGCGCCTCACGCTGCATGTTGAGGTCGATCGTCGTGTAGACCTTCAGGCCGCCCTTCTCCACCTGGTTGAGGCCATAGCGTTCGACGAGCTGGCGGCGTACGAATTCAAAGAAGAAGCCTTCCTGGCGCTGGGTGTAGTAGTCGCCGTGCTTCACTTCCAGTGTGGCCGCCTCGGCGGCGGCGGCCCGCGCGCGTGAGATGTAGTGCAGTTCAGCCATCTTCCCGAGCACCTCGTTGCGGCGTTCGCGCGCTGCCCCCGGGTACAAGAACGGGTTGTACTGCGAAGGCGCTTGCGGCAGACCCGCCAGCAGTGCGGACTGTTGCAGATCCAGTTTGGAGGCGCTCTCATCGAAGAAGATCCGCGACGCTGCCTGCACTCCCAATGCGGTCTGACCCCCCACGGTGCCGTACGCGACGCTGTTGAGGTAGTCGGTCAAGAT
>JBAWFB010000180.1:0-2603 GCA_049591495.1 Solirubrobacteraceae bacterium
CGGCTGCACCGATGGAGGTGGTCGGGTCGCTGCTCGATCTCATCGGCGATACGCCCCTTGTCCGCCTTGACCGTGTCGGGCGGGATTTCCCCGGCGTGCTGTTGGCCAAGCTTGAGAACCTCAACCCTGGCGGCAGTGTGAAGGACCGGCCCGCCGTAGCCATGATCGATCGCGCCGAACGGGAAGGCTTGTTGAAGCCGGGCGGCACGATCGTGGAAGGAACCTCAGGCAACACCGGTGTGGGTCTGGCTATTGTGGCAGCCCGCCGTCACTATCGGTGCATCTTTGTCATGCCGGACAAGATGGCCCCGGAGAAGGTCGGCTTGCTCCGTGCCTACGGAGCTCAGGTCGTGGTCTGTCCGACAGCGGTCGCGCCCGATCATCCCGATTCGTATTACTCGGTGACAGCGCGTCTCGCTTCGGAGATACCAGGCGCCTATCACCCGAACCAGTACCACAACGACGAGAACCCAGAGTCGCACGTCCGCTCCACCGGACCTGAGATCTGGCGCCAGACCGCCGGCCGGGTCACCCACTTCGTGGCCGGCATCGGCACCGGCGGGACGATCAGTGGCATTGGCCGCTATCTCAAGTCCCAGAACCCCGACATTCAAATCATCGGAGCCGATCCCGAGGGCTCGGTCTACTCGGGCGGTTCCGGCCGCCCTTACCTGGTCGAGGGGATCGGGGAGGACTTCTGGCCCACGACTTATGACCCAAAGGCCGTCGACCGGGTGATCATGGTGCGGGACACGGACTCTTTCCATACGGCTCGGCGCGTGAGCGTCGAGGAGGGCATCCTCGTCGGCGGCTCGACGGGCACAGCTGTTTGGGCCGCCTTGCAACTTCTGCCGGAACTCGGCCCCGACGACGTCGTGGTCACGCTGATCCCAGATTCGGGTCGCGGCTACCTGTCCAAGCTTTACAACGATGAGTGGATGGCAGATCATGGCTTTTTACGGGATCGCGGCCTGACCGTAGCCGACTTGCTGGAGCGCAAGGGGGCTGCCCTGCCGGAACTAATCCACGTCCATCCTGACGACACCGCCCGCGAGGCAATCGAGATCATGCAGGAGTTCGGTATCTCTCAACTGCCAGTCGTCCAGGCAGAACCCCCGCTGGCCGAAGCCGAGGTAATTGGCGCAGTTCTCGAACGCGAGTTGATGCAAAGAGCGTTCCAGGACGCGAACTTATTGGACAAGTCGGTACGCGACGTCATGGGCCCGCCAATGCCGACAGTCGGTAGTGGCGAGCGTGTCGAGGTGGCGGTCGGGCGGCTTGAGGATTCCCCGGCCGTGATCGTGATCGACCACGGCCATCCCGTTGGAGTCCTGACAAGAACTGACGCTCTCAGCTTCCTGGCTGGAAGCCGAGCCCCAGAAGGAGACGGTCGATGACGGCTGGCAAGACAAACTCGAGAGATAGCCGGCACGGCTTCGCCACGTTGGCGATCCATGCCTCCCAACCACCCGATGCCACCACGGGCTCGGTCATTCCGGCCCTACATCTGGCTACGACATACGCGCAGTCGGCGGTCGGGGAACACAAGGGGTTTGAGTACAGCCGGACCGGGAATCCGACCCGAGCCACTCTGGAAGGCACAATGGCGGCCCTGGAGGGAGGGGAGAGGGCTTTCTGCTTTGCGAGCGGTATGGCATCTGAAGACGCTCTGCTGCGCCTAACCAAGCCGGGAGACCACGTCATTATCCCGAATGACGCCTACGGTGGGACATACCGTTTGATCGCCCGTGTCTACGGCAACGTCGGCCTCGAGCACACTCCCGTCGACCTGACAGATCCTTTGGCCGTAGCGGCTGCTTGGCGGCCCGAGACTCGCTTTGTCTGGATCGAGACTCCGAGTAATCCACTCCTTCGCGTTGTTGACATCGAAGCGGTCGCGTCCGTCGCCCACGCCAATGGTGGCTTGTGCATCGTCGACAACACGTTTGCGACGCCGTACTTGCAACAGCCGCTCTCGCTCGGCGCAGACGCAGTGATTCACTCGGCCACCAAGTACCTCGGTGGCCACTCCGACGTTGTGGGGGGTTGCGTCGTGACGAGTAACCAGGAACTGACTGAGCACTTGACCTTCATTCAGAATGCAACCGGCGCCGTCCCCAGTCCCTTCGACTGCTATCTGGTCCAGCGAGGCTTGAAGACCCTGGCAGTTCGCCTTGACAGGCAGTGTTCCAACGCCATGGCCGTGGCTCATTTGCTTGCCGAGCATCCAGCGGTGTCGGCCGTTCACTACCCCGGATTGCCAACGCACCCAGGTCATGATCTTGCCAAGCGCCAGATGTCGGACTTCGGGGCCATGGTCTCGTTCACGCTGACCGGTGGAGAAGCCGCCGCGCTGGAGGCCGTCAAGCAGACGGCCTTGTTCACGCTGGCCGAGTCGCTCGGCGCTGTCGAGTCCCTGATTGAGCATCCGGCACGAATGACGCACGCTTCGGTCGTCGGCTCCGCCCTTGAAGTCGATCCGGCTTTGGTGCGCTTGTCGGTCGGCCTCGAAACGGTCTCCGACCTAATTGATGACCTGCTGCAAGCGCTCGGTTAGGGCTGCGGCCCGCCCGGCCAAAGCTCAGGAACCAGTCACGTAGTCC
>JBAWFB010000181.1:0-1829 GCA_049591495.1 Solirubrobacteraceae bacterium
AGAATGACGAGGAGTTCTTTTCGCCATTGACGAAGAGCGAGCGCGAGGTGATGGTGGCAACGTTGAAAAAGCTGGTGCGGGCGCACGGTCTGCAAAAGCTTCCAACCGAGTAAAAGGGGAGAGGATGAATACGCAGGCGATTCACGAGGTGACAGTTGCAACGCAGGAGGGCCGCATGACTTTCCCGCAGGTGGTGGGGACGCTGCTGGAGGCGGGAGTGGAGTCCTACCTGGTTGATTTTGCGGCAGGGCGCAAGACCTACTATTCCGCCGGCCGCGAGGCATATGCAGATACGATGATCCTGAAGCTGGATCCGGTTGCCGAGGAGTTTTCCGGCGAAGAGTTAGTGGCGGCGATTCGCGGGGCGCAGGCAGACGCGGTACGGTATCCCGAGTTCGTGCAGCGCGCCACGGCCGCGGGTGTAACCGCGTACTGGGCATTCCTGACCGGCGGCAAGGTCGTCTACTTCGGACGCAAGGGCGAGATGCACGTGGAAGAGTTTCCGAAGGCGAAGCGGTAGCAGGGCGTACGAATTGTTATGACGGCTGGAGTTGCTTTATGGGACCCGCTTTGCCGGGGCAAATTGCGCATATGTGGCTGGATGGGTGCTGGTGCGCAGCCGATTCCACGGCAAAATCCCGGGACAATTCTATCGACATATGTGACTCTAGCGAGAAGTTTGTGCGCCCATCTCCGCGGTGGACTTCCGGGTGTGCTTGGCGACGTACATGGCCGCATCGGCGGCGCTGAGCAGGGTGTCCTTGGTATCGCCGTCTTCGGGAAAAATCGCCGCGCCGAGGCTGGCTGAGCCGCAGAGCTGATAGCCATCGATGGCGAAGGGCGATTCAATACAGCCGCCGAGGCGGCGGGCGATCTCCTCGAGTTCGGTGCGGGTGCCGACCGAGTGGACAAGGATGCCGAACTCGTCGCCTCCGAGCCGGGCGAGCATGTCGCCGGGGCGGAGCTGGTGTTTCATGCGCAGCGCGGCCTGTTGCAGGTAGCAGTCGCCGGCGCGGTGGCCGTAGCTGTCATTGACCTGTTTGAACTCATCGAGATCGACGTAGATAAGGCCAAATGTGGCGTGGCTGGCGTGAGCCTCATCCACCGCAGCTTCCAGACGCTTTTCGAACGAGAAGCGGTTGTGGATTTCGGTGAGCAGGTCGAACTCGGACCGGTGGCGGAGATCGGCATAGAGACCGTGGGTTTCGATGGCGAGCGCGATGAGCCATGCACCGATCGAGAGCGCTTCCGAGGCGTCGGCACCAGCGGGCGCGATGGGCTGAAGCGCAACGAAGATCTGGCCGTGCGGAGGGCCGGAGCGGGAGACGATCTCCTGGCGGATTACGTTGAGTGCATCCAGATCGGCGGGACGGTTGCCGAGGAAGGCTCCGGGCGAGGTCTGGCACCAGCAGGGAGAATCGGTGAGGCTGAAGGAGACCAGCGCGGTGATCTGTTCGAGTATCTCCGGCAGCGGGCGGCCGGCATTGATGTCCTCAAGAATGCGGCTGCGGCGGCGCTCGAGGGCGGCTTCGGACTCGATGCGCTCGGCGAGCGCGGAGGTCTGGCGGCGCAACTGGCGCTCGAGTATCCAGCCACGGGCGGCGGCAACGATAACGGCCAGCAGAAGCAGGCCAAGCAAAAGGATGAGGTTGCGGATATTCAGCGGCGACGGGCGAGCAAGGATCTGAATGTCGCCGAGCGAACGCAGCAGGACGTTGAAGGCGACGGGAACACCGAGCGGATCGGAGCCATGCTCGAGCGTGCAGATGCCGGTAACGCGGACCAGCGAGCCCTCCGCGAGATTTTTTATCGGAGGCAGCGGTGCGGCC